>CAILAZ010000117.1 GCA_903832295.1 uncultured Acidobacteriota bacterium
CAATTGTGCAACCTTGTTTTTTACGTTGTCATTCCGAGCAAAGCGAGGAATCCCAGCTCCGTCCAAATTTCCTGCGCGCTCCAAAGGCACTTCAGCCAGCGAAAATCAATGGCCTTGCCACAGTCGGCCCAGAGTTGTTTCATTTCCAGCTCTGGGGACTTCGCCTGACGCAGCAATAGCAAGCGTCGGCCCCCTTGAACGCGTCTTTCGTTGAGGGGTCGTTGACTCTTCCCGCCCTGCAATCCCGTCCCAAGCTTGGGAGTTGCTCCACCGCCAAGTGCAACCTTAGTTTTTTACGTTGTCATTCCGAGCAAAGCGAGGAATCCCAGCTCCGTCCAAATTTCCTGAGCGGCTTCAAAGGCACTTCAGCCAGCGACTTGTTCATTTGCGGAATTCGCAAACCGTCCTGAATCTGAGCATTGTGAGTGCAGAGGCAATTCCGTTGGGGATCGTCATTGCACAGACTCGATTGTCGGAACAGCCCGCCGAATAGCCGATGGAGTGCAGGCTTAATATCGCCCTTTTCGAAGATGTTGTTTGCACGCGTATATTCTTCCCAACAGGTGCCTCAGTCCGCAATCCACTTGTAGTAATTTTCCGTCCGCTTCCTCACCCGTCCCAGCGCCGCCTCCAGGAACCCCCGCACCTTCGCATCCCCGTACCGCTCCCACTTTGTCGCGCTGTAATAAATCCCTGCCCAGTTCACCACGTTCGCGCAGTCCACGTTCTGCGGAACCGCAACCTTCAGGCTGTAGCACCGCTCCCGGAAGAATCCTTCCGCCTCCCGGTTTTTCCCCGCTCCCGCCGACTGCGCCACGAACTCATCCATCTCCGCCAGCAACCGCAGCGCCTCGTCCTGCTTCATCATCCGCTCGTCCTCACGCATACATGCACTTCAGCGTCTCCGAATCCACTTCCAACCGGCTCGGCTGTTTCTTGTCTCGCTCCGTAATCGTCTCAAAGTTTCGTATCAACCGCTCCGCCTCGCTCTTCAGTCCGGGCCCTATCTGCACCGCAATTGCCCGAATCAGCAGGTCGGTCTTGGATCCAATCTTCACCGCATCGTTCTCCCACTTTGAGATCGTGGTCTTATCCGTGTGCAGCATCCTTGCAAACTGCTCCGCGCTCATCCCCGCATACTTCCGCAGGTAGCGAACTTCTTTCCCTGTCAGCGACTGCGGTTTGGCAATCATCGCCATCGCCAGCACCCGGAACAACTCCGTCATCTTCGGAATCACCGGGTCCACATTTCCGCATGCCGGGCACTCAATCAGCTCGATCCCCTTCAACACCACGTTATCCAGCCCGCTTGCGTCAAATCGGTACGCGCCTCTCCGCACCGTCGCCCCGCTTCCACATTCGTTGCAACTTACCTTTCCCTTCGCCATCGGCACTGCACCAATCCGCCCTCCTCAGAGGGCCACTCTCCGAGTTAGCCCCGGATGCTGAAAACCGTAATCAGAAATCCCAGGTCGTCTTCCTTGAAGCAAAAAACAATGGCCAGAGGTTTCCCATCTGGCACCGTTCCTTCCATCCTGTAGTTCCACTCCTGGAACCGGACGTCGAACTCCGGCTCACGACGTACGTTTCCGCTTCGCAGAACGTGGAAGGCATCCATCCAGTCCAGCCCTTCCGCCCGTAACTCATCGCGGAAGTGCTTGCCGGGAATCACCCGCCCCTCCTTCAAGCAATGCCGAAGCAGGGTTACCGCCTCGGACCTCGCCATCCGCTTTCGTGGCACAGTTGCAATTTATACAAGTAGTGCATAAAAGTCAATTCACCCCAACGGTCGGTAGTGGGTCAGTTTGAAATCTGAAGGATTGGAACACACTTGGAATTTATGGCATCATCTGTCCATGCCAAAGCGCTCAAGCAAAGACGTGAATCAGGTTGCGGCAAACGTGGTCGCCATCTCAACGGGTCAGCCAATACCAGCCAAGAACCCCGCTGCGGTTGCACTGGGGAGACTAGGCGGATTGAAAGGCGGGGCCGCACGCGCTTCAAAGCTATCAGCCGAACAGCGCAGCGAAATCGCCCAACGAGCCGCAAAGACCCGTTGGGCGAAAGAAAAGAAAGCGTTATAATGAAGGCACAGGGCGGATCAGACTCTGTACCTCAATAGCGTTTTGCTGTACGCTATATCGGGATTTCGATCACTAGGGTTTCATCGCCGACGCCAATCGTGATTACAACCTTCGTGGATTGAACCTGAATGCTTACGGTCCGCAACACATAGAACTCCTTTCCGAGCCATCTAGTCTGCTGCTAGGTGGCTCTTTCATTTAGCAGAACTATCCTTCGACCTTGATGATCAGGGACTTATTTTCTTCCCCACCCTCATACATCACATCGAAAATACTCAGTGCCATTTGAAGCCACCTTTTACGGCCTTCAATGGTCCACTTTGACTTAGGATTAGGAAGCGTATTGAGCAGCCCCCTAATTAGCGGGTCGAGGTTGTCTCCTCCGCCTCCAGAACCGCTACCACCACTGCCCCCTTCTCGTGTTGGAGGTGGGAGGGGGGTAATCGCGTCCCCGTTCTTTTGGTCTCTGGGTGCGCCTTTGTCGGATGATCCGAGAACTGGATAAACCAGTTTCGTGGTGCCATAGGCAAAAAACCCAGCCTCTTTAGCCGAGCGGTTAAAGGCTTGGCGCGCTTTGTCCTTTTGTTTAGCCGCAACGCCCAGATTAACCATTGCGCCTTCTAAGCCCTTATCTCCAGGAAGAGTTTTTCCTTTGAATTGCTCATAGATGGCGTTATAAAGAGGGACTTTCAGAAAAGACTGTGCGCGAGCTTCGCGCTCTTGGTCGGGTTCAACGATTTGCGATCCAAGGTCCGTAAGAGATACGTTGCCTTGAGTGTAGTTAATCAGCCCAAAGGTGCGTGCCGCCATCAGCTTTACGCGAAAGCCCCCACCCTTTGCCGACTGGTCTAAATGGCCAGCGAGTTGATCGATCTGGCAATTTGTCCCAAGATCAAAAACACCCTTTGCGAGTTTGATTGCCTCATCAAGGCTGTAGTAAGGGAACTCAATTCGTGAGCGCTCGCGTTCAACCTTGTCGCCCTTAGCGGCTTCCTCTAAAGGCTCTTCTGCGTTTTGAATTGGCTCTGCGGTCATTGGTCAGCTCCTCTCAATGAACGAAGCATACACCCATGTTAGGCAATCCGCAAACAAAATAATCATTATTCGCATTATTTTGTTGTTACATGACCGCTCAAGCATAGTATTTAGTCATTATGAATCGCCTGAGCACGTCAGATCGAACCCAAATCGTAAGCTGCTTAGTAGAGGGGAACAGCATTCGCGCACCTGCCGCATGGCTGGAGCCGCAAAGGGCACAGTCATTAAGCTATTGGTCGATTTGGGGAAAGCGTGCGCGGAGTATCACGATGAGCACGTTCGCAATGTATTTGCGAAGCGCGTTCAGTGCGATGAAATCTGGTCATTCTGCTACGCGAAAGATAAGAACGCATCTGACGATCAGAAGGCGCGCGGAGCAGGTAGTGTATGGACGTGGACCGCTCTCGATGCTGATTCTAAGTTGATGATTTCGTATCTCTGCGGTGGACGGGATGCAAGCTGGGGAATGTTATTTATGGAGGATTTAGCATCGCGTGTGACCACGCGCATCCAGATCACGACTGACGGCCACCGGGCCTATGCGGAAGCCGTGGAAGGTGCCTTCGGGATGGACGTGGACTATGCGATGCTGATAAAGCTGTACGGCACGCCTAGCGCACCCGACACCCGATATAGCCCCGGCGAAGTGATTGGCACCGAAACCAAAGTGATCTCAGGTCGTCCCGACGCTCGCTACGTTTCCACAAGCTATGTCGAGCGTCAGAACCTCACGATGCGTATGTCAATGCGCCGCTTTACGCGGCTCACGAACGCTTTTAGCAAGAAGCTGGAGAACCTTGAAGCCGCCGTTGCGCTGCACTTCATGTACTACAACTTTTGCCGGGTACACCAGACGTTGCGGGTCACACCAGCGATGGAAGAGGGAATTGCGAATCACGTCTGGACCATTGAAGAACTCGTTAGTATCTTGCGATAGTCGTATACCGCCTAAGATATGGAAAACAAAAGAAATGTTTTTTATAAAATTATCTTGCAACGTAGGAGTTCTGCGGATACTCTAACTATGCGGATGGGTAAAGCCTGAGCGAACCGCGATGCCCGCGAGGGGGTCGTAAGTGCGATGTAAGCGCACCGGATTCAGGGGCCATCCCAAACATTCCTAAAGCTCCCTTGCGGGAGCTTTTATTTTGGCACGCAAGATTGTCTACTTCAGCTATTGTTTTCCTAGATGAAAGCGGAGACTTAGGTTGGTCATTCACCGCTCCATACGGGGCTGGGGGGTCGAGCCGATTTATGACTATTGCGGCAGTTTGCGTCCCCTCTACTAAGAAGCACATTCCCAAACGCCTGGTTCGAGATCTTTACAACAAATTCAATTGGCCGACCTCTGCTGAGCGTAAATGGTCAGCAATGACACCAGACGAACGCACGGAATTTGCGACATCTGCTCGCAAGATGTGCGAGAGCCACTCCGACATTATCTTGCACGCGATTGTGGTCAAGAAGTCCAACGTACAAGACCATATCCGTAACGATAAAGAGAAACTGTACAACTACATGATACGGCTCTGCCTCTTGGACCGATTCTGTAAGTTCGATTCGGTGACAATGATTCCAGACCCACGCAATATCAAGGTAAAAAGTGGCAATAGCCTGCATGATTACCTGCAAACTGAATTGTGGTTCACAAAGAACGTAAAAACCGAACTCAGTACAACCCCGCTCGACAGTAAGAAATGTATAGGGATTCAGTTTGCAGACATGCTCGCCGGAGTAGTGCAGTCTCGCTACGAATTTAATTGCTGCGAATCATTCCGACCGCTTTATTCAAAGATCATGCTGAAGTGCCTGTTCTTTGGCGCATAGTCCAGCCGAAGTTCAAACTGACCCACTACCCAACGGTCATGCCCTGTTTCCCGGAAAACCACGTCGTCTAAGGTTTTCCCCACCTAGCACCTCTGACTCTCCCTAAGGTAAACTTTTCCACACACAGGAGAAGTCTGAATGCTGCGTCGCTGTCTTATTGCCCTCATCCTGCTCGTCTCGTTTTCCGCCGTTGCGGAAAAACGTCCATTCACCTTCGAAGACATGATGAACCTCAAGCGCGTCGGCGATTTCACTCTCTCACCCGATGATCGCTGGGTCGTCTTCTCCGCCGTCGATGTCTCCCTTGCCGACAACACCAAAAAATCCCATCTCTGGATCATTCCTCTCGCCGGTGGATCTGCCCGCCGCCTTACTGAGCCCGGGCAGGGAACCGAAGATCGCCTCCGCTTTTCACCCGATGGCCAGCACGTGCTCTTCACTGCCGTACGCAACGGAGCTTCCCAGCTTTACATCCAGGCCTTCCACTCAGAAACCGGAACTCTCCTCGGCTCTCCCCGCCAGCTCACCAGCATCTCCACCGAAGCCGATGGCGGCATCTGGTCGCCCAGCGGCAAGCAGGTCCTCTTTCTCTCCGCCGTCTGGCCGCACTGCCACGATGAAGCCTGCAACACTGCCAGGGATGCCGCAGCCGACAAGTCCAAGGTCAAGGCCAGAATCTACGACCAGTTGATGTTTCGTCACTGGAACGCATACGACAACGGCAAGCGCTCCCACCTCTTCCTCATTGACGCCACCTGCTCCGGCCCGGAAACCTGTGTCGCCCGCGACCTCACCCCCGGCGAGCATGACGTGCCCCCGTTCTCCCTCGGTGGACAGGACCAGTACCAGTTCTCTCCCGATGGCCGAGAGATCGCCTTCACCAGCAACCTCGACGAATTCCAGGCCACCTCCACCAACGGCGACGTCTTCACCCTCGCCTTCAACACTCCCGATGCCCGCCCCAAAAACCTCACTGCCGCCAACAAGGGCTCGGACTCCACTCCCCTGTACTCGCCCGATGGCAAGTACCTCGCCATCCGCTCCCAGTACCGCGCCGGATATGAGAGCGACCGCTTCCGCCTCCAGCTCATCGAGCGCGCTACCGGAAAGTTCTTCGACCTGACCGACACATTCGACCGCTGGGTCGAGTCCGTCTCCTGGGCGCCTGATTCCTCCCGCCTCTATTTCACCTCGGAAGACGCCGGAGACTCACCCATTTACAGCATCGAGGTTACAGGCGGTCTGCCCCGCGAAATCGTTCGCGGCTTCAATGACTCGCCTACCCTGACCTCCGATGGCCGAACCATCGTCTTCTCCCGCAACTCCGTCCGCTTCCCCAATGAGATCTTCACCATCTCTGCCCCAACTGCTCCCGTGCTACCCATGCAGCAGGCCACCGGAAAGCGCCACCACAAGACCACCCTCAAGGCACAGCGCGCTGTCTATTCGGAAAAGGACGACGCCATCGCACCGCCCACCGGGGCCGTCCAGCTCACCCATGTGAACGACGCCATCTTCAGCCAGATTCAGATGCAGCCCATCGAGTGGTTCTGGTTCACCGGAGCCGAGAAGAAGCAGGTTGAGGGCTTCATCCTCAAGCCCCCATACTTCGACCCCTCGAAGAAATACCCCGTCAAGTTCCTCATCCACGGCGGCCCGCAGGGCGCATGGGGAGACGACTGGAGCTTCCGCTGGAATCCCAATCTCTTCGCCGCCTCCGGCTACGTCGTCGTCATGATCAATCCCCGCGGCTCCACCGGCTACGGCCAGCAGTTCATTGACGACATCAATGGCGACTGGGGCGGCAAGCCCTTTGATGACCTCATGCTCGGCCTCGACTACGCCGAACGCAAGTACAGCTTCATCGACTCCACCCGCGAGTGCGCCCTCGGTGCCAGCTACGGCGGCTACATGGCCAACTGGATTCTCGGACACAGCGACCGCTTCAAGTGCATCGTCTCCCATGACGGCATGTTCAACCCCGAGTCCGCCTACGGAACCACCGAGGAACTCTGGTTCAACGAGTGGGAGTTCACCGGAACACCCTGGTCCAACCGTCCCCTCTATCGCCGCTGGTCGCCCGCTCTCGCCGCCGTCAACTTCAAAACCCCCACCCTTGTGGTTCACGGCCAGCTCGACTACCGCCTCGATGTCAGCGAGGGCTTCCAGCTCTTCACCACGCTCCAGCGTCTCCGGGTTCCCAGCCGCATGCTCTACTTCCCCGACGAGGGACACTGGGTGCTCAAGCCGCAGAACTCTCAGCTCTGGTGGAAGACCGTTACCGATTGGACCGACTGGTTCATCGGAACTCCCAACAAGCATCCCCACGACGCTCCGCCGCCCGTCGAGTAGTCGCACCATACCATTGACAAAACAGGCATCCAAAATGTGGATGCCTGTTGTTATTTAAGTCAATAGTTCCTGACCTGCCTCAACCATTCACCAGAATCTAACGACAGCGTTTTCAACGATTACCTTATTGGGCAATCGTCTCCATCACTGTTTCCACGTCCGGCTCCGGGGTCATCAGCGACTTCTTCTGCGCGGACTTCTCGTCCTGCGCCGAAAGATGCGCTCCTCCCAGCAGCAGCAGACCTGAGAAAAAGGCCCAGAAAATCAGGGTTACAGACACATAGAAGGGTCCGTAAGCCTCATGAAAATCCAGCAGCGGCAGGCACGCCACAAAGATCAGCTTCGCAATTTCCCACGCCAGCCCCGTAATGATCGCCGCCGGCAAAACCGCGCGGTACGCCACTTTCCCATTTGGCAGCCGCCAATAAATCAGGAAAAAAATCAGCACGCTCGCAATCATTCCAAATATCTTCAGCGCCACGTACTGAATCGTCAGATTGATCTGGTCCACCAGCGAGTAGATCATCCCCGTGCCGATGTGCGCGCCCAGCCACGCCTGTGCCTGCGCCGCAGGAGCCCACACGCCCGCTGTTCCCGCTACGCTCAGCAGCGCCAGCACGCCGCAGCACAGCGCCAGTCCCAGTGACACAACCTGGTTCATCAGGTAGTTGCGTGACTTGAAGCCCCACACCGAGTTCAGTGCCACTTCCAGCGGCTCAAACACGCCCGTGCAACTGATGAACAACATCACGATCGAAACCAGCTGTATCTTGTGTGTCGCCGCCATGGAATCCACCGTGCTCACGATGAACGCCTGGTTGCTCGGCAGATACGCAGCCAGCATCCGCTTGATCGCATCCACCATCGCATGCGAATGGAATACCCTGCGGCTGATCGTAAGCAGCAGCACCGCCGACGGAAAAAACGACAGAATCGCATTCGCCGCCACCGAAAATGCATACGTATGCACTTCCGTCGTGCCCAGGTATTTCAGCGTCGCCCAGCCATTGCGCCGCAGTGTCTGCAGCATCGAGCTTCGCAGTTGTTGTATCGGATCGGACTTTTGAGAAACGACAGCCTCCGCGGCTGCGGCCGCGGCAGTGGATGTTTGAGTGCTTATCATGATGTCTTTGTCCATTGTAGGCGAAAACTGCCTCGCTCCAGGAACGGAATCATCCTAAGCGAAACGCCTGAGTTGGCCGGGTAGTTGTGACTATGGTGAACTATTGGACATATTTTTGTCGCTGCTGTGCAATTTTCGGATTATCTGATTCGAAACACGCGAGATTTCCTTGCTATACCGATGATGCTGAGATAAACCTGCGGGTGCTTGCTGAATTCTAGTTCTGCAAGCAGCTGTTGCGGTGCAGTGAAGGAAAGAGTGGATGTGCAGTCGGCAGTCAGCGCAGCATTCAAGTCCGGATTCCAGCATCTTTTCCGCAACGCGACCATGGCGTTGTTGTTGAAAGAATGCTGGAATCCGGATTTGCATGGATGGGCAGGTTCCGGGCTGTAGCGAAAGCTCAACAATTTATTGTGTATCGCAACTCTGAATACTGAATTTTCCGCAGGATGTGAAAGGAGTACGACGTGAAAGAGAAGGGCACGGTCAAGTGGTTCAACGGCGCGAAAGGTTACGGCTTCATCCAGCGCAGCACGGGTGAGGATGTCTTCGTGCATTACTCTGTGATTCAGGAAAATGGGTATCGCACCCTGAACGAAGGCGAAAGCGTCGAGTTCGAATGCGTAAAAGGACCGAAGGGATTGCAGGCTCAGAACGTGAGTCGTGGATAATCCGCGACGATGTTCGCAGACACGGCCCTTCTCCCCCAAGGGCCCTTTTTATTGCACACCGGCGCACGCACCGATCACTTCACCTCAAGCGAGACTATTTCACCCTCGAACTTCCCGCCTCGCTTGAAATTGATGGCCACCTGCATGTTGTGCCATCCACAGTCGAAACGCTCTGCACCAAGCAGGACCGTGTTTTCGCGGTCGGCCACCATCATCTTCCAAGTCTGTCCGGATGAACTCACTACCAGAGTTGCGCCCGGCGAGGCAGAGCACTCGACGCGGACGATTTGTCCTTTCAGGTATTCAACTTTCCTCATATCCTGCGCGGTATCTGTGCTGCGGCCCTTGGCTTCGGTCTTTTCATCCTCCTCAATTGCATCCTGAAGGTTGTCGTACTTGGTGTGCTTCGCGTTGGGATCGGCATTCAGTCCCATGCTCTGCCACACTTGCTGCCGCTTCTGCTGCTTGCCCAATTCGGTGAGCATTCTTCCGGCATCGGCGGTGACCGCGGCGTCCGTGCCTCCACGTGCGTACAGCAGGAGGTTTCTCGCGTTCTCGCTGTTTCCCGCCGCCTCGTATGCGCGAGCCAGATTAAGGTAGTAGCGGCTGTTGCGTGGACACAGCGTCGTGGCGCGCTGGAGACTTGCAAGCGCGGGCTTCACCGAGTCGCCGCTCAACTGCGCCAGCCCCAGTAGTTCCAGCGCTGGGGCGTAACCAGGGTCTCGTTGCAGCGCTGCCTTCAACTCCGTGCCCATGCGCGGCTCGGCAGAGAGAATCCGGATCTTATCGTCGTCGCCCTGGTTAACCCAGCGCGCATACAGATAGTGCATTCCGGGATCGGAGTCATCCAGGGCCAAGGCGCGTCGGATGTGTTCCACCGCATTGTCCAGATCCTGACGAACCAGGAAAGCCCACGCCAGCGCACGATGCACCGCCACGTTCTCCTGATTCTCTCTCATCAGGGTGACGAGGTTTTTCAGCGTACGATCGGCTTCCGGGCCGAACAGCGTGAGATTTGCCTTAAGAACAGTGGAATCCACAGCCGGCACTTTCTGAGATTTGAACAGTCCGTTCTCTACACGCGGAGCGGGCATGGCTCGAGGCGTGATTTTTTCTGCCGATTCCCGTATCTCGCGGTCAAGATCGCCGAAGCTCATGGAAAAAGCATCCGCCAGCGCGCGTTCGGGCGAGGATCCTTTCGACTGCACAGCATCCAGATATAGCCCCGCCTGCGCCAGGCGGCTGTTTTCTATGATCCAGCGCATTGCCGCCCAGGATTCTGCTTCGAAAATTTCGCGCTGCGCCGGTGGAAGGCCGGAGCTGTCTGCTGTTGTGAAGATCTTCTCCATTGGAATCCATTCCGCAGGCTTTGGCAGGACCAGGCCGGGTGGCAGCGCACCCAATTCCATCTGGTCGGCGTTGAAGCGGGTCCCGGAAAGATAGTTGACGATGCCTGAATCGAACCAGGGCTGCGCGCGCGGATAGTTGTCTTCCAGTGTGAGGATTGCGATGGCGCGTGCGGCACGCTGCCAGGACTCAGGGCTTGCCAGGTCAGCGGTGATGAAGTTCGCGGCTGGCGTGCGAACCAAGGCGTTGTCTCTCCGCAGTGTTTGTGAAGCCAGGACCCTGATTGGCGTGGAGAAGCGAATCTCCTTTTTGTGAAAAATTGCGCCGAAGGCGGCGATCTGTCGTTCGCTGCGCAGTGCGGCTTCGCGTGCACCCCCATCATTTCCGTCAGAGTAGCTGATGAGATGCTCGGTTTGCACGGAGAACCACTGCTGTGCCTCAGCCGACGACGAGACCCACAACACCAGAGTTGCAAGGAACAGCCATCGCGCTCTCATGGAAGACTCCTCCGCGGGGGCCGGTCAGGGCCGGCTCAGATCATTTGGATGCGACGACGCCCTCTCAAGCCGAGCAGAGTTCGGCAAGCAGCAGGCGCTGCTCGGCGCTGGTCTCTACAAAGCGTATTCCAGCATGGAAACCCGCGCGCCGTGCAATCACCGCTTGCAAGCAGAGGTTGCCGTTGCCGGGCAGCCGCAGCCAGAGTGTCACCTCGGTGCCGGCGGGCAATTCACGGGTCAGGGTAAGTCCGGCTCCGCTGTGAGATATATCGCAGGTACGGGCATGCACTACGACGCGCTCTCCCGTCGCGAACCGTGCGATCAGCCGGGCGCGCTGATCCAATGCGCGGCGCGAGAACAGCCGACTGGCGTAGATCGAGGACCGGTCACGTGTTGGGGTCGGCATCCGGCATCATCTCCAGCTTGGCAATCGACCAGCGCGCATGTTCCGCCACCGCCGGGTTCTCGTGGTTCTCCAGATTGCGCAGGTGCGGCAGAAATTTCCGGTCTCCGCTGTTTCCCATGGCGATGGCGGCGTTGCGCAATATTCCACTGAGTTTAGCGCGTTTTATGGGTGAGTTGTGGAAGAGCTTCCGGAACTCTTCCGGCGTCAATCCGGCAATCCACTCCAGGGGAGGATTTACGAGTTCAAGACGGGCGGCGAAGGCTGGATCGTGCGAGACAGGTGCGCGGCGATTCCAAGGGCACACATCCTGGCAGATGTCGCAACCGAACAGATGCCTTCCCATATTTCCGCGGAGTTCCTCTGGAACCGCAGTTCTCTTTTCAATCGTGAGATAGGAGATGCATCGCGTGGCGTCGAGCTCGCGTGGCGCAATGAATGCCTGCGTTGGACAAGCGTCCAGGCAGCGGGTGCAGGAGCCGCAGCAGTCTGCCGCCGGAAGATCAGGCGGCAGCGCATATTCGCTCAGAATTACTCCCAGAAAGAGCCACGAGCCGAGCTTCTGGTTGAGGATGCAGGCGTTCTTGCCCGTCCACCCGACGCCGGAGTGCTGCGCAAGAACGCGTTCCACAACCGGGCCGGTATCCACATAACACCAGGTTCTAGGGGCGGGGCGGCCTTCGCTGACGACGTGTTCCACCATGCGTTGCTCCACCCGGCGCAGCCGCTTCAGCAGCAGGTCGTGATAGTCCGCCTCGACGAATGCGTAGCGCGAAATCCATCCCCGGGAGCGATCGCTTTCCTGCGTGGAGTAGGGCGCATCCGAGTTGTAATTGGTGGCGCAGACCACAACCGAGCGTGCCCACGGAGCGACGTTTTCCAGGGCCGCTCGACGCAGCTTTCCCACTTCGTTGGTCCTGGCCAGGTAATCCATCTCCCCATGGAACCCGGCATCGATCCAGGCTGGGAAGTATTCCAGTTCGCGCAGCGGGGTGGACGGAGCGATGCCCGCAAGCGCGAAGCCTTCATCGAGCGCCCACTGTTTCACGAATTTCGCGAGCGATGTCATACGGTCTCCAATTCAGGAGATATTGAAAGTGCACACCGTGGTATGGGTTCACGAAAGCAGACAAAAGCCCCGCAACACGCGGGGCCGTGACAATAAATTGTGGCCTAGATCCCCAGCTTCTTCACTTCCTCGTTGTAGTACTTGTGATAGAGGATGTTCCACTCGGGCGTGCCTTCAGGGATAATGCGGCGTTGGCTCTCGATCTTGAGCCGTGCCGCCTTATCGAGTTTGTCCTCGTTAGCGAGCAATTCTTCCAGGATCCGGCGCACTTCCTGACGGATGTCGTCGTAGCCTTCTAGAAAATCGACGTTCTTCAGTCCAGCCAGTTGTTCGGTGGAGGAAGATGCCATCTTGTTGAGTTTTTCGCGAGACAGTCTCATAACACCGCCTTGTACTTGCGCACCAGTTCGTTCTTCACCCGCTTGAACATTTCCTGGTAATTCGCGCCGCGGTTACGCATCTCGTCCGAGTAAGCCTCTAGAATCACGCGGACCTCATCGTTGATGCGGTCCTCAAGGCTGAGTTCCTCGACCATTGAGCTCTGGACGCGCTCGATAACCTTCTCGAGCTCGTGCGTTTGGATAAAGTGGTTGTCTTGCAGCCGTTTGACGACTTGCCGGGCCAGGTAGCCCACGTATTCTTTCGAAAAGAGCATGATGTGTGTGTCGGATCTGGCGCTACAAACACCAAATTTTAGCACAGTGAGCCCATGGCGCGTGAGCAGCGGTCCAGCTACGACAACGGGACAAGGTTGAATGCTGTGCCGTAGGAACTGCCTGAGCCTTTTAGAATGTAAAGGGTGCCGTGGTAGCTGGTGTAAAAACAACGGCCATTGTCGGTGCCACAAGTGGTGCCGGTGATGACCTCGCCGAGGGGCGCACTCTTGACTTCATAGCCTGTGCTTCCGTCATTTGCCGGCGGAGTGCAATTCATATAGAAGTTGTAGCCACTCTTGATGCCGCCGGAGAGTTGCTCATCGATGAGATCGGCCGCCGTGGAGTTGACCGGCGTGCTGCCCAGCGGTGGGCCCAGAAAGCTCAACTGGCACGCGTAGGTTCCCAGGTCCGGATAGACCTGCAAGTAGCCGATCTGGGCGGAGTTGATGGCTCGCAGTGATTGCACGGCCGATGCTTCATTGGCGGCGGCGCGGGCGCGGAGCAGACTTGGAATTGCGATTGCGGCCACAATGATGATGATGCCGACAACGATGAGTAATTCCAGAATGGAAAATCCTGCATGCCGTTGCTCGGCTTTCTTTGGTATTGGCACGCCCGAACCTCATCCCGGAAATGTGTTTCTGTCTAAAACCTATGACTTTAGTGCTGGGCCGTCAATGAAGTGAGCGCCCGCGGGCATTACCGGAGTACCGTATGCGCATGGCTGGGTGGTCGCACCAACTGTGGAACCAGGGTGTGAGTTGATAAGGTGCGGTGGATGCATTGAAGATACAGTGCTGGAAAGTCAAAATTCCGCGAAAGCAGGCCGGGCCACGTGGGAGTATGATAGTCGGACGTCCGAGTTGAGGGTAACTTGCAGCAATCACATCCATTTGTTAGAAAAGCAGAGCGATGCTAGAAGACCTTTCCAGTATTCACGATGATATGCACGCCTTCACCCAGGGGTTGGGGCTGCGGCGTTTCCACGGATACATTCCGGATGAGATGCCTAGTGTGCTCTGGGACGGCGATGACGTCACCGAGAGTTGGAAAGATTTTGTTGAACTGGCTCGCGCCTCTGGGGCGCCTTTTCTAACCATGAACTCGGTGCAACTTGAGGCCGATGACGTGGACTTCCTGCTGTCAGAGCTTCGCCGTTCCAGCTTCAGCCGTGAAGAAGACATGGAAACTGCCCGCCAGTTGCGCTCTTACTTCGGGCGTATCGGGTTCATTCAACTGGGCTTCCCCTACCAGGGCGTCATGTTTCTGTGCGAACTCTCCACCGAGTGGTATGAAGGCTACAAGGCCTTGCAGGAGATGGCGGACGACCTCGGCGGCATTATGATCGACGGCTCCACGGATGGTTCTGACGAGGACGAGCGCTGAACGTGCGCTGGGATCGCCGGACGTGGGAAAGCGTGGATGGCCGGAGTTCCTCAACCACTGCGCGGATGCTGTCCGCAGCCATGGACATTTCTGAAATCGTCGCCGAGTTGCTGGTGGCGCGTGGCGTCACATCCGTAGAGCAAGCCCACCGTTATCTTCATCCTTCACTCGACCAACTGCACGATCCGTTTGAAATGCTCGGCATGGCGAAGGCCGTTGCGCGGCTGGAACACGCGATTGCAAAGCGCGAGCCGATCCTGATCTACGGCGACTATGACGTGGACGGAACGATGGCGACAGTCATCCTGAAGACAGCAATTGAACTTCTGGGTGGGCAATGCGACTTCCACGTCCCACACAGGTTGCTGGAAGGCTACGGAATGCGTGACGAGGTGATCGAACGCGCCGCAGCCAGCGGGGTTCGGCTGATTATCAGCGTTGACACCGGGATTCGAGCCTTTGCCGCCGCCGAGACAGCCGAAAGAGCTGGAGTGGACCTGATCGTAACCGACCACCACCTGGTAGCTCAGTCAGAAGGCGTACCGAAGGCACTTGCGGTGCTCAATCCAAATCAGTCCGACTGTTCATATCCATGCAAGCATTTGTGCGGAGCCGGCGTGGCTTTCAAGGTTGCGCAGGCTTTACTGGAGCGGGCAGGACGCGCACGGCTGGTTCCTTCGTTTCTGAAAGTCGTGGCGATTGCGACGATCGCCGACTCGGTGCCCCTGACTGGCGAAAACCGTGTCTTTGTCTCGCTTGGGCTGGAAGGCTTGCGCAAGGTAGTGAATCCGGGACTCAGCGCACTGCTGGAGGTCTGCGAGCTCAAACACGGACGCCCGCTCAGCACGACTGAGGTGGCCTTCCGTATCGCTCCGCGCATGAACGCCGCGGGACGAATGGATGTGGCCAGGGATGTAGTGGAATTGTTCACCGTGAAGGAGCCTGCACGCGCCCGCGAACTTGCGCTGCGACTCAACGAACTGAATTCCGCGCGTCAGCAGGAGGAACAACGAATTTCTGAAGCGGTGTTGCTCCAGGTGGAAGGGAGTGAAGAACTCGGCAGAAGTGCCTGCCTGGTTGTGGACGGGGAAGGCTGGCATCGCGGAGTCATTGGCATTTGTGCCTCGAGGGTGGTGGATCGTTTTGCCCGGCCCGCGCTGGTGATTTCGCGTGATGGCGACGAGGCCCATGGTTCGGGGCGGTCAATTCCTGGATTTCATTTACTGGACGCCTTGGAGTCCACTCCGGAGTTATTTCTCCGCTTTGGCGGCCATGCGCACGCGGTCGGATTTGCGATGCGCTCGGAACATGTTCCAGAACTGCGCCGGCGGATCAACGAATACGCGATGGCGAAACTCTCTGCCGAGGAGTTGACGCCGGTAATGGAGTTTGACGGCGAACTCACGATGGAGCAGATCACTCCGACGTTCTGGGAGCAGATGCGAGCACTGCAACCGTTTGGGATGGGAAATCCCGAACCGCTGTTTGTGGCGCGGGGTGTGGAGATGATGGGTGAGCCCAAGGTGATGCGCGAAAAACACCTGAAGCTGAAGCTGCGGCGCTATGCAAAGGCACAGCCTGCGACCCTTGCCCGAAGCCTGGATGCCCTCGGCTGGCGCATGGCTCACCGTCTTCTGACGGAACCTCTCGCCGGGGGTGACGCTCTGGATGTGATGTTCCGAATCGAGCAGAACACGCATCCTGATTTCGGCGGCGGCTTGCAACTTGTGCTTGCAGACTACAGGCGCGCAGCGGGAGAGGTGAGTTCGGCAGTCTCGAACTCGATTTGATCTGCTATGTGCGCGAATTCGTAATCGGGGATTGGCCGGTCCGCCGGGCGCTCGCGTACACTGGTTAGGCAATGCCCGTATCGATTCCTCGCCTGCGAACCTGGTTTGCCGTGATGGCCTTGGCTATCGTGGTGATCGTTGCGGGCTTTTATTTCTACGCACGATACCAGCTGCGACTCGCCCTCAAGAATCTGCCCGCCCGTGTTGGCATCGACATTCAACAGACGACAGAAGGTTTTTCGCTCTCCAAGAGCGAAGGCGGGCGCACGCTTTTCACCATCCATGCTTCCAAGGCCACCCAGTTCAAGCAGGGTGGACATGCTCAACTGCACGAAGTGAATATCATCGTTTATGGACGTAAATCGGATCGCTACGACCAGATTTATGGCAACGATTTTGAGTACGATCCGCAGGCGGGGACCGTCGTTGCAAAAGGCGAGGTTCACATTGACTTGGAGGGGAACACGGAGGGCCGGAAACTGAGCGACCAGTCGCCTCCGCGCGAGATGCAGAACCCCATCCACCTGCGCACCGAGGGGTTGACCTTCAGCCAGAAGACGGGCCTCGCAGAGACAGAAGGCATCATTGAGTTCCGGGTGCCGCAGGCCGCCGGAACAGCTCGGGGCGCAACGTATGATTCCAAGCTGAACGAATTGACGCTGCATTCCGCCGTTGACATTCAATCAGAAGGCGCCGATCCAACGCACATTCACGCGGTGAGCGGAGCCATTACCAAGGAACCGCGAGTGCTCACGCTGGAATCTGTGCAGGTGGAGAGCAGAGAGCGCAAGCTGCTTGCAGATCACACGATCGTGGATCTGGGGGAAGATAACTCCGTGCAGCACATCTGGGCCAAGGGGAATGTCCGGGTTACAGATGCCAGCGGAATGCAAGTGCATTCGCCGCGAGCTGAGCTGAAGTTGGGCGCGAAGAATGAAGTGAACTCGGTACTGTTTTTGGGCGGGGTTGACTTTGAGTCATCCAGGCAGTCTGCCAACGGCCACTCCGGCGAGCTCCTGATGAGTTTTGTTTCCAGCGGCACCAGCCGTTCAGGCAGCACTTCGACCCGTCTGCAGACCATTTTTGCCCGCCAGGGAACGACCTTCCGCCAATCCCCGCGCGAGAACGTCAAGAATCCCCAGAGCTATACCGTGAGTTCTGACGCCATAACTTTTGCCATGGACGAGAGAAAGCTGTTGACCTCCGCGCAGACCCAGGGGCCGGGCCAACTCGTCATGGACGCCATTGGACCCAAGAGCGCTGGCGAGCAGACAACGGTTGATGCGCAACGGTTCACGGCCGATTTTGGCGAGCAAAACCATCTCCGTACCGTACACGGACTTGGCGCGGTACGAGTCATCAGTCACGTTCCCGGACAGCCTGACAAGTTCAGCACCAGTGACACGATGGTCGCCCAATTCACCCCTGCCGGGGAGATTTCGCGCCTGGTGCAGGAGGGCAACTTCCGCTTCAAGGAAGGCCAGAGTTCCAAGAATGAGCCCGGCGGGCGCACCAGCGTTGCAGATCGAGCAAGTTACTCTCCGCAGGATGACGCGCTCACCCTTCAGGGAAGTCCCCGGGTTGTCGATGGAGGCATGACCGTGACAGCCGACAGCATTCGGTTGCTGAGGCGCGGCGGAGAGGCGTTTGCCCAGGGCAACGTCAAAACCACTTACAGCGAATTGAAGCTGCAGCCCAACGGGGCATTGCTGGCGACCTCCGACCCGGTTCACGTCACCGCCCACACGATGAATGCCAAGCAGCTATCCGGGCTTGCACACTACAGCGGCGATGCGCGGCTCTGGCAGGGATCGAACATCGTTGAGGCGCAGACCATCGATTTCGATCAACTGGCCCGCACCATTGTTGCCCAGGGAGACCACAAGCGTCCGGTCAGCAGCGTCTTTCTCCAGGTGGACAGGAAAGGCAAAGCCACAACCATGCTCGTCACCGCACCCCGGTTGAGCTACGCTGACAGCGAGCGACAGGCTCGCTACTCTGGCGGAGTTATCGTGCGCGGAGAAGAGGTGGTAATGACCGCCGATCATGTCGATGTGTTCTTGAACGCCGCGAGCGCCTCACGCAGTACCGGCCCGAGCCAGTTGGACCACATCATCGCCGGCACACACGTCCTGGTGCAGCAGCAGGAGCGCCGCGCCGAAGGCGACAGGCTCGTCTATACCGCCGCAAACGGGAGCTTTGTTATGACCGGAGCCTACCCTGTGCTCAGCGATCCCGTAAACGGCACCGTTCATGGCGATTCGTTGACCTTCTACAGCCACGATGATAGGGTGGTCGTCGAGGGTAACGGCTCCTCGCGAGCCGTAACGCGCACCCACGTTTCCCACTGATGCAGACGCTTTCCACCGAAGAGATCGGCAAAACGTATCGCGGTCGCCGCGTAGTCAATGGCGTTTCGCTTACGGTCAACCGCGGCGAAGTGGTAGGACTGCTCGGGCCGAACGGCGCCGGGAAAACCACCAGTTTCTACATGATCGTTGGACTGATTCCTCCCGACACTGGACGGGTCATGATCGGCGATTCGGACATTACAGATGTCCCGATGTATCTGCGCGCACGCAACTACGGCATCAGCTATCTTCCGCAGGAGGCTTCGGTTTTCCGAAAGTTGAGCGTGGAGGAAAACATCCTCGCCGTTCTGGAGACGCAGAGTTCCACCTGGCAGGAGCGGCGCGGCAAGATGGAAAGTCTCCTCGACCAGCTTGGGCTGGCCCATATACGCAAGAACAAGGGCTACGCCCTGAGCGGAGGTGAGCGCCGCAGGGTGGAGATTGCCCGTGCGCTCTGCATCAATCCAACGTTCATTCTGCTGGATGAGCCTTTCAGCGGCATTGACCCAATTGCCGTGCTCGATCTTCAGAAGATCATCTTTGCCTTGAAAGAGAGTGGAATCGGGGTTCTCATCACGGACCACAATGTCCGGGAGACGCTCTCAGTGACCGATCGCGCCTACATTATCAATGAGGGTCGCATCTTCCGGGCCGGTACTCCAGAGCAACTCGGCAACGATCCAGAGGTTAAGAGAGTTTATCTTGGGGAAAGTTTTACCTTGGTGTAGTCCCGCTCAGGGCCAAATCCTCTTCATCTGCATTTTGGCTGCCGAACCGTAATGTAGAACGCATCTTTCTAGTTTAGAATCAGTTTGGGAAATCTCCCCCTTTTGTTGGTGCATGGTATCTCTGCAAACAAAGCTGAATCTCAAAGTCACGCAGCGCCAGATCCTTACTCCAGGATTGGTGCAGATGGTCAGCGTCCTCGCGCTCAATAAGCTCGAACTCAAGGACATGATCAACGAAGAGATGGTTGAGAACCCCGTACTTGATGAGTACCTGGAGACCGTGCCGACGATTGACGAGATTGCGGCCCGCGAAGAGCAGCGCGAGCGTGATAGCGCCGCCGCTACTGCCGAGGAGCCCAAGACAACTCCGGAAGAACGCGATCCGTTTGAGGAAGTCGATTTTGGATCGTTCTTCAACGACTATCTGGACCCAGGGTATCGCAGCAATACAGAGATTGAATCGATTGAAAAGCCGTCGTTTGAGAATTTTCTTTCCAAGCCTACAACGCTGACCGATCACCTGATGTGGCAGCTTGGCGCCATGCACGTGAAAGACGATGTGCTTGCCGCTGCCGAGCTGATCATTGGCAATCTGAGTGACGACGGCTACCTTCTGGCAAGCGATGAGGAGTTGCTGGAACTCGCCGCGGGCTCGCTGAGCGTTCTGGACGGCGGAGCCAAGCTGGAGCAGGAGTTAACCGCAGACGGAGGACAATCAGTTGTATCTCCCAAGCTGACTGCCAAGCCTGAGTCCCCTTCCAAGCCGCTGTTCGGCCGCGATGCTCTGCACGAGGCGATCGAAATCGTCCGCCAGATGGATCCGGTGGGCGTAGCTGCGCGCGACCTGCGTGAGTGCCTGCTTGCCCAGCTGAAAGACCTGATGCGCGTGCATGACGACCGGGGCGGAGAGCCGGACATGCCGGAGCTGTTGGAAGATGCCATGGTCATCGCGGACAAGCACCTCCACCTGCTGCAGAATAAACAGATTCGCGAAATTGGCAGGGCGATGAGCAAGAGCATGGAGAGGGTCGAACGCTGCGTGGCCCTGATCCGTACGCTGGACCCGAAGCCCGGTCTGCGCTACAACATTCCTGAAACCCGCCTCATTGAGCCCGACGTCGCCATCATCAAGCAGGGTGACGAGTACCTGGTCGTCATGAACGACGATGACCTGCCGCAGCTCCGTCTTAATCCTACATACAAGAAGTTGCTGAGCAAGGATGGCAATGAGAAGGATGTGCGCACCTATGTGAAGGAGCGCTACAAGTCCGCCATCCAGCTCATCAAGAACATTGAGCAGCGCAAGCAGACAATCCTCAAGGTCTGCTATGCCATCATCGGACGTCAGGCAGAGTTTCTCGATTTCGGCATCGATTACCTGAAGCCCATGATGATTAAGGAAGTGGCTGAAGAAATTGGAGTGCATCCCTCCACGGTCAGCCGCGCGGTCGCGAGCAAGTACGCGCACACTCCGCAGGGCGTATTCGAGTTGCGTTATTTCTTCAGCGAGAGCGTCAACGGACCTGAGGGCGGAGCTACCTCCTTGCTGATTCTCAAGCGCCGCGTCAAGAAGCTGATCGAAGAGGAGGATCCCTCCCGTCCGCTCACCGACGAGCAGATCACGCGCATTCTGCAGTCGCAGGGAATCCAGGTTACGCGCCGTACGGTGGCAAAGTACCGCGAGGACATGAAAATTCCCTCGACCCACCAAAGGCGTACCAAGAAATAATTTCCTTGCTTTTGCAGGCTCCTAACACTGGCAGTGCTTCTCCACATCTGATATAACCAAACGCCCACGGTACTTTTTCCGTGGGCTGGTTTTTAGTTCGGGAATGTATTCGATCCCGGCGCAGGAAAGCGGTGGAAAGGTCCAAGGAGGAGAAATCGAATGAACGTGGATTACACCGGTAGGCAATTCGACATCACTCCCAAGATTCGCAAGGAAGTGGAAGCTGGACTGGCGAAGCTTGTAAAGATAGTGGGCGAAAACTGCAGCAGCAAGGTCATTCTCACAGCGGAAAAGCAGCGCCGCATCGCCGAGATCACAGTGACGCGGCGGACAAAGACGCTGGTTGGGCACGGGGAAGCCACGGATGTTCTCGTCGCCATCGACGAGGCTCTTGGCCATATTGAGAAGCAGGCGCTCAAGCTGAACACCCGCAAGCGCGACGTGAAGCGGGCTGTAAAGGCAACTTGGAAGCGCGAGGCTCCCGAGCCGGAACCGCCCGTCGCGGTCGGTGCCAAAGGCGTCACCGCAGTTCCGGTGGTGGTGCATAAATTCCCGGCCAAGCCGAAGATGACCGAAGCCCACCTGGTGAGGAGCCAGGAATCCGTGGCGATCCAGCCCATGACCATCGAGGAAGCGGTGAAGGAGTGTGAATTCCGGGACCGGGGCGTATTCATCTTCCGGGATAAGAAGGGCATCGTGCGCGTGCTGCATCGCCGCAAGGATGGCAAGCTTGAACTGATTGAAGTCCCATAATTTGAGCGTGCGCGCCTTGCTCTTCCATGGCGAAGGGCAGGGCGCCTGACGTCCGCGCTCCCCATCGCAGCAGTCGTCGGCTTGTTCTGGAGCGCGGGTTGCCACTTTCACCGGCTGTATTCTGCTGTTAAATTACTCACATGCCCCGTAAGCCTAAGAAAGCCGCTTCCAGCAAAGTGCCTGAACCCCTGCATCCAGAATTGGAGTTGGAGCGCAAGACCGCGGCTCCTCGGGCCAAGCTGGTGATGATCACTGGGTTGAGCGGCTCTGGAAAAATCACGGCGCTGAAGGTTTTTGAGGATATGGGCTACTACTGCGTGGATAATCTTCCTGCAGAGTTGATTCCCAGCTTCGCCCAGCTCATCCAGGACACGCGCGACAACAAGAACGCCGCCATCGTTGTCGATATCCGTGAAGGAAGCCGGTTGGAGCAACTCCCGGCTATTATCGCCGATTTGAAGAAGCGGCTCGATGTAACCCTGATCTACCTGGACACCAGCGACAAAGTTCTGGTGCGCCGGTTCAGCGAAACCCGCCGCCCGCATCCGCTCGGATCAGCTTCTTCGGTGCCGACCTCCATCACCAGCGAGCGCCGCCGTCTGGAGCAGATCCGCAACATCGCCGATCTGGAGATCGACACATCCAAATTCAACGTTCACGAACTGCGGACCCATCTCGTAGAGCTCTTCAAGAGTGCCGGGGAGGAACGCCAACCGCTCCTTGTTTCGACCCTCAGCTTCGGCTTCAAAAACGGTGTCCCGGAGAGCGCGGACCTTGTCTTTGACGTGCGCTTTCTGCCAAATCCCCACTTCATCCCGGAATTCCGTCCCTATACCGGCAAGCATCCGCAGGTGGCAAAGTACATCCGTTCTTTCCCGCAGACGCAGGAGTTCATCGCCAAGGTGATGGACATGCTCCTGTTCCTGCTGCCACATTACGTTGCGGAAGGGAAGAGTTACCTGACCATCGGCTTTGGCTGCACCGGCGGCCAGCACCGCTCGGTCTTTATGGCTGAGGAGATCAAGAAGCGGCTCATCAAGGCCGGATATCGCGTCAAGGTCGAGCATCGTGACAGCCCCCGATAGAGCGCCCATTCTGTCTATCCCGGGATTGAATTTTGGCCATCGGTAATCGCTGGTGGCCTGTTTTCGTATCCCTGCTTCCAGTAGAATCAAAACTTGAACCCCAATCTTCCATCCCGGGTGGCCAGCCATCCCATGAGTAGTTCATGCGCCGACTGATTCGACTGATGTGGTACGTCCGGCCCTATTGGCCGCAGTTAATCGTCAGTGTACTTTTGTTTGCCCTCGTGGGGCTGCTGGAAGCATTTCGTGTTGCGCTGGTTCGTCCCATACTCGACCGGGTGTGGACGCCGGAGATGCCGGGCCGGTCCATGGCGCTGGTTACGATTCCTGGAAGTGGGCAGACGATTTACCTGGAACGTATTGTCCCCAGCCACTTTCACAATCCCTGGACCGTGGTTGCCTTCGCACTGGTCGCTTCGGTTTTCTTAAAGGGCATCTTCGATTACTTCGGTACCTACCTCGTGAACTACGCTGGCTTTGGCTTGGTCACCGATCTGCGCAATGAGATCTATGGCAGCGTGCTGCGGCGGTCTGCGGCGTTCTTTCAGAAGCACCCAACCGGTACCCTGGTGTCGGCGATCATCAATGACATTGACAAGGTGCAGTTTGCGATGTCGAGCGTGCTGGCAGAGTTTCTGCAGCAGTTCTTTACCTTCCTTTTCCTGATCGCCCTCGTGATCTCGGTAGGTGGAAAGCTGGCATGGATTCTGCTCCTCTTTGTTCCGGTCATCATCTTTAGTTCGCGCAAGATCGGACGCCAGGTGCGCAGCACCACCCGCCGTGGCCAGGATAAACTTGCCGAAATTCAGAACATCCTGCATGAGACCATCACCGGAAATCGCATTGTCAAAGCCTTCAGCATGGAACTGTGGGAGACGATGCGCTTCAAAGCCGCGGCCAAGCGGTTGTTCTCTGCAAACATGCGCTCGGTGATCGCGCTTGCCCTCAGCTCTCCGCTGATGGATTTGCTGGGAGCGGTGGCAATCGCCCTGCTCCTCAAACTCGGGCGAGACGCCATCAATCACGGCACAATGAGCATGGGCGGATTCGTGGTATTCATCACGGCCACCATGATGGTCTATCAACCGGTGCGCAAGTTCGCGTCGTTCTACAACAATTTCCAGCAGGCCCTCGGAGCCTCCGAATCAGTATTTAAATTCATGGACGCGAAGGACGAGGTGCGGGAGAAGACGATTCCCCGCAAGCTGCCCGCATTCCATGGCTCTATCAGATTTGAGAATGTGCATTTTGCCTACAACGACGGGGACGATTCGCGCGAGGTGCTGAAGGGCATCAATCTGGAAGTCAAGGCCGGCGAACTGCTGGCAATTGTGGGAGGCAGCGGCGCCGGCAAGTCCACCATGGTGCACCTCATCCCGCGCTTCTTTGACGTGACCGGGGGACGCATCCTGATCGACGGCCTGGACATCCGCGACCTCTCGCTCTCCTCCCTGCGCGGACAGATCGGCATCGTCGCGCAGGAGACTATGCTCTTCAATGACACGGTGCGCAACAACATCGCCTATGGCCAGCCCAGCGTCTCGCAGCAGGAAGTAGAGCGCGCCGCCAGCGCTGCCCTTGCTCATGATTTCATCATGCGAATGCCCGAGGGCTACGAGACGGTCATCGGCGAGCGCGGCTTCCGTCTCTCCGGCGGCGAACGCCAGCGCCTCAGCATCGCCCGCGCCTTGCTCAAGAACGCGCCAGTGCTGATTCTTGATGAAGCAACCTCAGCCCTCGACTCGGAAAGCGAAGCGCTGGTGCAGACCGCATTGCAGAACCTGATGACCGGACGCACCGTGTTTGTCATCGCTCATCGCCTTTCCACCGTGCGCCGCGCGGACCGCATCATTGTGCTGGAGAATGGCACCATCGCCGACGAAGGGCCGCATGACGATCTGCTCACGCGCCTGGGGACCTATCGTCGCCTGTACGACCTGCAGTTTGTAGATATCGACGCGCCCCGCCAGGGTGCTCCCGTGGAAGGAGGCGGAGAGTAGCCATGTCTATCCGCTCCATGACCGGCTTTGCCCAGATCAAGGGACAGCACGGAAGAACCGCATACACCTTCGCCGCCAAGTCGGTGAACCATCGTTTCCTCGATCTTCACCTCCGGTTGCCCGGACGCTCCGAGCTTTTCGAGCAGCAGTTACGCAAGCTGTTCAAGGAGAAGATGCACCGTGGCCACGTGGAACTCACGCTCACTCTGGAATACGCCGGAGCCTCCGGCATCAGTGTCAACCGCGAACTGGTCACCGGCTACGTCAAGGCATTCCGCGAACTGTCAGACGAACTGGATCTCCATGGTGAACTCGATCTCAACGCCGTCTTTCGCATCAACGGGGTGCTCTCCGCATCCAGCGAAATGCCCGAAGAGGCCGAACTGCAAGCCACCCTGCATGCCGCCGCCGCCGAACTGATCGATCAGCTCAACGCCAATCGCCGTCTGGAGGGTGACCACACCCGCGTCGAACTCGAATCCCGCATGGACCAACTCGAACGCAACACCGCCCAGGTGGAAACCCTGCGTGGAGCCGTCTTGCAAGCCCATCTGGAGCGCATACGCGCGCGCATGGCCGAGTTGCTCGAGGGGCAAGCCGATCCCGACCGCATCCTGCAAGAGGCAGCCATGCTCGCCGAACGCAGCGACGTGCAGGAGGAGATCGTCCGCCTGTTGACGCACATCAAGCACTTCCGCGGCTTGCTTCAAGAGGGCGAGGATGTCGGCAAGAAACTCGACTTCCTGCTGCAGGAGATGAACCGCGAAGCCAACACCATGCTCTCCAAAACCACCGGCCTGGCGGGAGACGCCACGCGAATCACCGAGCTTGGCCTGGCACTGAAGAGCGATATTGAAAAATCACGGGAACAGGTGCAAAACGTCGAATGACTCAGGTATTCATTATCTCAGCCCCGTCGGGCAGCGGAAAATCAACGCTGGTCAATGCGATCAAGAGCCTGGTGGATCGCCTGGAGTTCTCCGTCTCCTATACCACCCGGTCTCCGCGCGGCAGCGAAGAAGACGGCCGTGAGTACTACTACACCAGCCGCGAAGTCTTCGAGCGCATGATTGCCAAAGGTGAGTTTCTTGAGCACGCCAACGTCTTTGGAAACTACTACGGCACGGCTAAGAAATTCCTCGATGACGCCATTGTGCGCGGCCATGACCTGTTGCTGGATATCGACGTCCAGGGCGCCTCGCAACTCCAGGTCAGCCTGCCAGACGCTGTCAGTATCTTCATCCTCCCGCCAAACAAGCAGGAACTAGAGAACCGATTGCGCCGGCGAAGTTCCGCCGAACGCATGACCGACGAAGCCGTGATCCAGCGCCGTCTGGAAACCGCCACCCGGGAGATTGAAAAATACGAGGAATACGACTACATTCTGGTGAACGACCAACTGGGAGATTCCATCGACTCGTTGAAGGCAATTATCCTCACCGAGCGTTTGAAAGCAGCAGGTCGCTACCCGACGCGGGCCGACGAGCATATGCTCGCAGAACTTGCGCGGAGTCGTCGGCTGGAGAACGTCAAACCAAGCCTGGGCCCAATTCTGGATAGCTTTCGAAAGACTACCGTGTAATTCACAGGGGGCACAAAGTGGATCTCTACAGCGGATTCGACAGCAATTACCGATATATCCTGGTGGCGGCACGCCGCGCCCGCCAGTTGCAGTCCGGCGCCAGCCCGCTCATCGCGACGGATTCCACCAAGCCATGCCGCATTGCAGCGCTGGAACTCATGGCTGATAAAGTCAAGTGGGAAACCACGCCTTTGGTGGCAGACGCGCTTCCCGAGAGCGACGCATAGTTCACCCGCGAGCCGAAATTGGCAGAACAATTGCGCCGGAAGCGTCTGGCGCAATCGTTCGTGCGATTGGCCGCATCGAATCCTACGGAAGACCGGCTTTATGAGAATCGCACTGGGAGTTACGGGCGGAATCGCCGCATACAAGGCAGCTGAGATCGCGCGTCGCTTGCAGGATCGTGGCGTCCGCGTGCAGGTCGTCATGACCGCCTCCGCGCAGGAGTTCGTCCGCCCCCTGACGTTTGCCGCGCTTACCGGCGAAAAAGTGATCACCGAAATGTTCTCGCAGCGCGACTCCAACTCCACCCTTGACTCTTCGGTGGAGCACATCGGCGTGGCCCAGTCCATTGATGCGCTGCTCGTCGCCCCGGCCACCGCTGCTACCCTCGCGCGCTTTGCCCAGGGCCTTTCGGAGGATTTCCTTTCCACTCTCTACCTCGCCACCACTGCGCCCGTTGTCGTTGCTCCTGCGATGAACGTCAACATGTGGCGGCATCCGGCGACACAGTCTAACCTCCAGTTGCTGCGCCAGCGAGGCGTTACCATCGTCGAACCGGAGGAAGGCTACCTGGCCTGCGGCATGACCGGCGAAGGCCGTCTTGCCGGTACCGAGACCATCGTCGAGGCCCTTCTCGCGCGCCTCGCGCAATCCCGGGACCTCAAAGGCGAGCACATTCTGATCTCCGCCGGACCGACCTATGAACCGATCGATCCCGTGCGCTTTCTTGGTAATCGCTCCAGCGGAAAGATGGGCTACGCTGTTGCAGAAGCCGCCCTGCGTCGCGGCGCTCTTGTCACCCTCGTCAGCGGTCCAACCACACTCACACCTCCACCGGTGGAAGAGTTCGTCCAGGTCGAGACCAGCGCCCAGATGCGGCAGGCCCTTCTCGCGCGTTTTGGACACGCCAGCATTACCATCATGACTGCCGCTGTCTCTGACTTCGCACCCGCTAATCCTGCCGCGCAGAAGATCAAGCGCGAAGGCGCACTGCATCTTGAGCTCCAGCCCACTGCGGATATCCTCGCCGAACTCGGCTCCGCTCGCGCCCCCGGGCAATTGCTCATCGGCTTTGCTGCCGAGACGCAAAACCTGGAGGAGAACGCGCGCCGCAAACTTGAGCGCAAGCATCTCGATGCCATTGTCCTCAACGACGTCTCCCGGCCCGGCATCGGCTTCGGCTCTGAGCGTAACGCCGGCGAGATCATCACTGCCACCGAATCCATCTCCATTCCCGAGATGACCAAGCAGGAGATGGCCGGCCGCATTCTCGACGCAATCGTCAAATTGCGCGCCGCCCAACTGACTCCAAAGGTGACCGCATAAGCATGGCAAAAGTTCTGGATGAGCAAAGCCGGAAAGCGGTTGCGGATACGATTCGCTATTACCGCGATCTCGGCATCTACGATCTTTACCGGTGCGAAGTGCCTGAGGGCATGACCTTCGGCACCACCATCGAGCGTGAAGAACTTGCGGTCATCACGGACCTCCCCACACCCCTGGTCGCTGCGCCTGAGCCCGCCGTTGATCCCGCACAACTTGCCGCCATCCTCGCAGACAAACCCGCCTCACTGCGCGTGATTCGCGAAGATCTCGGCGACTGCACCCGTTGCAAGCTCAGTCAGCAACGCACCAACATCGTCTTCGGTGTGGGAGATCCCCACGCCCGCATCATGTTCGTAGGAGAAGGCCCCGGCGCCGATGAAGACGCTCAAGGTGAGCCCTTCGTCGGACGCGCCGGACAGTTGCTCAACAACATGATCAACGCCATGGGAATCCGCCGCGAAGACGTTTACATCGGCAACGTCGTGAAGTGCCGCCCTCCGCAGAACCGCACTCCCGAGCGCGATGAATGCGACGTTTGCGGCCCGTTCCTCATGCGCCAGATCTCCGTGGTGCGCCCCGAGATTATCGTTGCCCTCGGCGCAACCGCAGCAAAGTTCCTCCTCGGCGCAGTCGATTCCATGGCTAACCTCCGCGGACACATCTACGACTTCCATCCCATCCTTCCGCACACAGCTCCGGAGCGCGATCCGGAGTTCAGCACCAAGCTGGTTGTCACCTACCATCCTGCCTACCTGCTGCGCGATCCGCGCCAGAAAAAGGAGACATGGCTCGACCTCCAGATGGTGATGAAGTACCTGGGCATGTCCCTGCCCAAGCGCAACCCCGAGGCTTGATGCCCGCCGAATCCGGCACGCAAGCGTCGCTCCTGCCTGAGACTCAGGCTGTCTATTGCGATGTCGCATTGCCTGTACCGCTCGACGCGCTCTTCACCTACGACGCTGGAACTCTCGATCCCATTGTCGGCGGTCGCGTGGTTGTGCCTTTCGGTCGTGGTGCTGAGAAGAAGCTCTCCGGCATCGTCACCCGGGTTCACTCTGAACCACCGGAGACACACAAACTCAAGCGCGTTCTCCAGGTTCTGGACACCCTGCCCGTGCTCGATGACGACCTCCTCGCTCTTGGCCGTTGGATTGCCCAGTATTACCTCGCTCCCATCGGCGAAGTCTATCGCACCATGCTCCCCTTGCAGGCCGAGTTCCGGCAGGCGTTTGGCTACCGCATCACCGAACTCGGTGCCGAAGCTCTCTATGACTCCGCCAGCGAAGGCTCCTCGCGCCGCTCGCAGAAGTCGCCCGAGCACCAGATGAGCGAGTACGCCGTCCTCGACGCTCTTGCCGAGGGAGAGTTGATGCGCGAGGATCGCCTTCGCTCTGCCACCGGGGCCAGCCGCGAGGTGCTCCGCACCATGGGGCAGAAGAAATGGATTATCCGCGAAGACCTCTCCGCGGTCCGCGACGCGCGCCGCGTCGTCAAGTTCGCGTTGCTTCGCAAGCCGACGGAGGAATCCGCTCCGCGCAAGCTCAACGCCGCGCAGCAACAGATCGTCGATCTCCTGCGCGAAGCCGAAGGCCGTCTGCTGATGAGCGATCTGCGCGAGTCTGGCGCTTCCCCCAGCTCCATCAAAACTCTAATCAAGCACGATGTTATCGAGATCGTGGAAGAGGCCGCCGCGCAGCCCGTTCCGCACATGAAGCCGCGCACCACCCTCGAGTTCCTCTTCAATCCCGCGCAGAAGCAGGCGCTGCAGGAGGTCCGCACCAGCGTGGAGGAGCGCCGCTTCCAGGTTGCTCTCCTGCACGGCATCACCGGTTCTGGGAAAACAGCCGTCTATCTCGCGGCCATGCAGTCTGTGCTCGCCGCCGGTCGAGGCTCCATTCTGCTGGTGCCTGAAATCGGCCTCACCCCCGGAGTTGCCGCCGACCTCTACAGCATCTTCGGTGAAGAGATCGCCATCCTGCACTCCTCGCTCAGTGATGCCGAGCGCGCCGAACAGTGGCACCGCATCCGCCGTGGCGAGGCCCGTATCGCCGTGGGCACGCGCTCCGCCATCTTCGCGCCCGTTCGCGACCTCGCACTCATCATCGTCGATGAGGAGCACGACAACAGCTACAAGCAGGAGGAGACTCCACGCTATCACGGGCGCGATGTTGCCGTGATGCGTGCCAAGGCCCTCAGCGCCACCGTCGTTCTCGGCTCGGCAACCCCTTCGCTTGAGAGCTTCCACAACGCCAATCGCGGAAAATACGCCCTCATCGAGCTGCCCGGCCGCGTGCAGGAGCGTCCTCTACCCGAGGTCGAACTGGTGGATATGCGCGAGGAGTTTCAGCAGGTGGGCAAGGAGGCCGTGCTCTCCCGCAAGCTGATCGAAGAGACTACCTCGCGCCTCGAACGTGGCGAGCAGGCGATGATTCTGCTCAACCGCCGCGGTTATTCGGCCTGGGTCATGTGCCGCTCATGCGGAGACACCATCCAGTGCCGTGACTGTGCCGTCGCCATGACCTACCACAAGCGCCAGCACCGTTTGCTGTGCCACTACTGCGGCTTTCAGCAGCCCGTGCCCAAAACCTGTCCCAAGTGCGGCAGTGAGTACGTGCAGTTTCTCGGTACCGGCTCAGAGAAGCTCGAGGACATTCTCCACTCCGCCTTTCCCCGCGCCCGCATCGGACGCATGGACCGAGACACCGTGCACGGGCATGACGACTTCGAGCGCATGCTGAGCGAGTTCCAGTCCGGCGACATCGATCTGCTCATCGGCACCCAGATGATCGCCAAAGGTCACGACGTCCACGGCGTCACCCTCGTCGGCGTCGTCGGAGCTGACACCGCACTCGGCCTGCCTGACTTCCGCGCTGCCGAGCGTACCTTCCAGCTTCTTACCCAGGTCGCCGGGCGCGCCGGGCGCGGCGACATGCCTGGCAAAGTTATTCTGCAGACTCATTTTCCAGACCACTACGCCGTGCAGTTTGCCGCCCATCATGATTACCAGGGATTTGCCGAGAAGGAGCTCCGTTTCCGCGGCTGGATGCACTACCCTCCCTTTGACTCGCTGGCCAACATCGTCGTCCGCAGTGACAAACAGGAGGAAGCCTATCGCTATGCCGGAGTGCTGGGCCGCTGGTTTGAGCAGGTGCGTCATGAGGGAGTACGCGTCATGGGCCCTGCGCCCGCGCCAATCATGCGGCTAAAGAAGGACTACCGCTTCCACTTCGTGCTCAAGGCGTCCAGCCGCGAACGCCTCAACTTCGTCCTCCGTGCCATGCTTGCCACCGCCCAGCAGCAGAAGATTCCGCGCACCAGTATCATCGTGGATGTGGACGCCATGTCGCTTTCCTGAAGACCTGAGGCTGTGCTCGGCCATCTTCCTGGCCGGATACAGGTGTCTTCCCACTAGCCAAAGCTGCTCCGCCCTTGAGACAATACGAAAACTGATTTGGAGCCGCCCTTGCCATCCAAGCCAAGAACCTCTGCCGGAATACGTCCCGCAGCGCCACGTCCCCGCCGTGCCGCCGCCAGTTTTGCGCTCAAGATGGACGTGACGATCCCGGCGCGAGTCGCCGCCATCTCCCCTCTGGTTGAGGCCGTGATGACCGCAGTGCGGCGGCAGGCGCAATCCAAGGAACTGGCAATTGAGACCGCCCTGCGCGAAGCGCTTGCGAACGCCATCAAGCATGGCTGCTCGGGAGACCCCACCAAGTTCGTGCAATGTTCCGTGGTTTTCGAGGATGACAATAGCGTGCTGATCGTCGTTCGCGATCCCGGTCCGGGCTTCAGTCCCAAGTCTCTGCCTGACCCCACAGCAGGCGAGCACTTGTATGAAAATCACGGCCGCGGAATCTTCCTCATCAATCACCTGATGGATGAGGTGCATTTCAAGCGCGGCGGTGCTGAAATCCGCATGCGCAGCCGCTGCTAGTTTCGCTTATTCGTTCGGATGCTTGATCTTGTGAACCACCTGCGGGAAGGTCTCATTCTGCACGGGCGCGGGCATGAAGGTAAGTACCAGCATCGCCACCGCCATCAGCGCCAGCAATCTCCGTTTGCGTCCAACTGAGGGCCATGCAGGCACTCCCGGCTGCTGCAATCCGCTCAGCGCCAGCAGAATCGCCCAGATCATCCACCCCGCCCAGAAGAACCACGCCATCACCACCAGCGACGCAACCATCGCCCAGGAAAGGAACCGATGCACATTCGGTGCGACGGCAAACACAAGATGCCCGCCATCCAGTTGTCCTCCGGGCAGCAAATTCAGCGAAGTTGCCAGCATCCCCGCCCAGCCAGCAATTGCAATGGGATGCAGGTAGTAATGAGCCAGCCCAGGACCACCATGGTGCAGGAGTGCATGTCCCAGCTGGAAGATCAGGGGAAATCCGAATTGCAGTTCCGGATCAGGGCTTCCGACAAGTGGGCGTGACATGGCTAACCCGGCCAGCATCGTTGGTACCGCAACCACGAACCCAGCAATCGGTCCTGCGATCCCGATGTCAAACAGCGCCGCCCGCGACTCGATGAAACTGCCGATCCGGATGAATGCTCCCAGCGTTCCAATCAGCGTCGGCGCGGGTATGAAGAATGGCAGCGTTGCGCGCACCCCATAATGCCGGCAGTAGAAATAATGCCCCAACTCGTGTGAGAGCAGAATGCCCATGATCGCCAGTGAGAAGGGAACCCCCAGCAGCAGCAATTCCGGGCTTTCCCATATCCACTCAACCGGAAACATCGGCACCATGTCATCGCCGCTCGCAAAAGCTTCCAGGTTATGGTTGAAGTTGTATTGCAGGCGCGATCCCACCAGCACCGTCGTGCAAAAGGTGAGCAGCAGCAGGATCAGCGGAATCGCATAGCGGATTCGGCCTGTTTTTTCCCGCAGAGATACCTCAACGCTCTCAGGCAGAGAGCCCTCTGGCAATGAGTCAAGAATGGGTTCAGACATCGCGGGGACGCTCGCGGAAACCGGACTAATCGATCGACTGTAATTCCTTGCCCGGTTTGAAGCGAACCGCTTTGCCAGGAGGAATGTTCACTTCCGCTCCAGTGCGCGGGTTGCGTCCGATGCCGGTCTTGCGCGGGCGTACGTTGAATACGCCAAAGCCGCGCAGTTCGATGCGGTCGCCCTGGGCGAGAGCTCTCTTCATGCTCTCAAAGACCGTCTCCACCGCGCGCTCCGCCTTGGTCTTGGTGACCCCGGTGCGGTTTACCACTTCGTTGATGATATCGAGTTTGATCAAGCGATCGGCTCCGGCGCTTCAGATTGAAAATCAAGGGCTTACCCACTGATGCTAGAAAATACGGGGGGCATTGTCAACGCCTCCCGCAATCCCGGCTACTTCACACCTTTTTCCTGTATCGCCTTCGGCGGTGCCGGAGCGGGGGACTTGAGGTACGCGGCGATGGCATTTGCCTAGGCCTCGCTCAGGTTTGGCAGGGGCCTGGCATGCGGCCCGGGACCACCTCCCTTGGTCACGGTTTGTACCAACCGCCCCAACTTCACGTCGATCCCCTTCAGCGGACTGCCGTTGTTTCGCTTTCCCTCGCCGCTCGTTCCGTGGCAGGGAGCGCAGCGCGACTGAAACAGCGTTTGGCCGTCCTGCGCGTAGGCGGCGGAGAGGAACAAACACGAAAAACTAAGGATCAAAATCTTCTTCAAGAAGCACTCCCGTGATTTGACTGCAAAAGTGGTTGCAGATAGTAGCACGTCAACTTCTCCCGGTGGAATAGCCGAATGTTAAGATGGCCCTACCTCTCCGGTTGCTGCATTGCAGCCGGGCTGGCCAGGAGTTATCAAGGAGTTCGAGTCAAGATGGCGATAAAGAGCGATCGTTGGATCCGCCAGATGGCGCAAACCCGGGAAATGATCAGCCCCTTCTGTGAGAAGCAGATGCGCGAGGGCGTCATCAGCTACGGCCTTTCCTCCTACGGCTACGACCTCCGCGTGGCCGACGAATTCAAAATCTTCACCAACGTCAACTCCGCCATTGTGGATCCCAAGAGATTCGACGAGCGCTCCTTCGTCTCCATCCGGGCTGACAGCATCATGGTTCCGCCCAACTCTTTCGCCCTGGCGCGCTCGGTTGAGTACTTCAAAATCCCGCGCGATGTGCTTACCATCTGCGTTGGCAAGTCCACCTACGCCCGGTGCGGAATCATCGTAAACGTCACCCCGTTCGAACCGGAGTGGGAGGGCTTTGTCACTCTCGAGATCAGTAACAGCACACCCCTTCCGGCAAAGATCTACGCCAATGAGGGTCTCTGCCAGATACTCTTCTTTCAGGGTGATGAACCCTGCGAGGTCAGCTACAAGGACAAGGCGGGAAAGTACCAGAACCAGACCGGCATCGTACTGCCGAAGCTGTAGTGGTGATGAAAACTCTTTGCCTTCGTCTCACTGCCGCCGTGCTTGCGGAAGACCCGGCACTGCTGGAGGCTGCCCGTATCCTCCGCTCGGGTGGGCTGGTCGCCTTCCCAACGGAAACCGTCTATGGACTGGGTGCCAACGCTCTTGATCCGGCTGCCATTGAGAAGATCTTCCGCGCCAAGCAACGCCCCCACTGGGATCCGGTGATTGTCCATGCAGGGAGCGAGGCTGCCGCGCGAGAACTCACCTCAGCCTGGCCTGAAACTGCCTCCCAACTTGCCCGGGCATTCTGGCCAGGGCCGCTTACCATGCTGCTGCCGCGTTCCCCTCTCATTCCCCTGATCTGCACCGCCGGGCGCGAAAAAGTAGGCCTGCGGGTTCCTTCGCACCCTGTGGCCCTCGCGCTGATTGCCGCCGCGGGGGTGCCGGTCGCCGCGCCCAGTGCAAACCGCTTTGGCCACACCAGTCCCACCACCGCCGCCCATGTGCTCGCAGATCTGGACGGACATATCGATGCCATTCTCGACGCCGGCCCCTGTACCGTAGGGGTCGAATCCACCGTGCTCGATCCCGCAACAGATCCGGCCATCATCTATCGTCCCGGCGGAATCACTCCCGCACAGGTTCGCCTCGTGCTCGGCAAGGTGAATGTAGCCGAGCGGCCGCTTTCCGTCGAAGCACCGCCGGAGTCGCTGGAGTCGCCCGGTCTCGGAATTCGCCACTACGCGCCACGCGCACGCATGGTTCTTGTCAGCGGAGAAGATGAACTGCGGACTGTGGTGGAGCGCGAATCGCAAGCGCATAGGGTTGGCGTCCTGCTTCCAGTGGAGTGGCCCGCCCCTTCTTCCGCCGTGGTACTTCCCTGGGGCCGCTGGAGCGAGCCGGAGTCTCTCGCCCGCGATCTCTACCTGCAGATGCGCGCGCTCGATGATCTCGGAGTGGATGTCATTGTCTGCCCCATGCCTTCGCCGGAAGGAATCGGGTTGGCAATCCGCGACCGGCTTCGCAAGGCTGCCAAATAGAAAAGCCCGCACGGGGCGGGCTCCTGCCTGATGACTGCGAAGCTCTACTTCACTTCTTCGCCTTCTTTGAACATATAGCGGATACTCGATTTATAGATCAGAAGGTTGGAAAGTCCAGCGGCGCGATTCAGCTTGATGCAGCTCTTGTCGTACCACTCGATCACGCCATGCAGTTCCTCTCCCTCACGGGTTACCACCACCATGCAGGTCTTGCTCTGCATCTGTTTCTGATAGTAGAAATTTTCGGCGTGGGTCTGTTCCGCTGGCGTCGGTTTCTTCGGTGCCACTCCGGCGGTGCGTTCAGGAGCCCGCACGCTTCGTTCTCTTCGCTCCACCGCTTCCGTTACGCGCGCCTGCTCGCGGTTCAGAGACGGGCGAATCAACTTGCGGTTTCCGAAGCTTTCCGCTTCGGGTGCCCTTACCACTGCGGTAGAGTCAGGTCCGTTTCTCATGCAATCCTCTCCCCACTGGGAGTGTTGACTTCGACTCACGTTGCTTTAGATACACCGCCGCTACCTTCATAAGGACACACACACACCCGCACTGCCAGAGGAATGCGGACTGATTTCCAGGAGAAGGTTGCGGTGGTTCGTGCCTAAACCGTACCACACGCACAAGGCGAAAACAATAAATCTCTGGAGCAATTTCTTGTGACGAGAGGCATGCTTTTCGGGATGCCAGCACCTTAGTGCGGGATCAGGAAAATCGCAGGAGAGCGCCTAAATTTCAATCGAACTGGAGTAGCCGTCCAGCGAGAGCGAGCGCAGCAGATTGCGGCGCATGCCGTTCTGCACCTCGCCCAGTCCGTCGCTGGCGCGCACAATCCAGTCGAAGCTGACCTGCCCGGCGACGTTGCCCAACTCCGCCTGCATGTCGTGATTGCGCATCAGTTCCTCCGAACCCGCCTTGAGGAACATCAAGTCCTCCAGGATCGAGTAGAGCACCGAGATCAGCAGGTCGGTCTTCCCCTTGCCTTCGCCCCCGGCGCGGTAAGCCTCAGTGGCACGGAACAGCGCAGAGTGGCCGCCATCGCCAAGCGCCGTAGTCAACAGCAGGAGTGCGTCCTTGCGCGCCGTCAGGTATCCGGCCAGATCGAAGCTGCGGGCGCGCCCAATGGCTCCGCCGCAGAGGCGTGCCACGAGCTTCTTTTGCGCGGCTGTCCACTCGGTGCGCATCGCCAGGTCCTGCCCAATCTCCTCGGCCGTCAACGGCGCCAGTCGCAGGGTGATGCAGCGCGAGCGGATGGTGGGCAGCAGTGAGTTCGAGTTCTCCGCCAGCAGGAAGAGAGTCGCAAATTCGGGCGGTTCCTCCAGAACCTTCAGCAGCGCATTGGCTGCTTCTTTCATGAAGTTCGACTCGGAGAAGATGTAGAACTTCTGCCGGCCTTCGCCGGGCTTGTAGTACATCTCGCCGATCACGTGCCGCACCTGGTCCACCTTTACCAGCATCTGCGGAGGGTCGGGCGGGATGATGAGGACCTCGGGATGGGTCTGCACAAAAATGCGCGTCTCGCGCTTGTCGGTCTCGCGCAGATTCTCCCGCGCCTCCACGGCTTCGGCAAAGCGCTGGTCGAGCTCGTCCGCTTGGGAAATCCGCTCGCAGTTGCGGCACACTCCGCAGAAGTCCGGCAGTCCATCGGCGGCAAGCGGACGCTCCAGGCAGTTCACCGCCTTGGCCACCATCTGTGCCAGGGTGAATTTGCCCGCGCCGCGGGCGCCGGTCAGGATGATGGCGTGGGGCAAGTGGTCGCGGGCGATCATCTCTCGCAGCCGATTGACGGTGGTGGCGTTTCCGCGGAACTGGTCGAAGCCCATTGCTATCCCCGCTTTGGTGCAAGGCGCTCGCGAACAGCCGCCACGATTTCCCGGTGAACCACTTCCATCGAGCGTCGGGCGTCAATCAGCATGACGCGCTCAACGTCGCGATGCGCGATGGCGAGAAACTGTTGATGAACGCGCTCGAAGAATGCGCGGTTCTCCTGCTCAAAACGGTTCTCATCGGATGCGCCTTCTACGGCCAGGTTTCGTCTGCGCGCGCGCGCCACGCTGGCTGCGACGTCGCTGTCAAGCAGCAGCGTCAGGTCCGGCTGCAGGCCCAGGCAGAGCACGCGATGCAAGGTGAGCACGGCATCCACGCCAAGCTGCCGGCCCGCGCCCTGGTAGGCCTCGGAAGAATCCGTGTAGCGGTCACACAGCACCCACGCGCCGCGATTGACCGCTGGAAGAATCACCTCGGAAATCTGCTGCGCGCGCGAAGCGAACATCAGCGCCAGTTCCGCCAGGGGAGCCAGTCCACGGGTGCGCGAGTCCAGCAGAATGCTGCGCACACGCTCGCCGATCTCAGTGCCGCCGGGCTCGCGCGTGGTCAGCACCTCCAGCCCCTGCTCGCGCAGAACTACGGCGAGGCGCTCAAGATGGGTGCTCTTGCCGCATCCGTCGAGGCCCTCAACGGTGATGAAGCGTCCGTCTTTGGTTCCGTGCCACACATGGGAATCATAGCAAAGCCGCGGGCGTGCCACCCACGTTGCGAATTCCGCATCTGTTACACTCGACAAACTTGCTGCCGGAGCGCGGGTGTTCTGCTGCGCGTGCAGCGTTTCCGGCCCGGCGGACGCGGTCCGCTTTCCATAATTTTTCAAGAGGTGTTGCGATGCGGAAGTTGCAGTGTGCATGGCTGGTGATGTTTTTCGGAATTGCGTCGGGCCTCTCGCAGAGCGGGCCGGCGCAGAGCAGCACGATCAAGACGACTGGCTTCTCCGTGGTGGAGACGCTGGCAGTGGACGCGACAGACGCGCCGCGCAAGGTCTTTCACGCGAAGCTCACGATTCCTGCCGAGGCCGGTGATTTTGTGCTGCTCTATCCCAAGTGGATTCCCGGTGAGCATGGACCGACAGGGCCGCTGGTGGACACCGCTGGAATCTACTTCCGCGCCGATGGACACACGCTCAACTGGCATCGCGATCCGGTGGACATGTTTGCATTTCATGTCGAGGTGCCGAAGGGCGTTTCGTCGATTGAAGCCACGCTCGACTACCTGAGCCCGGTGGAGATGCCGGGCGGATTCAGCGCGGGTTCCTCTGCAACCGAGAAGCTCGCGGTGCTTTCGTGGAACTGGCTGGTGCTGTATCCGAAGGGACGCGGCTCCGATGATGTGGGAGTGAAGGCATCGCTGAAGTTGCCTGCGAACTGGCAGTGGGGAACGGCGCTGCCGCACGCGTCGAGCGCGGCGGGCAGCGTGGAATTCACGCTTGCATCGCTGACCACGCTGGTGGATTCGCCGGTGCTGATGGGGCAGTATCTGAAGAAGATTCCGCTGCAGCAGGGCACGGCGCCATCGCACGAACTGGACGTTGTCGCCGACTCGATGGCGGCGCTGGAGATGTCTGCGGATCAGGCGAAGGCGTTCCACAACCTGGTGGCGGAGGCCGGTGCGCTGTATGGCGCGCGACACTATCGCGAGTACCATTTCCTGCTGACGCTGAGCGATCACGTGGCGCACTTCGGACTGGAACATCACGAGTCCAACGACAGCCGCGTGGGGGAGGGATACCTGACGGATGCGTCGCAGTGGACGCTGGGCGGGTCGCTGCTGCCGCATGAATACACGCACTCATGGAACGGAAAGTACAGGAGGCCGGCAGGGCTGGCGACCGCGGATTACGAGGCTCCGATGCAGGGCAACCTGCTGTGGGTGTATGAAGGGCTGACGGAATATTTCGGTTACGTGCTGACGGCGCGCAGCGGATTGCAGACTCCGGAACAGTGGCGCGAACAGCTTGCGGAAATTGCGACGACGTACTCGCACAGGCCGGGCCGCAAGTGGCGCGCGCTGGAAGATACGGCGACGGCGGCGCAGACTTTATACGGGGCTGGCGAGGCTTTCAGCAACTACCGCAGGAGCGTGGACTACTACGACGAGGGCGCGCTGATCTGGCTGGAGGCGGATACGATCCTCCGCGAAAACAGCGGGGGAAAACGCTCGATGGATGATTTTGCGCAATTGTTTATGGGCGGGAAAAATACGCCGCCGGAGGTGAAGACCTATACGTTGGACGACGTGGTGGCGACGCTGAACCAGGTGCAGAGCTACGACTGGCGCGGCTTCCTGACGGAGCGCATTTTGAAGGTGGCAGAACATGCGCCGCTGGGGGGGATTGCGAACAGCGGATGGATGCTGGTTTATGACGAGCAGCCGAATGTGATTGAGAAGCTCCGCGATCAGGCTGGGCGCGGGTTTGACGCAAGCGCGTCGGTGGGGCTGGTGCTGAGCAAAGACGGTGCGGTGATGGATGCGATCGAGGATGGAATCGCGGCCAAAAACGGCATTGGTCCGGGGATGAAGATTGTTGCGGTGAACGGGCGCAAGTACTCGGAAGAACTGCTGACGGCGGCGATGCGGGAGGCGAAAAAATCGAAGGAGCCGATGCAGTTGCTGGTGGAGAACACGGAGTACTACAGGACGGTTTCGCTCAGTTATTACGAGGGTCCGCGGCATCCTCACCTGGTGAGGGACGCGGGGAAAAAAGATGTGCTGGGAGAGATCATGCGGCCGAAGGTGACGACCTTGCCGACGCCGGTTCCGGCCGCCGAGTAGGGCGCGGGAGCCAATAAAAACGGGGCCGCCAGCGATGGCGGTCCCGTTTTGCGTGCGCAAAAGACGGTTTGAATTGTCAAGGACAGACACGCCCGCAGCCAGTATTGATGCAGGGGAGACGCTTGTTACGGCTGCATCCCTCTATCTTCAGAATAGCAAAATGGAGGGGGTGATCCCCTCACCCCGGGGCGGAAAGAATTGGCTTTGGAATGAGGGGGTTGCGGGGAATTTTCGGGTTCGGGGGGTTGACAGAATTTTGCGGCGCGGGCGAAAACCGCGTTTTTGCACCGGGAGTGGGGCAAAAGCGGGGAAAGGATTGGCGAGGAGGGTAATGGTTGGAAAGGGTGTGTTCACTGATTCGGGCAATGGTTGAGGTAAGTCCGGAACGATTGACTTATGGTGTATCCGAAAAAGAAGGGATGGGTGGCGGATGGGTACATGGTGGGTTCGGTGTGGGTTTTGCACAGGGTGGCGATGGGTGGACCGGAATGGGAAAGTGAAAGAAATAGGTGGGGAGGGGTGAGGGGATTCGCTGGCGGCAACCGCGTTTTTCAGGAGTAATCCCGACAATCGTGCATGATCGCCTGTCAATGAGCGGTTTGCCCTGTTATCGCAAATAGAAAATTACTTCCGGTTAGCCCGTGAGGGACGATAATGTTTCAGTAGCGACGACTCACATTGGGAGCAACTGTGACCGACGAATCGGAGAGGCTCGACATCGTAGTGCCAGAAGAGTCTGCTGGAAGAGGGCCACTCTTAAGAGGCGAATTACGCCAGGAGCGTTTTTGCTGTCCTGATGTGCTCACCCAGTTCGAGCACATCACTCCTCATACTCGCAAAACGCGCATTCACTTACTTCTGACTGCCGCCCAAGCCAAGAGCTTATTTGCACGGTCGGGGCCATTCGCGTTTGAGGGATCCCTCTGTATCAGGGATGGTGTCATCGAAACGAGAGTAGCCAAAGATATTTGGCTGAAGTCCATCACTCAGATTACGCACAAAGAAGCGATCTATTGGACACAGACGTCAGGCGACATCAGCAGTCTTGAGATCAGGACGAAGTTTATGCCTGGGTCAGAACTTGACTCGCGCCGTGACATATCCTCGGCGTGGTTCGTTGCAAGACCATGTTTCGCATTGGGGATTCTTGCAAACCAAACCAAAGAAGAGGCGGAAGAAGCAGCCAAGTTCGGTTTCTCAAAGCAAGACATCAACTTCTCTCTGTCCAATGGTGCAACTGCCTCAATTCACCGCTATCCGTATTTTCCTGGGATTATCGCCTCACGAAGCGGCACATTCCGAGGGTATTCCATCCCTGTCTCGGGAGTCAAAGATCCCGAAGCAACGAAAAGAGATGTGGACATTCTCATTCTTTTGGCTTCATTTGCCTCGCGGGAACGTAGCATCAGCGCATACTGGAGCTACGAAACCAAAGGAGAATTTTGTCGATTCTGGCAATTCAACATTGGCAAGTTTCGAAAGAGATATGAGCGTGAAGAGCCGGTCGTGCCGAGAGACCGGGAAGAGTGTTTTGATTTTTTACAAACAGCATTCAACAGATACTCGGCAGCCTCAACGCATCAACCTCTACTTGAGGCAGCGATCTACGCCCTGTTGAATAACCAGACGACAATGGAAGCAGATATCGCTCGCCTCTTTTCAGCGATTCAGGGGGCTCTATATTTTGCAACACAGGCTCCGCTCAACCCTCAAAAGCGTCCGCGTATCGCCGATTTATGCCGCAAGTTCCTGACAGCGCATCCGGATACTTTCGATGGGCTCTGGCCTCTTATTGATCGGCAGGCATGTTCGCCCTTGAACGACCTCCGCAATGCCATTGTGCATGGTGAAGCGTTCTCGGAGCAGGAGTGGCTAGCCTTGAGCTACGCAGGAGAACATCTTCGTTGGCACCTGGAGCGAATCATTCTCGTGGCTCTTGGATGGAATGTCGAGAAGTCGGCGGTCTCGAAAAGAGCGCTAAGCTGGTTCAATGCTTATCGGGATTGGAAGAAAGAAAGCAACCAGCTCGCGGGTCGGCCCTCATAACTTGTCTCTGCCGGGTGGTCGGCAACTCGGAAGTGTCCGCAAATCTCAATGAGTGCAAAATCGCCAATGCGCTCGTCGACGGCAGATAAGTAACGAAATGTCGGCTTGTGGTTTGGAATGTTTGCCGCCACCCTGCTACAAAGTTGTTCATTCAAGGTCTGGACTGTGCCGTGGGTCGGGTCGATTAACAGGGGACGCTCGCCAAGGCGTAAGTGTCTCGCGTTTTGGGAAGGCAAGGAGCAAGAGCCGCAGGGTGGAGGGTGTTGCTTTCCACCTTGACGCCGAACGGCACGGCGTGGAGGTGGAGCGCCCGGCTGGGGTTGAGAGGGGTGCGTTTTCAGGAGTAAGGGCAAGGGCACGAGATGGGGGCAGATTGCTTTCCCACATTTGCCAACAGCGGTCAAATATTGGGCACCCTCGCTTGGGTTGAGACGGGTGCGGATTTAGGGGCAAAGGTCGGGGGTGCGAGGGGCAGGCTCTGCTGCGCTATTCTTGCAAGGCCGGGGTAAGTGCCTGGCGGTTTGGAAAGGCGAGGGGCAAGAGCGGGAGGGGTGGAGGGTGAGGCTTTCCAGCTTAACCGCAAAGGGCTCGGCGTGAAGGAGGGGCATCCGGCAATTACAATGAGCAAAATCAATTGTCAATCCGTGGATGAATACATTTCCTCAAAACCCGAGGCGGTGGCCGCTACGCTCGAACTGGTGCGAGGCGCGATTCTAAGAGCGCTGCCGAAGGCTGAGGAAGTGATCTCTTACAAAATGCCTGCGTACAAGCAGCATGGCGAGGTCATTCTCTATTTTGCAGGGTGGAAGCATCACTATTCGCTTTATCCGGCCGATCTACGCCTGGTGGCCGCATTCAAGGATGAGCTTGCATTGTACGAAGTTGAAAAGGGTACGATTCATTTTCCGCTCTCCGCGCCCGTGCCCAAGAAGCTGATTGCCGATATTGCGAAGTTTCGCCTGGGGGAAGTAGCGAATCGCAAGAAGGCAAGCGCCATCACGAGAGAATAAGAGACAGGTCTTCTAATCGAATCACGGCCGGTGGTTTGGGTGAGGGCAGTTTGCTATCCCACATTTGCCAACGGCGGGCAAATATGGGACACCCTCGCTGGGTTGAGAGGGGGGCGTTTGGGGAAACAGGGATCTGCTGAGAGGAGCCCTCGGGCTCCTCTCAGCGATGTGGAGTGCTGTGAGGCGAGCGGAGTGTCAGTCCGTCTGCGCCAGGCCTGCAACAAGCTCGGCGAGTTTATCGAAGATCTGGTTCCAGCCCTCAAGCTGGCCGCTGTTCTTGGCGCTCTCCATGGGTTCGTTTCCAATGAAGGTGAGTTTCGTCTGACCGTTTCCGAGATCCTCAAAGAGGGTGACATCGTACGCACCGTCGATGGCCTCATGTTCGATTCCTAATTGCGCGGGGTCCACCTTGTTTCCCTGGGCGTCGGAAAAATACATCAAGGAGACGATCTTTTCGCAGGGAACAATCTCGCGGTATTCCACGGCATTCCAGAACTCCTGCCCATCCGGCGCCCGCATGCAGCAGAGAAGTCTTCCGCCAACGCGAAAATCCATCTGGCAGACGGGCGCAGTGAAGTCCTTCGGCCCCCACCACTGCATGATGTACTCCGGGTCTGTCCACGCCTTCCAGACCAATTCGCGGGGGGCGTCAAAGACTCTTGTGACGACCATCCGCTCTGTTTCATTGACCGTGTTTTTTGTCATTACTGACCTCCGATTTCATTCGATTCACAACCGCATCGAGCTTGTCGAAACTTTCTTCCCAGAATTGGCGATAGCTGATCGCCCAGTCGCTGACTGTCTTGATGGCCTCTGGCCGGAGCGTGCACACACTCTCGCGTCCACGCCGGGTCTTGATGACGATCCGCGCCCGAACGAGGTAGGCAATATGTTTGGAAATCATCTGCTGCGAGAGTGCGAACGGTTCGGTCAATCCATGCACAGAGGCCGGCCCGCGGGAGAGCCGTTCGATCATCGCCCTGCGGGTGGGATCGGACAAAGCCGCGAATGTTGTACCCAGATGATCCACAACCATATGGTAGTGGATTTTTTGCCGGTGTCAAGCAGGAATTCTTCGCTGCCGGATTATTGCTTTCTGATTGGTGCGGGAAAGCGCGGGATGGGGGCGGGCGGCGGAGGCAATTTCTGCCGTGGGGGCGGTGGCTTACACTGAACTCTATGCTCAACGGGGGCTATGAGTACGCGGCGATCATCGGCAGGAAATGGGATGGGGAGAAGCTGCTCTTGCATCTGGCAGGGGCTTATCCTCACTCGACCGCAGAGGCATGGCAACAGAAGCTGGACAATGGGGAAGTGACACTGGATGGGGTGGCCGCGTCGGGAAGAGAACGGATGACGGCGGGGCAAAGGCTTGTGTGGAAGCGTCCCCCGTGGGTGGAGGCGGAGACGCCGCAGGACTTTGCGGTGCTGTGGGAGGATCGGCATCTGCTGGCGGTGAACAAACCGAGCGGGCTGCCTACGCTGCCGGGCGGCGGCTACATGGAAAATACGCTGCTGCGGTTGGTGCAGAAGCAAAGGCCAGAGGCGAACCCGGTGCACCGGTTGGGGCGAGCGACCAGCGGCATTGTGCTGTTTGCGAAGACGGCGGAGGCGGCGGCGAATCTGTTTGCAAACTGGAACACGGCCAGAGTTCAGAAGATTTACCGGGCGCTGGCGCAGGGGGTTGCAGAGCAGGACGAGTATGAAATTGTGACACCGATTGGACTGGTGCCGCACCCGCGCATCGGCAAGGTTTGGGCCGCAAGCGGAGGGGGGAAAGCGTCAAAGTCGTTGGCGAAGGTGATCTTACGCGGCGCGGGCACGACGACGTTTGAGGTGAGCCTGAAGTCGGGACGGCCTCACCAGATCAGGATTCACCTGGCATCGATCGGGCATCCGCTGGTGGGCGATCCTCTGTACGGCTTCACGGGCGAGCCGCTGGAAAATCTGCCGGGGCTGCCGGGCGATGGCGGATATTTACTGCACGCGCAGTTTCTGAGATTCGAACACCCCATCAGCGGAGAACAGATCGATCTGGAGGCAGCTCTGCCGCCGGGATTCTGAGTAAGCATCGACGCCGCACAGGATGATTGGGCAGGGAATTCCTATCAGTTGTTAGGCGGTTGCAGGCTTGCGCTTGGGGAGGAGGGGGAGGCCAAACTCGGGGGAGGGGGCGGCATCTCAGGACGGAGGAGGGAGCGCGATGGGAGTGACGGAGCCGCCGGATTCCGGTGCGGGAGTTCATCTGACGGAGGAGTTTGACAGCCTGAAGCACACCATGCCGAACGCGATTCCGGTGATTGCGGCGATGGTGGCGGTGGCGCTGGTGCTGGGGGTGGCGGCGTTTGTGCTGCGGGCGCGCCCGGTGGCGGCAGGGAGCATTGACGGGGCGTATGCGGCGACGATTCCGGGACAGGGCGGAGTGCTGGCGGTGGTGAACTTGAGCCTGCGGAATGTGACGGAGAAGCCGCTGCGGCTGCTGAATGTAAATGTGGCAGTGCGGGCGAAGGGTTCGAAATATAGCGACGACTTCGGGCCGGTATCAGATTTTTCGAGGTACTTCCAGGCAGCGCAGGGGCTGGAGCAGCATGCAAAAGGCGGGCTGGAGCGGGACCTGAAGATTGCTCCGATGGGAAGGGCGGAGGGGACGGTGATGGTGACGTTTCCGCTGACGCTGGAGGAGTTTGAGGGGCGCGAAGGGTTGATGGCAACGCTGACGTTTGAGGATCATGCGCCGGTAAAGATTACGACGGGAAAGATGGAGTAGAAGGGGCGGCGGGGAGATAGATTCTGACAATGGTGCCGAGGTTAGGCTCGCTGTGGATTTCAGCCCATCCATTGCTCTGACGGACGATTCCGTAAACACTGGCGAGACCGAGCCCGGTTCCTTCGCCGACATCCTTGGTGGTGAAGAAGGGTTCGAAGGCGCGAAGGCGGATGGCCTCCTCCATTCCGCATCCGGTGTCGGTAACGCGGAGCAGGACGTAGGGTCCGGGGACGGCTTCAGGATCGAGAGCGGCGGCGGCATCGGGGCCAAGAGTGATGTTGGAGGCGCTGATCTGGAGATCTCCGCCGCCGGGCATGGCATCCCGAGAGTTGAGAGCGAGATTGAGAAGAAGCTGCTGGAGCTGGTCGGGGTCCGCCGCGACCTTGGCGAGAGCTGGGTCAGTCTGGATGTGGATGGCGATTTCTTCGCCGATGAGTGGCTGGAGCAAGGGGACGAAGTTGCGGATTTCGGTGTCGAGATCGAGGACGGCGGGGTAGAAGGTCTGCTTGCGGGCGAAGGCGAGGAGCTGGTGGGTTAGGTTGGCGGCGCGGCCGCTGGCATCCTTCATGATGGTGGCGTACTTGCGGGCGAAGTCGGCAAGATCGTCGTGGGTGAGCAACAGGTCACAGTAGGCGCTGATGATCATGAGGATGTTGTTGAACTCGTGGGATATGCCTGCGGCGAGCTGGCCGACGGCCTGGAGCTTCTGGGATTGTGCGAGACGGGACTCGAGGAGCAGGCGTTCCTCCTCGGCATGCTTACGCAGGCTTATGTCTTCGATGAAACCTTCATATTCGGGCTCGCCCCGTTCGTTCATGACCTCGCGGCAACTGACCGAGACCCAGGTCAGGGTGCCGTCGCGGCGGCGAAATTGGCATTCCCAGCCACGGAGGACGCCATCGTCGCTGGCGGAGTGGATGGCCTGGCGGCGTTCGGCGGGAGAGAGCCAGACCTGGGCACCCATATCAGTGATGGTGGAGACCAGTTCCTGGGCAGAGCGGTAGCCGAGCATGCGGGCAAGGGCAGGGTTGGCGGAGATCATCCTGCCATCGAGGCCGGTATGGAAGATTCCCTCGATTGCGCCTTCGGAGAGAGCCTGGATCTTGCGTTCTGCGTCCTTGCGGGGAGAGATATCGCGCAGGGAAGAGATGAGGGTGGGCTGGCCATCCATGGCGACGAGGTGGGTGACGATTTCGACAGGGATGCGGCGACCATCCCTGGCGAGGAGGTTGGCTTCGCGAAGGACTCCGTGCTGGGAGAGGCGATGGCGAACGAGGTCGGGGTCGGTGGGATGCTCGTCGGGTGGGACGATGGCGAGCAGAGGCATGGCCTTGAGCTCGTCACGAGTGTATCCGAGCAGGCGGCTGGCGTTGTCGTTTGCTTCGAGGATGCTGCCGGGAAGCCCGGTGGCATCGAGGCGGAAGAGGACGATGGCGTCTCCCACGCTGTTGAAGAGGAGCCGGTAGTGCTGTTCGGCGCGAGCTACGGCGGCATTCGCCTGCTGGAGGGCGACCTCGGCATTGCGGCGCTCGGTGATGTCTGAAAAGGTGGTGGCGACGCTGCGGGGTGCGCCAGGTTGCTCGACGAGGGCTGAATTGATGGAGAGCCAGGTGAGCTCTCCGCCGGGCTTGTGGACGCCCATGATGACGTTGGAAAGCGGGGTTCCGGTGCGCAGAGTGACCATGGCGGGATGGTCTTCCCCGGGGAAGGGCGAGCCATCTTCATGGACGGCGCGCCAGCGGGGATCCACCGAGGTGCGGCCGGCGATCTGGTCGGCGGTGAGTCCGAGGATGCGCTCGGCGATGGCGTTGCAGACTTCAATCTGGCCAGCGATGTTCTGAATGACGACGCCCTCGGCCATAGAAGAAAAAATGGCGGAGTAGCGCTCCGGGGTTAGCGAGGGCCGGGTGGCGCCGGGGGCGTTGGTGGCGAGGTCACTCACAAAGTCTGCTTAATGGTTAGTAATATTTCTACTATAGACGCATTTCACATTTGGTAACACCACTTTTGTGCTAGTTGTGAACGATTCCCCGAACGATGGTGGAGGGAGCCTTGTGATGTGCCGATGGTGGAGGAAGAGGGTGTGAAATGCGTTGTTATTGCGAGCAGGCATGACTAAGATAGAAGGTCAAATCACAGCCTAGAAAGTTGCAATCTTATGGGTGGAGTAAGCCGATCCAATCTTGTGCAGTTGCCGGGCAAGCCACGCTCGACGCCAAGCAAAAGCCTGGGGCAGTTTGCAAAATTCCGGTCCGATGACGAAGCGGTTCAGCTTTTCCTCAGCCCCAAGGGAGAGGTGACAAAGGCGTATCCGCGGGTTCACGTGATCTACGACGACGGCAATGGGCGAGTGATTGTGGCGGCCAGCGTGAGCAGAACAAAACATGTGTTCCGGAAGATACTGCCGGCGACGGCCACGGGCAACGACATCGACGCGGTGATCCGCGATGCCATGGACGTGCTTCGGTCGCCGGACTGAACGCGGGGGACAGTTGGCAATTGCGAAGGGCCGGGCTGGGGATTCCTTTGAGAGTGAGATGGCGGACGAGGCGCAAGCGCTCAGACTTGCGGCGTTGGACCGCATTGGGTCATCGCTCACGGAGCGGAGCGTGTTCAACTACGAGGGCACGGCGCTGGATCAGCTTGTGCTGCGCTATGTGGAGTGCGCGGGTGGCAGGGAGCAGATCACACTTCTGTGCAGCACGCGACCGTGCATGGATGAGCGTCTGCAAGAGTCCGTGCGGGAATTTGCGCGGGCGCGGGGGCTGGCAGTGACCGGCCACGCAGGGGAGTGCGAGATTCGCGAGGGAGCATTCGTGTCCGTGCAATGCGGACTGGTGAAGGCTCCGCTGGAGAGCTGCTTTGAGGACAGGGGCGGGGTGCAGTTGATCTCGGCGATTGTGAACGAGCGCACGAAAGCCCCCATGCTGACCACCAATGACAATCTGCAGAGCTTTACCTGGGAAGAGCCATGCACGCTGACACCGCAAGGAAAGGGCTGGCGGCTGGTGTTTCCGTTTGCGGGTTTTGGGGCGCTGGAAATCGCGGCAGCCTTCCAGGCGGAGTTTGGGCGGGCTCCGCATGAATGGGAGATTCCCATGTGCGTGTTGCCCTGCTACAACGAAAAAGAGCTGCGCCTGTTTGCGGATGTGAGCGGACTGCTTTAACGCCTGCGCTCCTGCGCGGGGCTAGGTGCCAGCGGTGAGGGCGTGCATGCTGGCGGGGACGGAGTCCTGGGGCAGGGTGACGCAGAAGGTCGTTCCGCGATGCTCGCCATGCGTGGTGGAGCGCATTCGGATGCACCCGTCATGCTTGTCGATAATCTGCCGGCTGACCCAGAGCCCGAGTCCGGTTCCGACGTTTCCCTTGGTGGTGAAAAATGGTTCGAAGATGCAGGCGCGCAGGTTGGCGGGGATGCCCTTGCCGCTGTCTGCAATGGTGATGCGGACGCAGCGGGCGGCCGATTTGCAGCAGACCCCGGCTTTTATTCGGATGCGGATAGTGCCGCGTTCTTCGATGGCATCCAGGGCGTTGGCCAGCAGGTTGGCAAAGACCTGGCGGAGTTCTCCGGCCAGGGCGAGGATCTCGACATCATCCTGGAAGTCTTTGCGGACCACGGCTCGCTTCATCTTGATGCGGCTCTTGAGCACATCGACCGCGGACTCCAGGACGACGGCGACGGAGGTGAGGGAGGGGGCGTTGGATTCCCGGTAAAAGCCGAGCGACTGGCGGGTGATGTGAGCGATGCGCTTGAGCTCGGCGTCTGCCATGTCCAGATATTGAAGGGCCGAGACGGGCAGATCCCCGGCGCTGCGGGCGATGTAAAGAAGGTTGCCGACGGCCTCCAGGGGATTGTTGATCTCATGGGCAATGGCGGCGGCCATGCGTCCGACGGATGCGAGCTTTTCGCTGCGGAGGAGAGCCTGCTCAGTCTGCTTGCGCTCGGTAATGTCGCGCACGATGACGAAACTGCGGAGTTCATCGACGGGCAGGATGGCGGAGGTTACATCGCCGATGAACTTTGATCCGTCCTTGCGGACGAGGTTCAACTCGCCACGGAATTTTCCGGTTTTTGCGCGCTCGTCGATGGCAGCCTGGAGGCTGGGATCATCGACGCGGGGAAGGCGGCCAGTGCGAAGGAACTCCTCTTCCGACATGCCGAACATGGCACATCCGGCGGGATTGGCGTTGGTGATGGTTCCGTCCGGAATGCCGAGAAAGACGCCGTCCATGTTGTTTTCAAACATGGCGCGGTAGCGTGCCGCGCTCTCGCGGAGGGCGCGCTCGGTCTGCTTCCGCACGTCGATGTCGCGAATAATGACGAAGGCCTTGCGGGACGCTCCGGGAAGTAGGACGGAGTTGACCTCGCCGATGAATCGGGAGCCGTCTTTGCGAACGAGGGTGAGCTCGCCCTGCACCTTTCCGGTACGGGCGCGCTCTTCAATGCCGAAGCTAAGGCGGGGGTCTTCGGGATCGACAATGCTGCGCTGGCCGCCAAGGCGGAACTCCTCCTCGGTCATTCCGAACATGGCACAGGCGGCAGGATTGGCGGCGACGATGGTTCCGTCTGAAACGGTGAGGAAGATGGCGTCCATGTTGTTCTCAAACATGGCGCGGTAGCGTTCCTCACTCTCACGAAGAGCCTGCTCAGCCTGCTTGCGCTGAGTGATGTCAATCAGCGCGCCAATGGCTCCGCAGGGTTGGCCCTGCTCGTCAAGCAGAGGGACGGCGCTGCCGAATGTAGTGTGCACGGTTCCGTCCGCGAAGAGGAAATCGAGCTCGTAGTTCTTCAGCACCTTGCCGTGCGCGGCCAATTGCAGGGGCCAGTGTTCGGGAGGAACGGGAACGCCATCCTTGACGGGTACGAGGCTGGTCGGGCACCGGGCAGTTTCCGTGGAAGCGAAGGTGGCGGCGGCCGGAACGCCGAAAGCCTCCTGGGCGAAGCGATTGCCGGTGATCTGCCGGCAGTCTATTCCGCGGGCGGTGAGCACGGCGGCCGGAACGGCATCCATGAGCGTGGCCATTTCGGCGGCGCGGCGTTCGGCCTCAAAGCGGGCGATGTGGAGAGCTTCCTCGGAGCGCTTGAGGTCGGTGACGTCATGTCCGACATAGAGGACGGACTCGACGCTAAGATCGGGGGCGAACTCCGGAACGCCCCGGCTGATGAAATGGCGATGGCCAAGCAGGGTGTCGAACTCAAACTCAATCTCACGAGACTCCCCGGTTTCAAAGATGGCGCGCAGGGCGGAAGCCCAGAGTTCACGAAGCTCGGAGGGGTAGTCCCATTCATAGATGGTCTTGCCCATGTAATGCTGCACGGGCCTGCCGGTGAAGTGGGTGATGGCGGAATTGATGAAGGTGTGACGGAGATCGCGGTCCACGCGGCCGATGATCTCAGGGGCGTTTTCAGTGATGGTGCGCAGCTCCACCTCCCGGCGGCGGAGTTCATCGTCGGCACTTTTGCGCTCAGTGATGTCCTCAAAGACGGTATAGACCTGGAAGGGCAGACTCTGGCCGGAATGGAAGAGAGGGATGGCGTCGATCCTGATCCACCGGCGCTGATTGCGGCGAGGGTTGAAGACACCCATGACGACGCCGTGCACCTGCCGACCGGTGCGAAGAGCAAGGACGGCGGGATGAGAATCTCCGGGGAAAGGCGAGCCGTCTTCGTGGACGGTGTTGCGCTGCTGGTGACAGGGATCGGTGCCCATGAGTTCCGGACGGGTGCGTCCGAGGATCCGCTCGGCGGCGGGGTTGAGGGCGGCGACGGTGCCGTCGGCGGCATGATAGATCACGCCCTGCAGCATGGTTTCGGCGAGCAGGCGGTAACGCTCGCTGCTCTCGCGCAGTTCCTCTTCCGCGCGCTGGCGCTCTTCGGCGTCATGCGAGTTGCGGAGACGCTCCTTGAGAGCCTGAATCTGGCGATGGGCGCGAAGGCCAAGCGCCCCGGCGCCGGTAAGGATGAAAAGCAGGCTGGTGAGGTTTACGAGCGCGGCCTTCCGGCTGGTGATGCGCATGGCCTCAGTGCGCAACTGCTCTTCCACGGTGATGTAGGCATCGTGCTCGGCGAGGACGGAATCAAGCGCCTGTTGGGCAGAGAGACCAGCGGGATCGCGGTCTGCGCGGCGAAGCCACTCCTCAATGCGGGAGCGCATGGAGGCCAGGCGCGCCTGCTGGGCGGGATTGCCGGCGAGGAGGTGATCGAGTTCGTGGAACTTGGCGTCCATGGCGAGGCGCGAGGGCGGCTGGGCGGGACGGGGAGCGCGCTGGAAGGCGGCGTCGGTCTGAACGGCCAGGCGAATGAGTTCCTGGCTTACCGCAATGGCATGGTCGGTGCGGTTGACTGCGCGGATGGAACTCCGGAGGGAAAGGAGTTCGATCAGCACGAGCGCTGCGATGAGCGCGAGCGCCAGAGCTGGAATCCCGACCATCCGGTAGAGCCAGAGTTTTTGGTTTTTCCAGAGCATTGGGTCAAACACCGTCCGGGAAGTGACTGCGATGACAAGTAGGTTTGCGACTCAGTTACCTCAGGATGAACGAGAAAAGGGGTTTTCACAAGGCGGAAGTGGGGCGGGTGAATGCGACGCAAATATTTCTCCTGTCGATCCAATTAACGGTCGCAACTGGTGGAATCTTCAGTGGCAGGAGGGTGCGATTAAACGAGTGCCGTCGGCCAAGACGGTGATACATTTCCTAAATTATGCTGAAATCTCTGTTGGTTCTTGCTCCTCAGGAAGCGGTTAAGGTCGTCAGTCTTCCTCCGCGTGATCCGTTCGATTGGATTACTTGGACTGCAAACCTCTTGCTCGTTGCCGTGGGCATTGGGGGCATCATCGTTGCTTGCTTGACGCTGCGGAAAATTGAGAGGCAAACCAAAGCCGGGGAGAACGCTGCCCAGGCTGCTTTCTTGAGCGCTCAAGCTGTTGTCAATTCCGAACGCGCGTGGCTCGACATCGAGTGTACTCACGTCTGCCTGGAGAAGTCTCCGACGTTGTACCGTATTCTCGTGAACAACCATGGCAAAAGTCCAGCATTCGTAACCAAGTTGGTTGTAGGGCGCGCCTATTGGGCCGACAAGATCGATGATATTCCAGAGGGGTTTGTGGGACACGTCGCTCCTGAAACCATGTGCTTTAATAACGTCGTTCCCGCAAGTCGGGAACCAATCACGATCATGACTCTTGATGTGGCAAAGTATCCGTCCGGAGATGACGGCAGAAAGGTCACTTTTCACCAGCAAATTACCTACAACGACATCTTCGGGCAGGAACACCGAACCGAAAGTGTATTTCTGGCCAGCTCAAGCGGATTCTTGCAGCACCTTCCGCCTTATACCCACTACATAACGACGAAGCAGCACAGGAAATCGAGTTAGAACACTCTCTCGGGGGTCGGCTTGCCAGTGGGGCCAAGTTCCGCGATAATAAGAGCTTGCTGCAAGCGTCTGCCAGGCGTGTGTCTGGTCATTCCTTTGTAGTAGAGCCCGTTGGCGGACATTCCTCCGCCATGCGCCAAGGCGCAACGGGCATCAGCGTTCGAATCAAGGCTGGCGTAGCCGGTTGCGATTTCCGGTCTCCGGGCTGTGTGTGCCGGGGATGTCGGACGCTGGATTTAAAACGAAGAGAGGAAATAGCCTGTGTTAATGATTCGTCTTTCGCGCCGTGGCGCGCGTAAGCAGCCTGTGTATCGTATCGTGGTCATCGAAAAGGACCGTTCGCGCGACGGCCGTTCGATTGAAGTGGTGGGACTCTACAATCCGCGCACCAACCCTGCAACGGTGGACCTGAAGAAGGAACGTATCGAGTACTGGCTCGCCAAGGGCGCGCAGTTCTCGCCGACGCTTGCCCGTCTTTACAAGAACGCCGCATCTGCGCCAGCCGCATCGGCCGAGCCGATTACTCCGGCTGAGCCGGTAGCGTAAGCGAGGAAAACGCCATGCCCGCCAATCTGCCTGCACTCGCCAAAGAGCTGGCCAAGGCTCTCGTGGATTCTCCCGAGGAAGTGGACGTAGTGACCTCCGGCGACAGCGAATACGTTCGCATTGAGCTGGAAGTTGCCGAAGACGACCTGGGCCGCGTGATTGGCCGCTCCGGCCGTACCGCACGCGCGTTGCGCACGGTTCTCTCCGCTGCGGCGGAAAAGAACGGGCAGCGCTGCTCGCTCGACATTGTCGAATAGGCAGGCGGTATGACCGAGGAAGCCGGAGGGAGCGCATTCATTACGGTTGCGCGCCTGCTGAAGGTGCAGGGCCGCGTGGGAGAAATCCTGGCGGAGCTGCATACGGACTTTCCCGAGCGATTTGAGCAAAGGCGCGTGCTCTTTGGGTGGAACGCGGAGAGGGACGAACGCCGCGAACTGAAGCTGGAAGATTACTGGCCCCACAAGGGCGGAATGGTCTTCAAGTTTGAGGGCGTGGACACAATCGAAGAGGCGGAAAAGCTGCTGCGATTGGAAGTTCAGATTCCTGCCACGGAACGCGCGGAGCTGGAAGAAGGCGCGGTATATGTAAGCGAGTTGCTGGGGTGCCGGGTGGTGGAAACCAGCCAGGCGGCCCGCCAAATCGGAACCGTTGTGGATGTAAATTTTGGGGCGGGAACAGCCCCGCTGCTGATTGTGAACAGCGACAGCGGCAGAGAGTTCATGATTCCCTTCGTGGAAGGCTTTCTGAAGAAGCTGGACGTGAAGGGGAAACGGATTGAGATGCAACTGCCGGAAGGCATGCTGGAACTGGACGCTCCGCTCAGTGCGAAGAAGAAAGCTCCGCCGTCCCCGGAAGAGACATAGACAGAGGCCAGGAAGTGCGGTTCGAGATTGTCACCATCTTTCCGGACTTTTTCGCAGGTCCCCTGGAATACGGCATTGTGCGCAGGGCGCGCAACGCCGGGCTCATTGAAATCGGAATCCACGACCTGCGGACGTTTACGCAGGACCGGCACCGCACGGTGGACGACCGTCCATTTGGCGGCGGCGAGGGCATGCTGCTGAAGCCCGATCCGCTGTTCGAATGCATCGAGTCCCTGGGCGTTGCGCCGAGAGCAGAGCGGGTGAGCGGAGCGGCCAGGGAATCGGTCGTCCTGCTGTCCGCCTCCGGGAAGATGTTTTCCCAGGCGATGGCGCAGGAACTTGCCGGGCTGGACCGCATTACGTTTGTGTGCGGACGCTACGAGGGCGTGGATGAGCGTGTAACCGAACACCTGGCGGACCGTGAGGTTTCGGTAGGCGACTTTGTGATGAGCGGCGGAGAACTTGGCGCCGCGCTCATGCTCGACTGCATTACGCGACTGCTGCCCGGAGCACTGGGCAACGAGGCTTCGAATAAAACCGAGAGCTTCAGCGGGGTGCAGGCGGAGGCAAGGTTCGACAACCGCGGAAGGCTGGAGCCGGATTCGACGGCAGCCACCGGCGGCCTGCTGGATTATCCGCATTACACGCGCCCCGCGGAATTTCGCGGGATTCCGGTTCCGGATGTGCTGATGAACGGGAACCATGAAGAGATCCGGCGTTGGCGAAGGCGCCGCGCACTGGAAAAAACGCTGAGGAACCGCCCCGACCTTCTGGAGAAGGTGGCGCTCAGCACGGAAGACAAAGCATTGCTCCGCGAGTTAAAGCGCGAAGCCGAGAAAATTTAGAAGAGAAGAGGAAATCAGCATGTCGTCATCTCCCATCATTACCCGGTTGCTTGCGAAAGCGCAGCGCACGGACCTGCCGAGCTTCGCGGTGGGTGACACTCTGAAAGTTCACGTGAAGATCAAGGAAGGCGACAAAGAGCGCATCCAGATCTTCGAAGGCATCGTCATCAAGAAGGCCAACGGCCAGCAGCCGAGCTTCACGGTTCGCAAGATGAGCTTCGGCCAGGGCGTGGAACGTATCTTCCCGCTGGGCAGCCGCATCATTGAAAAGCTGGAAGTGGTGCGCTCGGCGAAGGTTCGCCGCGCCAAGCTGTACTACCTGCGCGCACTGCGCGGCAAGGCAGCCCGCTTGAAGGAAGTCGATCGCGTAAAGTAGTCGTTTCGCGAGAACAGGAAATCAGCTTGCAGCCGGACGGAGAACTCAGCCGCTCCGGCGGCAGGCGAATGGTCGCATGGCTTGGGGCGAGGTGCATCCTCGTCCCTTGTCGCGTGTGCGAATTCTGTCAGGTAGAATAGCGTTGAGGCACTCCGGAAGGTATCCCAAGCCTCGCGGTGGAAATGAAGTTAAGCGACAACGACTTTTACCTTGCAATTCTGAATGCAATACCATCCCCCGTATTTGTAGTGGACAGCGGAGTGCGCGTGGCCGCGCTCAATGACGCCGCCTCAGCCATGCTGGAACGCGACAAGGCAGATGTTCTGGGCCTTTGCGGAGGCGAGCTCTTCCATTGCCTGGGTTCCTCGGAATCCGAGGCGAGCTGCGGCCATTCGGCGCACTGTAAAAAGTGCGTGATCCGCAACTCGGTGACCTTATGCCTGCAGGGGCAGGTGGTGCGCCGCCTCCGAACCACGCTGGACTTTCTGCCCGCTACCGGCCTGGCCGCGCTGGAACTGCTGGTGACGGCGAGCCCGGTGCCCGGTGTTGCAGGCATGGCTCTGCTGATGGTGGAGGACGTGACTCCGATCACAGACGCGAAGAGCGTCGTTTCCATGTGCATGAAGTGCCGAAGGATTCGCGGCAGCGAGCCGCGCTGGGAAAGCGTGGAACAGTACTTCCGGGCGCAGGCCGGGATCGATTTCTCCCCCGGAGTATGCCCGGCGTGCGTGGACCGGATGGAAGTAGAGCAACGGTCCTGACCGGCGTGTGAACACCGCCGAGCAACACTCCGGAAACACGGATCCCGACGCCACGCCTCCCGGTCCTCTGCGGTCACGCCGGGGCGGAATCAATGCAGCACCAGACAACGAACCTCCAGAGTTGTTTCATCTCTCCCTTACAAAGTAGAACACCACACCCAGCGCGCACAGCAGGGCAGGCCAGTAACGCGCGGGGATGAAGAATAAGTGGTCCGTCCCGCGGAGTAACTTCCATCGCCGGAAGCTGGGCTCAAAGGGTGCGGAAGTGTCCGGGTAGTTATCGCCGGTTATCAGCCAAACGACCATGGCTGAGAACAGGAAGGATGCCAGTTTCGGCCAGCCGTGCTGCTGATAGTAATTATCTCCGTACCGCCCTGCGCGCAGCAGTAACTCCGTGAGCAGGCACGAACCGAAGACGATGCCGGCGACGATACCTCCGCGACCTTGCGCGACGATCATTCCTAAAGCTTATCTCATGCCGCCGCGGCGGGTGAGTGGGTGCGCGCAAAGGCGCATAAACAGGTGTCAGGAGTGAGACACGCCTGCAAAATGAGAGCGCGATGAGCGTGGACATTCCCATGCATCGGGCATCACTGCGAGGCGCGACGCAGGTCACATTATCGGGTTTCCAACGAGGTTACTATCTGATACCTCCTCCCCTTGTCACTTCGCATAGTGGTTAAGAAAGTTGTGAGTGAATGTCCTACGAAGCGTCCCATGCAAGCCGACCGGGCCTGGCCAAGGCAGCCATCTTCGGAATGTTGGAGTTTTCTGCCAGAGCGACGGGGATAGATTCGCTTTGCCGTGATCTGTGCCGGCTGGCCGCGGAGGCGGGGGTCTTTGAAGCTGGCTGGATGGTGGACACCGATGCGGATGGAAACGTAACCGGGTCTTCGATCGCGGGGGATGCATCGAGACCGCTTACAGCATTTCAGCTCGAGATTGGACAAGAGGCGGCGCTCTCCGGGCGCGTGGTGATGCGGGTGGAAGCGGGGGGCCGCGCGGAAACTCCGGAGAAATGCGTTTGGGCTGTGCTGCCGGTTTTCTGCGGAGAGACGCCCCGGGCGCTGTTGTTTCTTTCCTCCGCTGCCCCCGATTTTCTGGACACGACCACCATGCGTCTGTTGACCGCGCTGCAGGCGAACCTGAGCGCGACGGTCCTCCGCCTGACGGAGCAGGAGAGAATGCTGGAGACCGAGAGCCAGCTCCGCGCCAGCGAGAAGCGTTTCCGGGTGCTGGTGCAGAGCCTGGGCGAAGGCGTCGGAGTTGTCGATCTCAAGGAAAGATTCGTATTTGTAAATCCAGCGGCAGAGCGCATCTTCGGCGTGGAGAACGGCACGCTGGTGGGACGGTGCCTGGTCGATCTCGTTCCGCCGGGTGAATTTGAACTGCTGCTTGCCAATACAGAAAAGCGGCGCCACGGGATTACCTCTGCGTACGAGCACCGCATCATCCGGCAGAGCGACGGGGCCATCCGCGACCTGATTATCACCGCCAGTCCGCAGTATGACGCCCAGGGTCTGCACACGGGGAACTTCGCCACCTTCCGCGACATTACAGACAGCAAGGAAATCGAGAGAGAAATTCTGGCCAACCAGGTGGAGCAGGCGCGGTTGACGAGCGCACTGGATCAGGCTGGAGAGTCGATCATCATCACGGATGTGGAAGGTGCGATTCAATATGTGAATCCGGCCCTGGAAAAGATTTCCCAGTACAGCCGCGAGGAAGTGATTGGACGGAATCCCCGGATACTGAAGAGCGGTCAGCACTCCACGGATTTCTTCAAGGTCATGTGGGAGACACTGCTTCGCGGGGAGACCTGGTCCGGCACTCTGATTAACAAGCGCAAGGACGGGACGCTGTACAACACGGTGACAACGATTTCCCCGGTGAAGACCCCGGATGGAACGATCATGAACTTTGTTGCCGTCAGCCGCGACGTTACGGCCGAGCTGCTGCTGCGCGACCAGTTGAACCACTCGCAGAAGATGGAGTCTGTGGGGCGGCTCGCCGGAGGAATTGCCCACGACTTCAACAACCTGCTGATGATCATCCAGACGTACACGGAGCTGCTGCAAAGCCGCCTTCCGCAGGATGAAACATTGCGGGGATATTCGGAGCAGATTCTGAAGGCGGCGGAACGGGGGCGAGCCTCACCGGGCAGATGCTTACCTTCAGCCGCAGGCAAATGGTCTCTCCCGTGGTGCTCGATCTGAATGCCGTCATCGGCAAGGCAATGAACATGCTGAAGCGGCTGATCGGAGAAGACATCGAGTTCAAGGTCGTCCAGACGGACGCTCTCTGGGCGATCGAAGCGGATGAGGACCAGGTCTTCCAGGTGCTGCTCAATCTTTGCCTGAACGCGCGGGACGCGATGCCGGGCGGAGGCACGCTCTCCATCGCCACGGAAAATGTGTACCTGAGGGAAGAAGCCGTCGCAACGGAGCCCTATCTGAAGCCCGGCGACTATGTAAGGTTTTCGGTAACCGATACTGGCATCGGTATCAGCAAGGCCATCCAGCAGGAGATATTCGAACCTTTCTTCACAACCAAGGAAGTGGGCAAAGGCACGGGGTTGGGATTGGCGACCGTGTATGGCATTGTGCAGCAGAGCGGGGGCCATGTGACGGTGGAAAGCGAGCCGGGTAAAGGCGCGTGCTTTGCCGTGTATCTGCCCCGGGCGACGCTGGCAGCATCCTCGTCTGCCGCAGTGAAGGCGGATGCGCCCAGGGGCGGCGGAGAGACGGTGCTGGTAGCCGAGGACGAGGAGTTCCTTCGCAAGGGCGTCTCGGAATTCCTGGCCAGCCTGGGCTACAGGGTTCTGGTGGCGGCCTCCGGAGAAGAAGCGCTGGAAGTGGCGAGCCAGCAGGAGCGCATTGATCTTCTGCTGACGGACATGGTGATGCCGCGAATGAACGGGAGAGACCTGTCGCGGATTTTAAAAAAGCTGCGGCCGGGGTTGAAGGTCATCTACATGTCAGGCTATACGAGCGAATTGAGGCGCGGCGTGGATGACCTGCATGCGGCATTCCTTCAGAAGCCATTTGGCCTGGGAACGCTGGCACGCAGGGTCAGCGATTCGCTTACGGAGCGTTGGCAGTAGAGGCCGCTCTACGCGGCCCTGCCCATGGTGTCACTGGGCGCGGCGGGGCCGCTGGACTGCCGCTCGGCCATGGGGCCGATAATGGGCAGCACCACCTTCACGCCCTGCGAAGTCTTCCACATCATATAAAGCCATACCAGGAAGAATCCGAAGCTTACCAGCAGGTGCAGCGAACTCATCATCAATCCAAGTGAAAAACTGACAGCCTGGAACATCAGCGAGAGCGCGGTTACGCCGATGTGTACGGCGATCACGGCCACATTCAGAAAGATGGACTGAAAGGCGTGAAAGCGTACTCTGCGGTCCTGGTTATAGGGGGCCAGCACGAGGAAGATGATTCCGGTGATGAATCCGAAGAGATAGCAGAGAGCCGAGGCCCCATTGATGGTGAGTCCCGGTGCGATTGGAGCGGCGGACTGGGGCTGAGAGTAGGTTGCGCCGCTCCCCGCCGGGGTACCGCAGTTCTGACAGAATTGTCCTTCCACCAGCGCGCCGCACTTTGCACAATACGCCATCGTGCCTCCTCCGGAGCACACCGGTGC
>CAILAZ010000118.1 GCA_903832295.1 uncultured Acidobacteriota bacterium
CCCAACTCTCGACTCTCGGGCTGCTGCTCTCCCAACTCTCGACTGTCGGGCTGCTGCTCTCCCGACTCACGACTCTCGGGCTGCTGCTCCCCCAACTCTCGACTCTCGGGCTGCTGCTCTCCCAACTCTCGACTGTCGGGCTGCTGCTCCCCCAACTCTCGACTGTCGGGCTGCTGCTCTCCCGACTCACGACTGTCGGGCTGCTGCTCCCCCGACTCACGACTGTCGGGCTGCTGCTCTCCCAACTCTCGACTGTCGGGCTGCTGCTCTCCCAACTCACGACTCTCGGGCTGCTGCTCCCCCAACTCACGACTCTCGGGCTGCTGCTCCCCCAACTCACGACTGTCGGGCTGCTGCTCCCCCAACTCTCGACTGTCGGGCTGCTGCTCCCCCAACTCTCGACTGTCGGGCTGCCTGACGTGACCGTGAAAATACCAGAGCCAAGCAGTTCAATTTCGCAGCCCTCTTCTTTTAAGGCTGCTTCAAACTCAGTCTGCGTTGAAACTTGAATGGTTTTTCCCATCAGAATGTCCCCCAAAATCTTGCGTTGTTAAGCCACGGTTGCCACGCCGAATCGAATAGACAATTGCTCGGCGCGTGTTTGAACATCGGCGCAATATCCTCATCTGTAAAACCGGCTAAACCGCAACCGATGCGCGTTACTTGAAATTCAAGGTCTGGATTCGCTACGGCGTATTCCATGAATGATTCGACGCTTCCGGCCACGTCTACCAGAGAACGCGACGTGTAAACGTCAGTCTCTTTTGTCGGCAAAGCGTAACTGTCTCCAGTCCGCCCCTCACCGACGCCCCATTCCGCTCCGTGCTGCTTGTGCGCTACTCTCGCCGCGCCGCCGCCGTGAATTCCTGCCAGATTTGATCCAAAAACAAAAACCTTGTTCATTTTCTAACCTCCAGCATAGAATCGGCATACTTGTATGCCGCCGGCACGTTCTCGTGGATCATCTCGACCGACGTGTCTCTGCGTCCAGAAGCAAGAAGTCCCATCAGCGCCGCCATGGCAAATTGGTCGCGCAGGGTGGCGTAGGGCTCCGGCTGCATCATGATCCTGCCTGGCTGGAATAATCTGTACTCTCCTTCCGGCGTCTTGTAGTAGAGGTCTATGCGCGAGACTTCCGGCTCCGGGGCAAGGTACATCCGGCGCTGCCACTCGGCGCAAACAAAATTTACGTCTGCGAGCGGCCCTTTGGTAGACATCTCCCATAACTGTTGCCCGGTGGGAACACGAGGGTTCTCGCTCTGCCAACGGATGAAGGCTTCGAGAACTTTTCGCGTTACCTCGCGCCCTGATCCTGTGCCTAGTTCACAAATCTCATCACAAGCCGCCTTCAGCCCCGCTTCAGGTACTACATAGCGTTGCGTCATTTCAGTTCCTCCAGTTCCACGGTAGCCACCTACCCTTTCAATCCGCGTCTACGCTTCCTCAACTTCCAAAGGTGATAGCTTATTTGCGCTGCGGTTAGCTTTTTCTTCTTCGGCTTCTTCACAGCAACTCCTCCAGTTCCACCGTATCCACCTTGAACTTCTTGCCAGCGTTGGGACATTCTTTATACTGCCCATGCGCGTAATAATCTTTATCCCAAACCACCATCAGAACTCCACAAATCGTACACCGAAGTTCGGGGATATACGCCGTCGCCTTCCCTGTCATGTCCTCAGCCATCGTGTCCTTTCGCGGGTCAACCCACCGCTGGACAGGGAAGGGAGTCGCCTCCATAAGTTCAAGCCACTTCTGGCCTTTCCCCGTTACGGATGGAAAGTCGCAGCGGTCAATAAGGCCGTCCGCGAAGAGTTCCTGTACAACACACTCTTTGAGTTCTGGCTTTGGAAGTGTGTAAATGTCAAGCAACTGTTGGATGTATGCCGGTGATTTAGCCATCACTTGCCTCCCTCGACTCCTTGCTCTGCTTCTCCATCCACTCGTCAATCAGTGACCGTTTGAATTTCCAGCGGTTCCCCAACTTAAACGACGGAATTAAACCCGTAGAAGCGTACATGTACATCGTGTCCGTGGAGATTCCCAAGTAGGCCGACATCTGACGGACGTTCATTACTTCTCGCGCTTCGGCCACAACTTCCCCCTCGCTATTGCTCTTTCTCTCCGCCAAACCACCAGGCGATCAGCGCAGCAAACCCAACCAAGCTGACCACGGCTAGAATCTGCGACAGCAGATGATCAAAATGTGAGATCATGCCGACCTCCGCGTGAGCATATCGATAACTTTTGCATTGGCCGGGCGCGTCCTCTCAAGATTGTCGTTCCCGCCGTAAGTGTCTATCGTGGTCGAAATCCGCGAGTGGCGCATCAGATTGCGTTGATCTTCCAGAGACAAGCCGAGATTCTTTTGCATGGCCCGGTACGTGTGTCTGAAGGAATGGAATCCCAACCCCGGCACACCAATCCTTTCACCAGCCGGCTTGAGGTACGTCTCACGAAGATGGTCACGGTCAAGCGGTCGCCCGGTGCGCTCCGAGCAGAATACCCATTGCGATTTGAACGTCTCGTGAGCCTTCCACGCGCGTAACACGTCGATCAAGTTTGCGTGGAGCGGCAACGTCTGCCGAGAGCTTTCCGTCTTTGTGTCGCTGGCGTTGCCGTGGACGACGCTACGCTGGATAGAGATGGTACGCTCTTCAAATGAGCAATCCGTCCACTTCAATCCCAACCCTTCAGATATGCGCAAGCCGAGTCCGGCAAGCAGTTGAATCAGAACACGGGCGGCTTCCGGCAACTTCGGATCTTCCAGTAGCGCCGAGTATTGCTCAACGGTCAGAATGACGATCTCCTTGCTGCGCTGGCTGGAGCCCTTGAGCCTCACCAAATCTAACGGATTGCGGTCGGCCTGCAGGTTCCCCCAGAGCATCGCTTTCTCGACGAGCAGATGAAACAGATTCCTGACTTGTGACTTGTACAAGCTCGAAACGGGAGACGAATACCCCTTGCGTGGGTGGCGCCCGATGATCGTCATATCTTTCAGCCAGGCCTCAATCTCCAAAACCTTATTCCCGATACAGTCTATTCGTAGACTGCCCCACTTGCCCTCAATCCGGCGAAAGATGCTGCGATAACTGGCCGCGGTCGCCTCGCGCTCGGGTGGACATTCACGCAAAAACTTCGCAATCAGGTCGGAGATGGTGATGGTTTCGGCGTCAGAGTTTATCATCTTGCGAAAGCGCTCTGCGGCCTTCTCTGCCTGAGACTGGAGTGGAAATCTCTTGACGGTCCCAATCCACTCGGAACGCTGGACTCCATTCTCACGCCAACGATACCGCCAGCAGTCGCCTGATTTACGGGATACCCGGACAATCGACCCGGCTTGAAATGAAGCTCTCATCGTCTTTCCTTGCCTTTCATCCCCACGCTTGCAATAGTACAACACAAGGGACCACGCTTGCAACAACTATTTTTAAGGCGGCAGGCAGCGCACCACCAGGAGCACTACCCACCGCTCGTCCAGCGCCAACGGAGAAGAGGCGCCGGAGGTCAAACTACTTGATGTCGGCGAACGCCTCGAAGCGGTCCTCGACGCAGATGCGAACGTAGTCGGTCACGTTGCGCCGGTCTGCCGCGGCCCGTGCTGAGAGTGCGGCATACTGTTCAGTTGTCAGTTGCAGGAGAACGCCTTTGCCGTCCTTGCCTGGTCCGATGCTGCGCGTCCGGGGTGCCGGCTCGGGCGTAAGGGTGAGTGGGGGTGCGGCCGGTTGCGCCGGTTGCTCTGAAGTGAGGCCCTTTACCCTCAATCTTTCCTGTGCGGCCGCCAGGGCTTCCGGGCTGAGTGCTTCTGTTTCGACTTGCGTGTTCTGTGCCATTCTTCGTTCTCCTCGTCTGTGGTTTGTAGTGCGTGAAACTTAATGCGCGGGCCGGTATTCCTCCGGCTGCGGCAAGGGTGCGCTTCTAGGTCTCCTCGGGCTGCAGCCGTGAGGTCTTTGATTGTGCCCCTGCCCGGAACTTCATGTGCGCTTGTTCCCGCACTTCCCGCGTGTCCATTAAGGCACTGACAATGCCTCCACGCCGCCGCGCATCTCCCCGCTAAGTGGTATAGCGGGAAACTAGACTTGCTGTCTTAGATGGCTACTTGCCCGCGCTTTATTCCAAAATCGCGCAACTTGATCTTCGCCATGCGCCCATCAGGATGATGGAAGACGATCCCCTCAATATCGCGGCCAACCATCCACGCCTTCAGTTCTTCATAGGTACGTGGCGCATCTTCAAACACACCCGTCTCCTGATGGGAAACTAAACTGTTCGACTCGTAGTGCTCTGGATTGCCCTGCACCTTCGGGCCGACAAGTTCGTATGTCCCGTCTGGAGTACCTGGATTGAACGCCTCACGGTGATACTTGTCTTCCGGACCATCTCCTACCGGAACCCATCCAACAGTCTTCTTCGTTTCGTCGTCGTACCCCACCTTCTCAAAACCAACAGGATAAACATCGCCATCACGCAGCTCGCGCCGCTTGTAGAGTCTCCCGTCGCGCACCATTACACAGGTTCCGTCAATCTTCCGAGTCGCAATACCTTCTCCGGCAGCAACCCACTCGCAACCCGCGTGAATCTGGTTGAGCACACGCGACCTGTCGCCATTCCAATCCCGCTCGAACATTGTGGGAATCTTATTCACGTTACGCTCCTCTCAATTTCTTCACAACTTCCACAACGTCGCCAACCGTCATGGTCGCGGCGATTGTTCCGTCTGGAACGGAGATGTCGAACTCGTCTTCCAGCCGCAGGCTAAACTCGACAAGTTCCATCGAGTCCATGTCGAGATCCTCGACCAGCCTTGTATCCAACTGTACGCTTGCAAGCCCCCAACCGCAAGACTCAGCCAGAATTTTCCGTACTTTCAGCTCAAAGTCCATAAACTACCTCCGTATCAGATTGTCGAACCGTGTGAGTGATCCCTCAAAAGCCATTTTTATGATGCCGGTAGCGCCGTTCCTTTGCTTGCAAATAATCAGGTCTGCCAGGCCCTTTTTGTCCTCGTTCTCGGGGTCGTAAACGCTATCGCGATGGATCATGGTAACTACGTCGGCATCTTGCTCGATCTGGCCACTTTCCCTCAAGTCCGAAAGCATCGGGCGCTTGTCCTGCCTTTGCTCTGGGCTTCGGTTAAGTTGTGCCAAGGCCACAACTGGGCAGTTCAACTCTTTCGCGCACGCCTTCAATGAGCGCGATACAGCGGCAATCTCCTGTTCCCTGTTGTTGGTTTTCTGGCCTGCGCTCATCAACTGCAGGTAATCGAGGACCACCAGATCGAGCCTCTTTTCCCGCTGTTGCAGGCGGCGCGCCTTCGCCCTCATCTGAACCGGCGTCAACGAAGAACTATCGTCGATGAAGATTCTGGCTTCCACGAGGTCGCCGAGAGCTGCCTCCAGCTTGCGCTTTTCATCGCCGCTCAAGTACCATCCGTCCATGGCCCGACGAACGTCTACCCTGGCGCGGGATGCCATGAATCGCCGTTCGAGAGCCGGCCGTGACATTTCCAAGGAGAAGAACGCGACTACTTTGTCCGTCCCGCAGCACACGTTCTCGATAAGGTTCATTGCGAGACTGGTTTTGCCTAAACTGGGCCGCGCCGCGATGATCGTCAGCTCCGCCGGCTGCAACCCGCCAGTGAGCCGGTCATAATCCGTGAAGCCTGTCTGCAGTCCAGTTTTAAGGCTGGGCTCTGTGTATTGCTTGAGATAGGTGTCTGTGCCGCCCGCTTGCTCCACCGATGAATAGATTGTGCGCAGCTTCCCTGCGTTAGCATCTTGCGCTATCTGTAAAAGTTGGCCCTCTGCCGCCTCTAGAATCTCCATCGCAGACTGGCCTTGGTCGGCGGCGCGCGCAATCACGTTGGACGAGATCAGCATGAGCTTGCGCAACAGGCTTTTGTCCTTGACGATGCGGATGTATTCTTCGATGACCGGGCGCCGCGGCAAACCCTCCGTCAGCGAGGCTAGGTAAGCAACACCCCCGATGGATTCGATTTCTTTCAGCCGGGTAAGTTCGTTGGAAAGCGTAATAATGTCGACGGGCTGGTTTGCATTTATCAGGTCGGACATACGCAAGTAGATGCGCTGATGAGAGTCGAGACTGAAGTCCTCGGCTGTGATCTTCTCGGCTGTCTCGTTGAAGGCTACATTGTCAAGCAACACCGCCCCAAGAATAGTCTTCTCCGCGTCGACGTTCGCCGGAAGTCCACCCTCGAAGTTCAGCGCTGGAACAGTCTCCCGGCGCTGCTCCTGGTACTCGCGCTTTGGCGGTTCCGGGGGCGGCTCGGGAACTTCATCGGGCATCACGTATTCGTCGAGATCGGGCAAGACTTACCGTACCTTCCTACAATTCCTTGAGGCTAAACTTGTCGCCGTTCTTGTTGAGCAACGCAGCCTTGTTCAGTTTGCTTACCGCATCGTACACGGTTTGCATCCGGCTCGTTCCGATATGGATACGAAGCTGTGTGTGAGTCAGTTCGCCGTGCAGCATTAGGATGTCAATGATCTTGGCGGCGGCAGAGTTGGGGCCGAGCTTCTGCTTCCACGAATCCCATGCGGCGCTGGCTCGCGGTCCCATAGCCGACGAAGATGAAACCGACTCCGCAACTCCCATTGCGTCGATGTCGCCGAACACGCGCTGGAGAGCTTGGTAGAGAGGAGCAAGGGATTTGCGCAGATCGCTGACACCGGCCTCGATGGTTGATGTCTTGCGGCGCTCCGCGAGCAGTGCATCCTCAGCGTCGTTGAGTTGTTTGTTGCGCGTGTAGAGTTCGCGCTGAAGAGACTCAACAGTAGGGCCAGCGGGGAGAACTTTCCCTTCAAGCATGTACTGGCTCATGCCGCACCTCCCGTGCTCGTCGCCGCCAACTTCGCCCGAAACGCGCCGAGGGTTTGCGAGAGGATGCCAGGCGCCCCAACCCGTTCGAGAGCCCGGATATGCCCAAACGCCAGCCGGATTGCGCACAGATTGAGTCGGGCTTCGTCGTACTGGTCAATAGCCATCACCGATTCCCGGCTGTGTGCATGGCTTCCGGTCACCCACGCCATCGCCGCATCACGGCTACGGGTGAGTTTCATAAACATCTCCGCATCGCCAGTTTCGCGGTTGTCTGGATGGAACTTGAGAGATTTCTTCTTGTAGGCCGCGTCAATGATCTCGGGGCTGGGGGCCGGGTTATCCAACCCCAACACCTGCTGCCAGCCAAAGTCCTCTTTGTGCATCGAGAACCACACCGCAACACCGGGGTCCAGCCGCTCATCCGACGACCGGCAAATCAGAATAGAACCTGTCGCCCCAAGGCGCGTCAACTCATCGGCCAGCGCGGGAACCAATTGTTTCCACGTTTTCTTCCACGCCTTGTTGGTCTTGCGCAACTGAATGAATGTGCGATCCACTCCGTCAGGCCAGCGCAGAACACTCTCTTCTTGCACTTCAATCTTCTTCATCGCTTTCCTCTCCTTCTCGCTGTGATGTCGTACCTGGTGCCTGGCATGGCGCGGTTCACCGGCACCCTCCGCCGCTCGCTGAATAACATCCGCCGCCGGACGGTTTAAGGATGGGGGTGAACTTGCTTCTCGATACCTTGATTCCCTTCCCCACTTTCGCGGACTTGTCCTTGTCGAGCAGGCGCTTCGCCAGAACAATCAATTCTTCCGCAAGTTCTCGATTCGATTTTGCCACATCCCCTCCTTGAATCTCTTCTGGTTTTACTTCCAACCTCCCAGCCCAGTCCGCCGTCAACCGAGCGTCCGGCTGCATCACAAGTTCATAAATCCCCTCCCAGTGTTGCGTGGGCTCCAGGACGCTGTATTTCCAGTTCACCTGCATCCCACGAACCTTCATCCGCAACACCTTGCATACCGGGCACGTACTCGCATCGGTAGAGCCGTACTTCTTCTCAAAAACCTTCTGCGCGTTGCAATCGCCCATCGATTCATGGTAGATGCGAAAATTCGTCGCCGCGATGGTCCCGAAGTCGCCCGCCCAATCAATGAACCGCTCACAGAACTTCGACGGCACATCAGGAGCAACAACGCAGTTGAAGCAGATGTCGGCGCCGTAGTTCCCGTTCATAATGTCTGCCAATTCTTCTTCGGACGGAACGCTGTTCGTCTTGAAGATGAACCTGTTTTCCGTGTCGCTGTAGTGATGACGGCTGATGTTGATGTGGTCAACTACTTCATTGATGATGTTCTCGTTCTTGAGAAGCCGAACGGCGTTCGTCGTCAGCACCACCTTCGGAAACCTTTTCCGCCTCTCCCTGAGAACTTCCAACACTTCGTCGAAGACTGGCGAGATGGTCGGTTCCCCGCCGGTAATGCTCACCTGGCTGAATTGCAAAGGGAGAGCATCAAGGATTCCAGACAACCTCTCCGCATAGTTCATCATCGGGAACTTGTTGGCTTCTTGATCGCGATTCCAGAAGCAGAACTCGCACTTTGCGTTGCACGCTCCCGGCAACATGATAGACAGGTTGGGGGTGTCCACCAACAGTTTCGGTGGAACAGGCTTGACGGCTTTCTGTATTGTCTTAATCATGGCACACCTACCCAAGTTTGTTGTACGTCTTGCCGGCCTTCTTGAAGAACGTGTCGTGGTGGCTGCCGGGGCTGTCTGCGCGCTCGAAGTCGAGAGCTTCATTCGCTGAGATGCCGGGGTAGATCCCTGAGTGACCAGAATTGAAAACAACCCGCAGATTTCCCGTCTCGTCGTCGTGAAATGCCGCGCTGATGTTCTTGCTGGTTTTGCCAAATTGCAATTGACGCTCTGCCATGCTACACCTCTCCTTCGGGTACACTGCTGATGATTCTTACCGAACAGGCCTGGGGCTTCCCCTTTGGTCCCGGCCCAACCTCGAACTCGACGTGATCTCCCTTGTCGAGCTTCTTGTATCCGTCCATTTGAATCTCAGAATAGTGGACGAAGAGTTGAGGCTTGCCTGGGCCTACGTCGATGAAGCCAAAGCCCCTTGCACTACTAAAAGTTTCAACAGTTCCTGTCTGCATGTGGTTCCTTTCCTACTTCTTTTTCCGTCCCGCGCCAACGCGCAGGGTACTCTTCGGCGCCGCCGTCAGGCCAGGCACATTGAAAGCCGCCATCATCGCTCCGGCCAGTTTGTCAGCCGCGGAGAAGTCCCACAGAAGCAACTGCGCTGCCTGCTCAACGGCAAAGGTTCCGTTCTTGACCGCCTTCAAAAGTTGCGTGATCGACGCCACGTAGGCCGCGCCGGTTTCGTCAGACTCCACGGATTCGCGATCCACCTTCCACGCAGTCGACGTGCTCTGCCCTTCAACTTTGGGCGCAGCCGGCGGAATGTACTGAGGCTGAACAAAGGGCTTCGGAACCTCGATGGGCGTGTCAAAGAGGGTTTGAGCCTCTTTTTCGTCGCCTCGGTCGAGAGCGTCAGCCACCTCGGCGAGCCTCAGCCGCTGCTCCTCTGCGTCCTGCAATCGCCGCGCCTCTGCTTCGGCCGCTTCGCGCGCTTTGCGGAGCTCCTGCTGGCGGATGCGCTCCTGCTCCTGGTCCCACGACAGAATCTGCTTCTTGACGTGAGCAATACCAACGTCCAGCGGTTCAACTCCCGCCTTCACCTTGGCTCCTGCCTCCGAATACGCCTCATATAGAACGCTACGGAAGGGGTCGAGGGCCGCTGTGGTGGTGTTCTTCTTCGCCACCAGCCGGTTGAGGGTTTCGCTGGCCTCGATGCGCAGCTCTGGAGTTGTGATTTTGACGGTCAGCGCTTGCTCGCCAGTTACTTTGTTCTGCTGGAGAATTGCCCGGATCTCGCTGTCCCGCTCACTCATCAACTCCAGCGCCTCAGCCGCCGTCTCCGGGGCCGTCCAGGCCGGCAGGATTTCGCCCTGCGTCTGCTTGGAGAGCGACGTTTCCACGGGGGGCGGTTCACGCCATCCCGAGAATTCCATCTTGGGGGTCGGCGGCAGTTCTTGGAAGATCACGCCGGACTGCGGCGCTGGAATCGTCGTCTGACCGCGGCCAATCCCACCATAGACCGGCCATGTCGTCGGCTCAAGCCCTGCATCTTCGGCGGTCACCCCTTCCGATGGCAGCGGGTCAATCGTCTTCCCATTCCAGCCGGGTTCGACCAGTTTAATGTCGGAGTCAATCACGCTCAAAGATTCAGCGGGCTTCTCGGCCTTTGTGCCTGGCTCCGGCGGTTCGGCGCCAATGACTTCGCCTTCCCATTCCGGCTTGCCGCGAACCATTTGATTCCACCACTGGCCAAGACTCTTCGCATTTAACGCAGAGTCGGCCACTTCCGGCGCAACATTTTTGTATGCCCGGACCTCGCCCGTGCTTTTGAAAACAAAGACTAGCGTCCAGTAATCCGGACAGTATCCAGCCTTCGTAAACATACTGGATTGAACTGGCTGCAAGCAGCCGAGTAGTTCCTTCGTGTTATCCATGATTCACCTTTCCTCCAAAGTTAATTTGATTGCTTCGTCAAGATTTACGCGCGTGTCTGCTTGGCATAGGGAATATCCCCATTCGATACAAGCGGTAATTAAAACCTGCACTTCTCTCGTTAGTTCAGGGTTGACATCAAGGATAGCCTTCCCAGCTCGCACTGCTTCATGGGGAGGTGGAACTGAAGGGCGCTTTGATTGCTTGTTGCTCATGCCATCAACTTCTTTCTCAAATCCTGTCCGTGAGAGATTCGCCACCACACCAGCCTCAACGCCGCAATTCCGACCATCTCGTCTGTCTGGTGGTCCGTGTACGGATGGAGCTTGTAGCGCCCTGTTTTGAAAAGCTGCAGCGCAAACCTTTGAACGCGGCCAACATGATTCGAGTTGTGAATTCCCAATTCCTGAAGAGCCGTTTGAATACTCCAACTCGCCTGGACGCTGGATGCTGCCTTCAGTTCTACCACCGCGTTGCTCTTGCCGAGACGACCAAACAGGTCCGGTTTCATCCCGACGCGCATTCCAGCGATCGTCGCGATGATCGGCCTCTCGGTCCATGCCGGATCGCAGACAAAACCCGTGTCCGTCTCGAAAGCCAGATACCCCTTGAAGTATCCGGCGATGTCGTCCGTCAGCCAGTTCGGGTCGTACTCCCGCTCTTTGCTCCACGTCTCCACAAGGCTGTGCAGGTCGTCCCCGCGCTTCGCTGCAACCGCCATAACTTCAGCGTCCGCGCCGTCGAAGTTCGACAGGCCGGCAAGGTGAATCGTTTGGGTAAGTGAAGGGATCCACACCCCATCATCACCTCTGTACTCATGAGGATTATCGTTGAACGTCCCGCCCGGTATGTGGTAGATAATCACTGGCCCATCCTCCGCATTGCTTTCTCGCCGATGAAGGTTCGCAGCTTGTCGATGTCAACAACTCGCACTGCTTGGGTCTCGACCTCTTCGCAGGAGACCATAAAGTCCACTTGGTCTGCGGTGTTCCTGTGACGAAAGGTACAAATCTCTTTCGCCTCCGCTTCCGAGTATCTCCCGGCTTTTTCAAGGAATGTGGAGTACCCTTCGCGGTTCGCCGCCCAAAACAGAATGACACCGCCCGGCCAGATTGCTGTGTGCGCTGTGGTGATGATGTAGTATTCGGGCTTGGGTTTGGTCATAGTTCATCTTCCGTTCCCGGCGCCACGCAGCTAACATTGCTTTTGGTGATAGTGCGCGCCATTCTGATGCGGTGATCCACGCCGATACAGTAGAGCACACTGTTAAAGAAAGCGTGATGCAGGCCTGGCTCTAACTGGTCGATGTAGGCAAGACACTGCGAAACACAATCTTCCAATTGACTACGCCAAAAGCGCTCGTTCTCCGCTTCGCGTTGAGCGAGCAGTATGGCCGACCAGGGCCAGATGTAATTTAACAACTTCATTCCGCACCTTCCCTTTCAGTACCGCCAGGGCCAAAGCCTTGATCGCCTCGCCATCGGTCCAGTCCAGCGCCTTAGACTGGCGCTACGCAGTGAAACCGAACAAGACTCTGGCCCAGCAGTACACTTCACCGTTAGCCGGCAAAGATCGTTAGACCGTGACGCCCAGATGATTCAACGCGACGGCGATTTCCTCGGCGCGCAACTCGTGGAAGGCGAGTTCCCGGCGAAGTGCTGACTTGGCGATGTTGAGGTTCTTCTCGGTGGCTTCAAGCCTCCCAACCAGAAATTCAACATTCGCCTTGCACTCGTCCAGTGGAGTCTGCCTGGCGGGGAGGCCGTAATTGATTGTTTCAGGTGCAGGAGCCGGAGTAAACCCTGGAACCGTACCTGTTGACTTGCTGCGTTTCGCCATGATTGCTTCTCGCTTTCTGGTTGATGGTTTGTGTTGCAGAGCCGCCCAGCTAGAAGGGCAGGTCGATCTACAGCTCGATGACCGGGTTATTCTTGCTGAAATTCGAGATGCAGGACTTGGAGATGATGACCAACTCGCTGTCCTCGCCGCCCTTCAGGTCGTATGCACTGGTCTTGGACTTCTTCTGGTAGGCACAAGCATCTGCGCCCGGCTCCGCGTCCACGAACTGCGCTCCAACTGCCAATCCTTCAAACGTCATTGCTATCCTCGCCTTCTTTGGTTGTGCTGCGTTGATGGTTGGACGGCGTTTCAGGTGTGCCGGATACGTCACCCCGGCAGGTTTCCCCGCGGACCTGAATTGAATCCGCCCCTGATTTCTGGCGGGGCTGCCGTCTCGCTCAACGGCTCACGGTCAGAGCTTCCAGGTCTTTAAGTGAGCAAGTCCCCGGTCGGTGTCCTTCCGCTACTACCCCACAGTCTATACATAGACTGGCTACTCGCCGCTAGTCGCTTCCTTGCTCTCTGGCTCCTTGATTGCAGCCTTGATGAGATTGTCGGCCATCACGAGTCCAGCGGAGCACCCGTCTACTACCGCTTTGGCTCTCCGAAGGTCTTCTTCGATGGACTTCATCTTCTCGCTGTGAGAAAAGAGTGTGGTCACGTCTACTTCGTCGCCAACCTTGATCCTCGCCTTACCCGCATGTTCCCGATACCAGTTCCCTTGATAGCCGGTGAGTCGCGCCATTTCATCCTCGCTGGCGTCTACGAGGAAGCGATTGGCAGTTGTCTGTCCGATAATCTTCATTCGCCGCGCTCCTGTGCATTGCGCTTTGCGATCTCCTCAGCAAGATCCTTGTCGATCGCCCCCCAATCCGCCTTGCGCTCCGTGAAAAACTTCAGCCGCTCAGCCTCGGTCCATCCAAGTTGCTTGAACTTCTCCTCCGCCGCAATACGAACTGGTGCGTGCGTGTCCGCCCAGGCGAAGGCTTTGTTCTTCTGGCTGATCGGAATGTCTTTGGAA
>CAILAZ010000119.1 GCA_903832295.1 uncultured Acidobacteriota bacterium
ATATGGGGGGGGGGGACGCGGGCGGGCGGGGGCGCTGGCGGCGAAGCAGAAGGATTGAGGCGGGAGAGATGGGGTGAGAGGAAAGGTGAGCGTTATTGACCAGACCGCTGCGCTGGGGGCGTGAGAGAGTTTGGGGCTGTAAGTGTCTCGTGCGAGACGGTGCTCAGTACGTTTCGTCCGGAAGCCTGCCATTGAGCCGCGCAACCCACAGCAGCCGATGCGACATCGGATAGCCGAGAGTTCGTCTGCAAGAGGAAACCCCTATGCGCATTATCGCCCCTGTTCGATCGCTGTTCTTTCTACTGGTTCTGATGGCTGTGACCGCCTCGGCGTTCGCGCAAATCAGCGTGTCAGTAAATTTTGCCCCGCCTGAACTTCCCGGATACGACCAACCGCTGTGTCCCGGGGACGGTTATCTGTGGACTCCTGGATACTGGGCCTATGGCGATGACGACTACTACTGGGTGCCGGGCACCTGGGTGATGGCTCCGGAACCGGATCTGCTATGGACTCCTGGTTACTGGGCCTGGGATGGCAATGGGTACGTCTTCAATGAAGGTTACTGGAGCCGGGAAGTGGGCTTCTACGGAGGCGTGAGTTACGGCTACGGCTATTATGGCGATGGCTACGAGGGTGGACGCTGGCAGAACGGACAGTTCTATTACAACCGTTCGGTGAACAATGTGAACGAGACGAATGTCCGCAACGTTTACAACATCCAGGTGACCAACATAACGGTAAATCGAGTGAGTTTTAACGGCGGCAATGGTGGAGTGAGCGCCCGCCCGTCATCGCGCGACCAGGCTGCGTCAAGGGAAAAGCATATAGCTCCCGTGTCCGTTCAAACTCAACATGCAGAGGCAGCAAAGGCGCGGCCAGAGCTTCGCGCATCCGTGAACCACGGCAAGCCTGCGGTTGCAGCGACCCCAAAGCCGGGTGCATTCAACGATCACGCAGCGGTGCCGGCAAAACAGGCAGGCGCACCCTATAATCCTCCGGCGAAGTCCGCGGCAGCGGTGCCAGCCAAGCCCGCGGATACACACGACTCGAAGGCTCCGGCTCGCGCCGAGCCGCCCGCAGCGAATAGCCGTCCGGAAGCGAATCGTCCGCCGGCAGCTCAACCGGGCAATCGAGTGGAGCCGGGGCGCAACGAGCAGGCACCGCATCCACAGGCGGAACCGAGCCGGAATGAACCTGCACCACATCCACAGGCGGAACCGGGACGGAATGAAAAGGCGCCGCATCCACAGGCGGAGCCGGGACGGAATGAGCAGGCGCCGCATCCACAGGCGGAGCCGGGACGGAATGAGCAGGCACAGCGACCGCAGGCACCGCCTCCGGCTGCGGCCTCAGGGCAGCAACACACTGCTCCTCCGGCAGAGGCTAAGCCTGCGGCAAAGGAGCCACCGCAACGGCAGCAACAGAAGGCTCAAAAACCAGAAGAGAAGAAGCAGGAAGAACCGCCTAAGCGGGAAGAACGGTAAGTTTGGCCTGGATGGAGCATTGCCGGAACAGCTTATGGTTCCGGCAATGCTCTGCATTTACGACTGCTAAGCCAGCCCCGCTCGTCGCAAGAACTCCCGGTACAGCCCCCAATTTCATCGTTACGAAAAGTGCAGAAGAGCCCCGGTCCGACTGGACCGGATTTTGCACTGCCTGGTGCAGAACCGATCCGCGGGCAGGTGAAGCTTCCGGACGTTACTTCAGAGAGGAGGGAGGAGTTCGATGATTTTGGGACGGAGGGCAGAGGGAGCGACGGTGATGCGTCCCACGGTGACGGGGAGGGTGAAGCGACGGGGTCCGGCGCTGCCAGGGTTGAAGTAGAGCACTTTGTCGATCCACTCAATTTTGGGCTGGTGGGAGTGTCCGTAGATGACGGCACTGAATCCGGCGGCGCGGGGGTTGAGATCGAGGTCGGCGAGGCGGTGAAGGATGTAGAAGATGTGGGGATCGTGCTCGGCGACTTCGACGGGCTTGAGCCACTTGGCCCAGTCGGCGGTGTCGATGTTTCCACGAACGGCGACGACGGGGGCGATGCGGCGGAGGTCGCGGAGGACTTCGTATTGGCCGACGTCTCCGGCGTGGAGGATGAGGTCGCTGCCGGTGAGGGCTTGGATGGCCTGGGGGCGGAGGAGTCCGTGGGTGTCACTGATGACGCC
>CAILAZ010000120.1 GCA_903832295.1 uncultured Acidobacteriota bacterium
TCCAGCGACTCGCAGGAATTGAAATCTGAGGTCTTTTCTTCATGATCAAAAGATTATGATTTCATCTTCTTAGGTATGCAAATGTTTTACAACAGTAACCGGCCATTCCGCAGCTGGGAGAAGCCGCATCCATCATCCAAGATTTGTCATCCAATCGCAATACTACGGTTCTTGCACGGTTATCTGCAAACTTGCTTGCCAAGTTTTTTTCGGCAGGTGTTTTTTGGTTCCCTGAACAAGTATACGAGAAGGAGCAAAGATCAAAACTCTCTCGCGATTTGAGCCGCCAAGTGCACAATGTTGCTATGGAACATGCAAATTCTCTGAGCCCTCTCAACGTGCCTCCACAAGCAAATCAGACATCAATCCGAAGAAATGGATCTCAGTTTGCTTTTTGTCCTCAAGGCAGCAAACGGTTTGAATTGTGTTGGGTTCACAATTTGCGAGGCGGTGCTGAGAAGGATGAGTGGACCACGTCTACAGAACAACCGATATCGCAGAATGAGAATGGTGGCATTGATCAGCCGTCCCAGATGACGGATGAAATGGAAACTGCCGTGCCTGAATCTGCGCACGCGGGAAAGCATCATACGGACCGGCCAGCACTCGTTAGTCAGGTCTTAGCAGAGATGCGAGGTAGGCTGAATGATTTGGATGAAGGCACTTCGGCGCTGAAGCCGGATCATGCTTCTCAGAGCGACGGAGGAAACAGCGATAGTGAGAGGCACGTGATGGATAGCGAGTCCTCGGAGATTGGGTGGGGACCTGGCCGAGGTCAAATGGAGGCATGCGTCACTGACGAGTGGGACCATATCTACCCCGAGCACGCGGAGCGCTGGAAGCGAACTACGTATCACGACGACGATATTCCGCCGCAAGGGTACGAGAACGAGTATGTCCATGCCAACCAGAGCTGGAAGAAGTACCCTCCGCCCGTGCTGGCCTCCATTCGCGTTCTTAATGCCGAATGCGGTCTCAACATTTCCCTGGAACCTTTGCCCAACACTTGGGACCCGGACCTTTACCGGCCAACCACGCTATGTCGCCCGCTGAGGCAGGTGGTGCGCGAGATGCAGGAAGAACGATACCTGGCGCGTGAGCAGCGGGGTCTGGTGCCCTTACGAAATAGGACTCGGGAGAAATTGGGAAAAGATCTTTTGAAAATCTGTCGACCTTGTGACGATGCGGTGGAGCAAGGCGATATGCTGAGCTGTGCGGGGGGAGGTTGGGCCGACGCGGATAAGGCCCTGGAATTGGTGCGGCTTGGCGCGGACTTGAATCAGACGGATGAGCTGGAACGAACAGCCCTGCACCTCTTGTGCGGAGGCGACGCGCCGGAGCGGCTCATCTCGGCGGTTATCTCGGCCGGAGCGTGCGTGAATGCTCGGGACGGCCTGGGGCGGACGGCGCTTCACGCGGCGGTGGAGTTTCGCGGCGCAACGCGGCCGCGTTCGAGCAAGGTGGTGGCACTGCTGCTGGGGCACGGCGCGGAAGCGGGCGCCGCGACGGGGAGCGGGCTGACGTGCGTGGCGGCGGCGGAGGACGCGCTCTACTACACGGTGGTGCACATGGGGCGGGCAAGCGAGGCTGCGGCACAGGCGCGCGAGGTGGTGCGGGTGGTGGGCGGCGATGAGTCAGCCGGGCTGCGGCGGTGGATCGAGGCGACGCAGCGAGCGGCGGAGAGGCTGCTGGAGAAGCGGCGAGCCGGCGAGAGCGAAGCGGGCCGCGGAGACCAGCGGGGTGGATACGTGCCTGCATCGATGTGGGCGGACGACAGCAGCAGCAAGGAGTAGGCGGCCATGACGCCGGAATAGGCGTCTGTGACGGAGTAGGCGTGGTAGACGGGTCGTGGGGGTGGCAAGGTGAATGGGGTGCCGTGCGGGCGGGTATGGCCAAGGGAAGCGCTGCGGA
>CAILAZ010000121.1 GCA_903832295.1 uncultured Acidobacteriota bacterium
AGGAATCGATTCGAACGCTTGCTGAAAGTCGCTGCTACCGAGCCTCCAAGAGTCCGTGCGATCCTGGGGGCGGTCGGCGAGCAGATCGGGAAAGGTTCCAAAGCTCTGCACCCGCTGCGAGCTTCGCTGAACCCATTCTCCAGATATGATTTTGGTGTTCTGAGCGCATTGCCGAATGCGCGAGGTTGGCAAGCCAAGGAGAAACGCTAGATGACGCTGCTCAAACATGCCGATTACGAGCAGGCAATCTTCGGAAGCGGTGGCTTAGTCAGCCGGCGATCCTGAGACCATGAGAATAACGCCGAGACATGTGACAGTGTGGACGTTAAAACCCTGGGAGTGGAAGCGCAGATAGGCGAGAGCTTCGTCAAATGTTTCGGCCGCGATGCGAACGGTTCGCGGGTTCGGCTGTGCGCTGGTTGATGGAAGATCGTCTTCATCTTCCGATTGGAGCGGCGGTTCACGAAATTCATAGAGCAGTGCCTCGCATCCACCGTGAGGCCCTGGCTGAAACCTTGTTCTGCTTTTGTTTTTCCCCATTAGATTTCCCTTACTGAGTGGTTCTTCTGGCTGGTTGGTTGTGGAGCCGGCAGCCTGCGATGCACTGATTGTTGTATGCAGGATGAGCGATACTGCTACCATCCCCGATGGAGGGAGTGAGCCTATGCGAGTGTTAACGACGCGACGATTCAGGAGTTCGAGCGACGGGTGCGGTGATGGAGGTTGAGTCAGTCAACGTTGGGCTGCCGCGCGAGGTGATCTGGAAGCAGGAGCGCGTCAGCACAGCCATCTTCAAGGTCCCAGTGGAAGGCTCGATCGCTCTACGCAAACTTAATCTGGATGGCGACCGGCAGGCCGATTTGACAGTGCATGGCGGCCCGAGCAAGGCGGTTTATGCATATCCGCTGGAGCACTACGACTACTGGCGCACGCGGGTTCAGGAAACACCGGAGACCTTGGGCGCGTTCGGCGAGAATCTAACAACGCGGGGCGTCTTGGAGGCCGACCTGAACATTGGCGACCAGCTGCGAGTTGGAACCGCGCTGTTGCAGGTAACGCAACCGCGCATGCCGTGCTACAAGTTGCAGCTGCGATTCAATCGTGACGATATGACGAGGCTTTTCGCGCTGAGTGGGCGCAGCGGCTTTTACTTCTCCGTGATTGAAGAAGGAGAAGTGAAGGCCGGGGACTCGATTGAGTTCGTGGAGCACGTGGAGCATGGGGTGTCTGTCGCGGAGGTGTACGGGCTCTATTTTGACAGGACGATTGACCCTGAGCTACTGAGGCGGGCGCTGCAAACACCGGCGCTGACAGACGAATCGCGATCCATGCTGCTCAGGCGGTTGACATGATTTCCGTCCTAGCAGCAAGGCGCAACCTCGATCACCTGACCTCACTCTTCAGCATCTGGATTTTCAACCAGGGAGAACACAACGCAAGAATTTGGCCATCGCAATTGGAATCTCGTCCGGGGCATAGTTTTCTTGAATGATTTCGGCTCAACAAGACCCTCTTGGGCATCGGCCATTTCACAGCTCCGGATCAGCCCACGCATCATGAATTAGAGTTGTTCTGCTGAAGCTCCAGCACGCGTGCGAAAATGACGAAATGCAGGTAGATGTAGAGTGCTATTCCGGGCACAAGGCAGACGAGCGCCCTGTTCGCTTTCGGCTCGATGGACAAGACTACCTGGTCGAGGAACTGCTTGACCAGTGGTACGGACTGAGCGACACGTTCTTCAAGGTACGCGCCGACGACGGCAACCTCTATATACTCAGCCGCGGATCATCATCTTCCCCAGTTGGCCGTTGGCAACTGGTCTCTTTCCGCAAATTGCCTGAATGACGCCGCTTGGGGCATTACCCCCGCCTCGTCCTCTGCCAGTCTTTCCGTCAGCGTCCTCCCGACACGGGTGCTGGACACGATTACAACTCAGCAATCTCCGAGTAGCCGACCATCCACCCAGAATCTCAGATTGCGATTTCCTGAAGCCGGGTTCGGGACTTCGGTGTATACGCACGCTGTGGAATTCCCCCTATCGGTTCCGATAGGGGAAAATGCGGTTATTTGTTGCCAAAGCGGAAAACGGCTCCCGTACTGACACGAAAATTGTTCTGGCGGTCGTTGGTTTGATTGGGGAGCAGTGTCAGCAGGTAATCGGTTTGCACCAAGCGGACTGCCAGGTGGTGCGTCAACGTGAAGTCGAGCCCTCCGCCGGCGGCCATGGCAAACGCGGTGGAAGAGCCCAGTGCTAACTTGTCAGGAGCGAGGCTCCCTGAAGCATGTGAGGCTCCGAGCAGGAGCTGGGCATACGGAGTGAAGCGGCGGAGACGGCGCAGAGAGTAGCGTCCGCCGACGAGGTAGTTGGAGAGCGTGAGGTCGAGGCCGGAGGAGTTGACGTTTGAGGCCGTGACTGCTCCGGCTTCGGCCACCACGCTGAAGGATGGCTTCAGCGGATACGCGAAGGCTGCTGCGCCACCGTTCATGGAGAAGCATCCACAGGCAGTGGGCGGCGCGTTGGTGTGCAGGTAGTTGTAAGTCAGTGCGAGCTCAGCGCCGGGCTTTGCTGAAGACGCGGACTGTGTTTGCGCGGAAGCCGGAACGACGGAGACCGCTGCGACGATCAACAACATGGCAAGCGTGGCTCTCATATTGAATCGCATGGGGTCTCCTTTACTTCACCGTAAGCAGAACGGTAGTTGAGTGCGTGACAGCTCCACTCGTGCCGGTGATGGTGAGCGTGTAGGTCTTCGATTGCGGCGCGATGGCAAAGCCTCCGCCGCATCCCACCAGGGCAACTCCACTTCCCAGAATCGTCAAGATGATTAGGAACCTAGACAGGTACTGCCGGTGCAAGCGCCGGGCTGGCAGCAGCATCAGGAATCCGAATATGGGCGCGATGAGAGGCCACCTCGCTCGCGACTGGGCAAACTTGGCACCAGAGGTCTGCACGGTGAGGATAGAAGTGCCACTGGGGTTGGAAACTGCTGCTCGCCGGGAGACGTCAGAGCCGATGGATCCGAGCGTGACCGGGTTGGGCGTGAACGTTGCCGTTGCTCCGGCGGGCAGTCCCGTGACGGCGAGGCTAACGCTGCCGTTATAGGCCCCGATCGATTGCACATTGATGTTGTATGTTGCAGTTCCTCCTGCGGTAACTGTCTGCGCTGGAGTCGACGAATTGACGCCGTAATCTGGTGCCGTTCCAGTGCCAGAGAGCGTTGCAGTCTGCGGTGAACCGGCGGCGTTGTCTGTCACAGTGAGCGTTGCACTAAAACTGGTAACCGATGCGGGTGTGAAGGTAACAGTGATAGAACAGATCGATCCCGCTGCCAGCGACGTACCGCAGTTGTTGGTCTCGGAGAAGTCACTGGGGTTGGCGCCCCCGATGGTGATGCTGCTGATGGTGAGCGCAGCATTGCCTGTGTTCGACAGCGTGGCCGCCTGCGAAGCGCTGCTGGTGCCGTTGGTTGTGCTGAAGCTGAGTGAAGCAGGTGTCAGCGAGGCGATGGGAGCGGGCGGAGCGGTTCCCGTACCGCTGAGCGTGACGCCCTGCGGTGACCCTGTCGCGTTGTCTGTAACGGAGACCGAGGCTGCGTCGTTGCCCGGCATTGTGGGAGCGAACTTCACCGCGATGGTGCAGGTGGCATTCGCTGCCAGAGGACTCGTGCTGACGCAGTTGTCACTCTCCACGAAGTTCGCCGCGTTTGTGCCTGTGACGGCGATAGCGGTTATGGAGAGCGGCGCGGTCCCCGAGTTCTTCAGAACCACGTTCTGCGCAGTGCTGGTGGTCCCGGCGGTCTGGCTGCCGAAGCTCAGCACGGTGGGCGTAAGCGTGACCGCAGGAGAAGTTGTGGAGAAGTTCGCGG
>CAILAZ010000122.1 GCA_903832295.1 uncultured Acidobacteriota bacterium
GGCGCGGGGTGCGGCGGCGGGCGAAGGGCGAATGGTCAGGCGAGTGATTCATCATGGAAAACTCCTATCGGTAATTCCTGTAGTCAGAAAGTTGCTGGCGCAGACGGGCGGTGGCGCGGCTCTTGCGTGAGAGGAGGGTGCCGATGGGCTCGTCCCACTCTTCGGAGAGCTCGCGAAAGCTGAGACCGTCGATCTCGGTCGCGATCCAGATGGCGCGCTCGGGTGGACTGAGCGCGTCAATGGCGAGAAAGAGACGCTGGCGCAGTTCGGCCTGCTGCAGGTGCTGATCGGGGCGCGGACGCGGATCGGGCGGAAGCAGGGGCACGGCGGGCCGCGAGGGGTCTGGGGACTCAACGGCCGAAACTACGGACACGGCCTGGCGCTGCTCGTCTGTAATGCGATTGGCGAGCGAGCGGTACACGTAGGCGCTGAGGTTTTCCACCTCGCCGATCAGGTCGGCGCGGCGGAGCAGGTTGTAGATCACCTCGGAGAGAATGTCCTCAGCATCGAGGCCCGAGAGATCGAGGAGGCGGCGGCGGACAAAGCCGAGGAGGCGCGTCTTCTCACGGACGAAGAGCTCTCCGAGCTTTTGCGTGCCATCGGTCATGATTGCGTCTGCCATTGATCTCCTGCCTGGTATGACGGGAGAGGGCAGGAGTTATTGCAGTATTTGCGCGGCCTCTATTTCTTGAGCGGCTTGATGGCGACTTCCTTGAAGAATACGACGTCGTGGTCGCCGTGGTTCTGGAGGCCGATGTAGCCGAAGTTGGGGCGGGGGCCGCGCTGGGGCTCGAATTCAAATTTGCGCTCGGGGACGGGGTCGCCGTCGGTGTAGTCGGTGACCTTCACGCCGTTGAGGACGACGATGGTGCGGGGGCCGTCGAGGGTGATGTCCATGGTGTTCCACTCAGGGCCGGGTTTCCAGGCCTTGGCGAGGGGCTTGGTGAGGGAGTAGAGCATTCCGGTGGAGTGGGTGTCGTCCTCGTTGGAGGCGCCGGGCTGGTTGTCGATCTGCACCTCAAAGCCGTAGTGCACGGGCATCCAGGCTTCGCGGGGCTCGATGGGAATGCGGATGAAGACTCCGGAGTTGTCGTTTTCATCGCGCATGCGGAAGACGACGTGGATGACGCAGTTGCCGATTTTTCCGCCGGTCCAATAGAGGAGGCCCATGCCTCCGTGGGTCTTGATGAGGCCGTCTTCGACGGTGTCTTCGCCGGGGCCGACGTGCTTCCATCCGGTGAGGTCGTGTCCGTTGAAGAGCTGCTGCCATTTGGAGGGGTCTCCGGCGCAGGCGTTGAGGGGTTTGGCGGCGGCGGAGCAGATGGAGACGAGGGCGGCGAGCAGGAGGGCGAGGAGGACGGCGCGTCTGGACATGGGAAGGATTGTACGCGATCAGGTGAGGATGGATTGGAGGAAAACTTCAGCCAAACGCACTACGCATGGAGGCGCGGAGAGCGGGTACAATCAGGCCATCATGTCTCACTCTGCAAGCGTTCCCCTGCAATCCATGCGTAGCTCAAAGTTGAAGGTAACAATTTACGTTTTGCTGGCCATTGTGCTGGGGCTGGCGCTGCTGGCGGGCGGAGCGGCGGCGTGGTTCCACTGGGCGGCACGGTCAGCAATGCCAACGCTGGACGGAACGATGACGGCTCATGGGCTGTCAGCGGCGGTGACGGTGGTGCGCGACGGGCATGGGGTTCCGAGCATTACGGCGGCGACGCTGGACGATTTGTTTTTTGCGCAGGGATATGCAACGGCGCAGGACCGGCTATGGCAGATGGACATGATGCGGCGCTATGCGGCAGGAGAGCTGGCGGCGGCACTGGGTTCCGACTACGTGAAGACGGACCGGGAGCAGCGCACGCTGGGGCTGCGCGAGGTGGCACGGCGCTCGCTGGAGAAGGCAGACCCGGCGGTGAGGGCAGAGCTGGAGGCGTATGCGCGAGGGGTGAATGCGTACATTGCCGAGCATCAGTACGGGCTGCCGCTGGAGATGCGGGTGCTGCGATATGCTCCGCGGGCGTGGACGGCGGAGGATTCGGCGCTGGTTGGGGCCTCGATGGCAGAGATGCTGAACCATGGGACGTACCTGGACGACCTGAATCATGAAAAGGTGCTGGCGAGGCTGGGTCCGGAGCTGACGGGCGACCTGTATGTGGAGAGCTCGCAGAGAGATATTGTGCCGGGACACGACCTGGATGAGATTGAGCCGGCGGCGGTGGCTCCGGATACGGCGCAGAAGGAGAGCAAGGAGCCGGTAACGGCACGGCACAGGCGGCACAAGAGGAGCGAGACAGCGCCGGGACCGGGAATGGCGGGGCTGGCGATGCCGGAGCCAATGGACCGGGTACGGGCGGGTTCGAATGACTGGGTGATCAGCGGGGCGCACACGGCGAGCGGAAAGCCTCTGCTGGCAAACGATATGCACCTGCCGCACCGGTTACCTAACACATGGTATGAGGCTCACCTGACGTGCGGAGATTTTGATGTGGCGGGAGTGACCCTGCCGGGGGCTCCGTGGGTGGTGGTGGGACATAACCGCAGGATTGCGTGGGGCTTTACGAATGTCGGTCCGGATGTGGAAGACGTATTCGTGGAGAACTTCAACGCGGCGGGCGAGTACCAGACTCCGGAGGGCTGGCGGAAGCCGGAGGTGCGGCACGAGGTGATCCACGTGAAGCGCGGACGCGACGTGGAGATGGACGTGGTGGTGACAAGGCACGGGCCGATTATCTCCGACGAGATGAAGGGCGAGAGCCGCAAGCTGGCGCTGAAGTGGGCGATCTACGACACGGGGCTGAGTTTGCCGTTCCACGCGGTGAACAGCGCGCAGAACTGGGAGCAGTTCAAGGCGGCATTTGCGGGCTACTATGGGCCGGGACAGAACGTGGTGTACGCGGACGTGGATGGGAACATCGGATACCAGGCGACGGGGCGGGTGCCGATCCGGACGGCGGGCGATGGAACGCTGCCGGTGAGCGGCGCGGACGACGCGCACGAGTGGACGGGGTACGTCCCCTTTGAGGAGATGCCGAGCGTTTATAACCCTCCCTCGGGGATTATTGCGACGGCAAATGGACGGATCACCGCAGACGGATACAAGTACAACATCACGAAGGAATGGGAGTCACCGTACAGGACAGAGCGCATCTACCGGGTGCTGCGGCAGAACAAGAAGTTTACGGCGGCAGACATGCTGGCGCTGCAAACCGACGTGCAGAGCGATCTGGACAAGTTCATCGCGCAGCGGATGGTGTATGCGGTGGATCAGAGCGCGGGGGCGGGAGCAAGAACGAAGGAAGCGGCGGATATTCTGCGGCACTTCGACGGCAAGATGAGCATGGATTCGGCAGGAGCGGCGATTGAGCAGCGGGCACGACGCTGGCTGATGGAAACCCTGCTGAAGAGCAAGCTAGGCGAGGACAGGCCGCTGTACACGTGGTACATGAAGACGGTATGGCTGGAGAAGGTTGTGGCCTTCCAGCCGGCGCGCTGGCTGCCCCAGGAGTACAAGAGCTGGGATGCCCTGCTGGCAGCGGCGGTGGAGGCGGCGACAAAGGATCCAGTGGCTCCCAAAGAGCTGGCGAGCTGGAAGTATGGAGATTACGCGACGATGCAGATTGCGCACCCCATCTTCGGCAAGATTCCGTGGCTGAAGAAATTCGCCTCGACGAACAAGCTGCCACAGTCTGGAAACGGAGTGACGGTGAAGCAGGTAGGCGGGATGTTTGCGCCGTCAGAGCGGTTTACGGCGGACTTCGCGGACCTGGACCGGTCAACCCTGAACATTGTGAACGGGCAGTCGGGGAATCTGTTCAGCCCTTACTTCAACGATCAGTTTGAGGCGTGGTACAGGGGAACGACGTTCGGGCTGGCGTTCAATCCGGCGACGGTGGAGAAGACGGCAGCACACCGGCTGACGCTGGTTCCGTAAGAAGAGCGGTTGAGAATGGAAAAGGCGGCGCCATGGGGCGTCGCCTTTTTTGCGTGCGATGCAGGATGCTAGTTGATGTACAAGACGTCGCTGGCCTGTCCTCTTACGTCCGTTGCGTACTGGGAGGTAATAGGATTGCCGCTCTGATCGTACATGTAGAACTCGCCGCCCTCGATGGTGTAAACCTCGCCGCTGTTGGCGGTGAAGGAGACACCGGTGCCATCGCCCTTGCTGGTGGGGAGGACGGTTGCGGTTCCGGCGGCAGCGTTGACGATGGTGAAGCAGCTCTGAACTCCACAGTGGGTGGAGCCGACCCAGAATGCGCCGTTCACGTTGCGGATGACGTACTTTGCGCCATTGCCGATACGGATGGGCGCGGAAGCAGTCCCGGCAGCAAGGTCAATGGTGGTGAAGTAGCCGTCCTGCACGGCGTTTCCGGCGGAGTCAGAGACGGTGGAGGTGGAGCCAACCACGTAGAGCTTATTGGCCTTGAGGTCCATGAGTCCCCGGCGGGCACCGTTGACAGGCCAGGACTTGACGACCGTGGAGGTGACGGCAGTTCCAGTGACGGGAGAGGCTGGCGAAGCGGGAACGGAAATCTCAATCACGCTGGGAACGTCTGTGCCACCACACTCGATGCCGCAGTTGAGGATGTAAGCCTTGGTGCTATCGGCGGAGAAGAATGCCGCAACCGGCCGCGAGAGATGCGCGGCGATGGTGATGGGATAGTAGGGCGGAACCTGGAGGGTGGAATCGATGGTGTTGAGATCTACCCAGTAGGCGATGTTGTCTGAATCATTGAAGACGAGCAGATGCTTTTCGAGGGGGTCCATGGCGAGGTAGCGCGCCTTGGGGAACATGATCTGGGTGTTGAGGCTGCCGTCCGTAGGATTGAAGCGGACGATGGCGCCAGGGGTACGGAAGGTGCCGTTGTTGTAGTTATAGACGGCAGCGAAGCCGACCTTGTTGTTGACCGAGGTGACAAAGCTCTCAGTAAAGCCGCTGAGGAAGATGCTGGCCTTGACCGCCTCCTGATTGTTGTTGAAGGAGGAGATGGAGTTGCCGCCACTGTTGTTGACGAAGGTGAGGGTGCCGTCGGGGGACGGCTGCATGTAAGTGGACTGTGCCCCGGTTGCGAAGGTGAAATTGGTGAGCCGGTCCTGGGTTGCGTCCATAACCTGAAGCTGCCCGGCATAATAGTTGGTGACCAGGCTGCGGTGGGAGAGGTGAGTTGTGGGCTTGAACGGCTGATTACCCGAGCCGTTGTTGTAGGTTGTCTGACTGGTGGTGTCGCCGTTGCCGCCGCATCCGGCCAAAACGATTGCGCCCAACAGGGCAAGGAACATTAACGATTGCTTCAAGCAACGCACTCCAGACGAGATGGATTTCGAAGATGCTGGAAAAGCCGATTATAACATTCCGGATGCGGGTTCCCATGTTGCGGGCTGTGGTAAGGTTCCAGAAAAGCAGTTAAATGCAGTTCAGGATAAATCAGGTCAAGGATCCACAATGTCACTGTTTCTGGAGCGTTTGAACAGGGGGCCCGTGCTTTGTGACGGAGCCATGGGTACGCTGCTGTATGCAAAGGGCGTATTCATCAACCGATGCTATGACGAGCTGAATGTTTCACAGCCCGAGATGGTGGGCGCAATCCACGCGGAATATGCCAAAGCGGGAGCAGAGGTGCTGGAAACCAACACCTTTGGCGCAAATCACTACCGGCTGCTGCGCCACGGCTTTGAGACGCGGGTGCGGGAGATCAACCGGGCGGGAGTACAACTGGCGCGGGCCGCAGCAGCAGGCAGCGAAGCCATGGTGGCGGGCAGCGTGGGACCGCTGGGGCTGCGGATTGAGCCGCTGGGCAAGATTGCACGCGAAGAGGCACGGGCGGCATTCCGGGCACAGATCGAGGTGCTGTCTGAAGAGGGCGTGGACCTGATTCTGCTGGAAACCTTTGGGTACGTGGATGAGCTTCACCAGGCGATTCTGGCGGCGCGCGACGTGGCTCCGGGGCTGCCGATTGTGGCCGAGGTGACGATTGACGACGAAGGCAACGCCCTGGACGGCACGGAGCCGGAGGCGTTTGGCGCACGGCTGACGGATTTTGGGGTGGACGTGGTGGGCTGCAACTGCTCGATTGGTCCGGCGGCGATGCTGGACACGATGGAACGGCTGCGGAGCGTCACTTCCCTGCCGCTGGCAGCGCAGCCGAACGCAGGGATGCCGCGCAGCGTGGAGGGTCGCAACATCTACCTGTGCTCGCCGGAGTACATGGCGAGCTACGCGAGGAAGTTTGTGGCGGCGGGCGTTTCCCTGGTAGGAGGCTGCTGCGGAACGACTCCGGAACACATCAAGGCGATGAAAGCGGCGCTGCGGGTGGGGGAGGCGCGGGCTTCGTCTTTCCAGGTGACGCTGGCGAGCGCGACGACGGCCCCGGCGGTGAAGCCGCTGGCGGAACGCTCAAAGCTGGGAAAGAAGCTGGCGGCAGGCGAGTTTGTGACCATGGTGGAGATTGTGCCGCCCAAGGGGAGCGATCCGGCGAAGGAGCTGGCGGCGGCGAAGTACCTGCGGGGGGTGGGCATTGACGCAGTGAACATTCCCGACAGCCCGCGGGCTTCCGCACGCATGGGCAACCAGGCGCTGTGCAACCTGATTGAGCGGGAGTGCGGAATTGAGACGGTGCTGCACTACACCTGCCGCGACAGGAACGTGCTGAGCATCCAGAGCGATTTGCTGGGGGCGTGCGCGCTGGGGTTGAACAACCTGATCTGCATCACGGGCGATCCGCCGAAGCTGGGGAATTACCCGGACGCGACGGCGGTGTTTGACGTGGACGCGATCGGGCTGGTGAACATTGTCCACAACCTGAACCTGGGGGTGGACATTGGCGCGAACCCGATTGGCTCAGCAACGTCATTTGTGATCGGCGTGGGGGCGAACCCGGGGATCACAGACATTGACGAAGAGGTACGGCGCTTTGAGTACAAGTGCGAGGCGGGGGCGCATTACGCGGTGACCCAGCCGGTGTTTGACCTGCGGCTGCTGGAGGAGTTCATGCGGCGGGTGGAGCACTGCCACATTCCGGTGATGGCCGGGATCTGGCCGCTGACGAGCGTGCGCAACGCGGAGTTCATGCGCAACGAACTGAGGGTTTCCGTGCCGGATGAGATATTGACGCGCATGGCGGGGGCGAGCACGAGCAGCGAACTGGCACGGGCAGAGGGCGTGCTGATTGCACGCGAGATGCTGATGGAGGTGCGCTCGCTGGTGCAGGGGGTTCAGGTGAGCGCTCCGCTGGGAAAGTTTGCGGCAGCGGTGGATGTGATCGAGGCGCTGGGAGAGAGAGCGCAGGGTTCGTAGATGCTTCAGCAGGAAACTGGCCCCGCGCTCAAGGGAGAGCGCGGGGCTTTTCTGTTTTATGCGGTGGGCTTGACGGCGTAAACCTTGACGCTGGCGGCAGCGGCGTTGACATCGTACTTGGACAAGAGCGCGGCGAGGTCCTGGTGCACGTTGCCGTCAGGGGCGGGGGTGCAGCAGGAGGAGCCGAGCACGGAAAGCGGATCGGATGTGGACGCCATGGTGGGGGAGCAGCAGGCGGACTGGTTCTCCACTTTGGCGTAGGCATTGAGGTCGGCGCCGCTCTCGACGATTTCAACGTGCTGGAAGCCGGAGGCGAGGAGGGCGTCGCGATAGTCGTCGATGAGAATGGCTCCGGCGATGCAGCCGACGTAGGCGGCTACGCTGCGGGCGAGTTCCTCGGGGAGTTCCCGCTTGAGCGCGATATCACTGGCGGCGAGGCGGCCTCCGGGCTTGAGGACGCGGGCGATTTCGCGGAAGACGGCGGGCTTGTCAGGCGCGAGGTTGATGACGCAATTGCTGATGACGCAATCCACGGAGGCGTCAGGCAGGGGCAGGTGGTCAATGGTTGCGAGGTGGAACTCGACGTTGGTGTAGCCGCCGCTGGCGGCGTTGGCGCGAGCACGCTCGATCATGGCGGGCGTCATGTCAATGCCGATTGCCCTGCCCTGGGGACCGACGAGTTTGGAGGCGAGGAAGACATCGAGTCCGCCACCGGAGCCGAGATCGACGACGACCTCGCCGGGACGGATGGAGGCGATGGCCGTGGGATTTCCGCAGGAGAGGCCCATGTTGGCCCCGGCGGGAATGGAGGTGAGTTCCTCGGAGGAGTATCCAAAGGCCTGGGCAACGGCCTTGACGCCTGCGTGGTTGCTGGAGAGAGAGCTTTCGGCAACGGCTCCGTAGCGGGAGCGAACCGAGTCCATTACTTTGTCCGACATGTGTGAGCCTCCTGACATATACGCCTAAGAGAATATATCGACTATAGCGCCGGGACACACATTCGTCAAGGCGTATATAATGGCAGAATATGGCGAAGAGAGCGAAGGCGTTTGACATGGAGCGTTTCTTCCTGGCGCTGGCGGACGGGACGAGGCTGAGGCTGTTGAACCTGATGGGCGAGCATGAGATCTGCGTGTGTTTCTTCGTGCTTGTGCTGGGGCAGTCGCAGCCGAAGATTTCACGGCACCTGGCGTATCTGCGGAGGGCAGAGATGGTGACGGCGAGGCGCGAGGGAAAGTGGATGCACTACCGGATCACGATGCCTCCGAACGAGGGCGCGGCGAAGGTACTGCAACAGACGCTGGCGTGGCTGAAGGAGGATGCGGCGATGCAACAGGATTGGACTCGGTTGCGGCGAGCGTGCTGCTCTCCGGCGAAGTTTGTGGCGCTGGCGGGCGCGCCCGCACCGTCCGTGGTGTCGGGATAAGGGCGGCGAGAGGATTCTGCTACCAAGGCGGAGTGATAGCATGAGAGGTTAAGACAGGCGGGGATAGAGATTGCAGATATTGTTTGTGGGCGACATCTTTGGACGGCCGGGCCGCACGATTGTGCGTGAGCACCTGGGCGCGCTGGTGAAGGAACACGGGGTCGATCTGTGCATTGCCAACGGGGAGAACGCGGCGGGCGGTTTCGGTTTGACTCCGCAGATTGCCGAGGAGTTCTTCGACCTTGGGGTGGACGTGCTGACCACGGGCAACCACGTATGGGACAAGCGCGAGCTGGTGGATTACTTCAACGCGGCAGCGAATGAGCCTTACAGTCCGGCGCGAAGGGTGCTGCGTCCGGCAAACTATCCGGCGGGGACTCCGGGGGTGGGAGTGTATGAAGGCACGACTCGCGGAGGAGTGGAGTACGCGGTGATCAACCTGCAGGGGCGGGTGTTCATGGCGAACATCGACGACCCGTTCCGGGTGGCGGACAGGCTGCTGGCGCAGATCAAGGCGAAGGTGATCTTTGTGGACTTCCACGCCGAGGCGACCTCAGAGAAGGTTGCGCTGGGGTGGTATCTGGATGGGCGGGTGACGGCGCTGATTGGCACGCACACGCATATTCCGACGGCGGATACGCGGCTGCTGCCGGGGGGAACGGCCTACCAGACTGATGTGGGAATGACCGGACCATATGACAGCGTCATCGGCGTGCAGAAAGACCAGATCGTGCAGCGGTTCCTGACCAGCCTTCCGGCACGATTTGAGGCGGCGGTGAACGACGTGCGCTTCTGCGCGGTGCTGGTGGAGTGCGACGCGAGCACGGGCAGGGCAACGGGCATCCAACGCATCATGCTGGACGAGAGCGGAGATGGCGGGAATACGAAGAGCCACCAGAGGGCACATGGAAAGTAATCGCGAGAGTGGCGCGATCGTGATCGCGGCAGATGGATTCAGCGGAAATGAGAGTCTGCCACGCGGGTTTGACTGGCGCGGATTCGATGCGTACCTGTTCGACATTGATGGAACCCTGCTGAATTCACGCGACGCAGTGCACTACGAGGCGTTTCTGATTGCAATGCAGGAGCTTTACGGACGCGCAGTGGACCTGACGGGGGTTCCGGTACACGGCAGCACGGATCCGATCATTCTGCTGAAGGCGCTGGAGATGGCAGGGGTTTGCGAGGCAGACGGCCGGGCGACTCTGGCGGAGGCGATGCGGCGGATGTGCACGGAGGTAGAGGCGCGATCCGAACAGTTGCGGCCAGAGCTTTGCGGCTCCGTGGAGAAACTGCTGGCGGAGCTGAAGGCGGGCGGAAAGCTGATGGGCGTAACCAGCGGCAACGTGGAGAGAATCGGCTGGGCGAAGCTGAAAGCGGCGGGGATTGACGAGTACTTCTCGTTCGGCTCGTTCAGCGACCGCAATGAAACGCGGACGGAGATTTTCCGGTGGGGCGCAGAAGAGGCGCGGCGGCGGCTGGGAGCGACGGCGAAGGTGTGTTTTGTGGGCGACACTCCGGCGGATGTGGAGTCAGCCAAGGCGTGCGGATTTGCGGTGATTGCCGTGGCGACGGGGATATTCCCGCTGCTGGATCTGGCGAAATGCGAACCGGATATGTGCATTCCAGGTTGCGAAACGCTGTGGAGCTACGCACGATGAGCAGAATCCGGTAGAATTCGGGACATGCTTCGCCGTGCGCTTCTGGCGCTTGCGCTACTGATTCCCGGCTCGATGTACGCAGGGGACAATCCTGCGAAGGCAGTGGCTCCCAATGGGGCGCAGCCGTGTTCGGACTACGAGAAGAGTTTCCCCTCCTGCGGAATTTCCAAGGAAGACAAGAAGAAAGCCAAGCAGCTTTACCAGACTGCGACCAAGCTGGCACGCAAGAAGCAGTTTGACGCGGCGCTGAGCACGATCACGGACGCGCGGGCGATCTCTCCACTGGACACGGTGTATGAGACAGCGCAGAGGGCGATCCGCGAAAAGGTGATCTCAGAGGAACTGCACAAGGGCAACAAGGCGATGCAGACGGGCGACGCCAGCACGGCGCTGGGATCATTCCGGCGCGCGGCGGAAATCGATCCGTCGAACGAATACGCGCAACAGCGGTTGCGGGATGCGCTGCCGGCACCGGAGGAGTTTGGCTCGGCGAGGCTGCGGGCTGAGATGGGCGAAACGCGGCTCCAGCCGCTGCAAAACAAGCAGACCTTTGACTTCAAGGGCGCCTCATCAGAGTTGCTGGTGCAATTCACGAAAGCGTTCGGGATTCTCGGCATTCCCGACCAGGGGCTGACGGCGCGTCCGATCAAGGTGAAGCTGGAGGACGTGGACTGGACGACGGGCACGCAGATTCTGACGCGCCTGTGCAAGGTGCTCATCATTCCGATGAGCGAGCACCAGGTGCTGATTGCGAACGATACGGAAGAGAACCGGCGCGACCTGACACGGATGAGCCTGCGCACTTTTTATGCGCTGGGCGGAAGCTCGCCACAGGAACTGACGGACCTGACGACGGCGCTGCGTATTCTGTTCGATCTGCGATTTATCACTCCGAACGCGGCCATGGGCTCGATCGTGATCCGCGCTCCGCAGCAGACAATGGAAGCGATTACGAACTTCCTGGACTACCTGCAGGATGACCGTCCGACGGTGATGCTGGACGTGAAGATCTTCCAGGTCTCCAGCGCGCTGACGAGGGACCTGGGGACATCGATTCCGACGCAGTTGACGGTATTCAATATTGGCTCAGAGCTGCGGAACCTGGTGAACAGCAGCACGTATCAGCAGGTGGTGGCGGCGCTGACGGCGAGCGGACAGACGGTGAATGCCACGACGATTCTGGCGGCACTGCTGGCTTCGTCGAGTTCCAGTTTCTCAAGCGCGCTGAGCCAGCCGTTTGCCACTTTCGGCGGCGGGCTGACGCTGTCAGGCGTGACGATTCCCTCGACTTCGGTGAGGTTCTCGGCGGGAAACTCACTGGCGCGGACGGTGGATGACGTGCTGCTGCGAGCGGGGCACGGCAAGGCGGCGACACTGAAGGTGGGGGAACGGTATCCGATTGTGAGCTCACAGTTCTCAACCACGA
>CAILAZ010000123.1 GCA_903832295.1 uncultured Acidobacteriota bacterium
CGTGGCTGACATGTTCGATCAGTGGACGATGGACATTTGGACTTCTCGACGCACAGAAGACTTGCTCGACCCCGCGCGACAGATCGCATCGAATCCCTGGGCGATGATGCCGCTGGGTGCCGACCGGCGCGGCGCTGGGACTCCGAACGCATCGGCCACGCTCAATCAAATGCTGTACGAGATGTATCCCTATCCCACGACGGAGATTTCCTACCAGTGGTACGGTGTCGTGGAGTGGCCATACCTCATCAACAACTCCGACACGTTGCCTCCAGGGATTGATGAGAATGTCATCATCGAGAAGGCTTTGACGTGGGCGTATCGGGACGCAGAGAGCCGTAAAGACGTACTCGCAGCCAAAGGTTCTGGCGGTAACTATCTAGCCCTTAAGAAGGATGCTGAATCGGATTTCTTGACTCGCTTGAAGACGATGCGTTTACTGGATCGAGATTTAGTCGATTCGTACATGGTCGATATGCGGTCCGCTACGCGCGGATTCCCGAACGGGCCGTTCTTCAATTCTCGGAACATGAGAACCGGCATGGGTGGATGGTAAAGGAGGCATGATGGACGACAATCCAGCGCAACCGCTTCTCGACATGAGGAGCAAACTCGGAGAGTGGTCGAGGAATATCCTTGATCGCTACGACAAGCCTACTGGGAAGAAATCCGACACTTCCTGGCACGACAGCATGGTGAAGGAAGCCAACGAAGGGTTCCGAAAGAATTCCGAGCGCAAGAAGCTCACGGCGGAAGGGCCTAAACTCGGCGGCAAGAAGTCCACGAAAAAGAAGACTGCAAAGAAGCCCATTGCGCGCAAGAGGTAAGAGTGCCTATGTATAACTATATCACACTCGGCCAGATTCGCGCCGAACTCCTCAGCCGTCTGCAGGATGCCGGTGCGGTGATGACACCCGCCGCCGAGGCCGACATCTTTATCCGCGAGGCGCTGCGCGTTTTGAATGCGCTTACTCTCCAGCCTGGCACCGTCGATTACGTGTTCGACTTTGAGGCCGGAGACACATGGAAGTCGCTTAACGTGGCGGGCTCACCGCGCGAACGTACTGTCACCGATTCCGACATCTACATGCAGATTGAAGCGATGCTGATGGAGCCGATGAGCGGCGGTGTGTGGACGGGCACAAATCAGTACGATATTACACTAATTTCCGGCGCTCTCCAGTATCGTCGGGACGAGCTTTTGTTGCTCTCTGCCGCCAACGTGGTCAACCTTCTCCAGCCGTCTCCGCTGGCGTCGATGCGTACATTTCTTCCCGACTCTACGTTGAACCTTCACCGGGTGCGCTGGATACAGGCAGACTCGACGCAAGGAACTCCCTACGCCCTGGGCCGCGAGGACATCATAAGCCGCAATGCCGATGGCGTGAATCTTTCCATTCAGCCCGGAGAGCCGGACAGTTGGATGATTACCGCGGACTCCCCGCTGAGCTTCGACTGCTCCTGCCCGCCAAACCAGCCCGGCACTTGGGATATGCTGGCCAGTTTCTCAGGAACCACGTTAGATCCTCCAGCCGCTTCTTTGGTTGGCATCCCCGATGACTGGACTCCCGCTTTGATCTACGGAGCCCTTGCCGACGTGCTATCGAACGCTCCTGAAGGGCGGGACGCGGCGAGAGCAAAATACTGCATGTCGAGGTACGAGCAGTTCAAGAAAGCCATCGTCAAGATGCCTTGGTTGCTTCAGGCGCAGGTGGGGCAAGTTTCGGTGGATACGCCGGGATTCAAGGAGATGGACACGCAATGCCAGAATTGGGAGGTAAATGCTCCTGAGCCAGTAATTGTGGTGGGCGGCGTGGACCTGATTGCGCTCGGCCCATTCGTCACGGGAGACACCGTTTCCACGGTCCTGACGGTAGTAGGCAACGCCCCTGTGCCCGTGGCGGACTCTGACCCCATTCAACTCAGCCGCGACGGTGTAGACGCCATTCTTGCCTATGCGCAGCATGTTTGCATGTTCAAGCTGGGCGGGAAGACGTTCTCGGTGACGCTGCCGCTCTATGAGCAGTTTGAAGCATACTGCCGTCTCAAGAATTCCATGTACAACGCGCTTGGCTTGTTCCGCCCAGACATGATTCAAGAGGGCGGAAGAAATGACGTAGACGATCCTCGCTTCCAAGCGGAGGGTGAGAAGTAATGGCCAAAAGACCAGATAATTTCGCCGGCCTCGATCTCACGTCGCCTTCCAATCGTGTACCGGGCGGGCGTGTCCTCATGGCCGCAAACGTCCGCGCCTATGGCCCCGGCCAGGTGGAGATGAGGACGGAGCTTTCGAGCCCCATCGTTCTCGATTCCAGCGCCATCATTCTCGACTCTTCCGTTCAATCTCTAGTTAGAATGAACGACACCACTCCAGCCGGTCCAGCAGACGGGTTTGTGTTCATCTCCGTCGATGCGTCGGGGCGTCTCTATGTGAACGACAGGGCGATTGCCGAAGGGTTGAGCAGCGATCCGGTATCGATCATTCCATCCCGCCCGAACGCATCAGTGCAGTCGTGGGCTTACGTATTCGACAGCTCTATGGGCGTGACGATTCACACTAAGTTCGCCCTCGACAACACTCCAACCGACTTCAATTGCTTTGGGGCAGTCAAGGTGCGGTCGGACGGCCTGATTTACAAGACAGGCATCAAGGAGCCACCTCTGGCCCCATCGGTGGGCACGGAAAACACTATTGTTGTCGATAGCGGGCCGCTGCTCGCTAAGACGATTCCGTGGACGAACTATGCCGGCCAGAATCCCAACTTCGACTATGGGCAGACAGGTGGTCCTCCCAATCCCGGAACGACGTGCATAGTAGATGGGACTGCGCCATTCGCCGTGAACGTTGCCAACGCTTCGACGGTGACGATAACCTCGATTACCGGAACGGCAACCATCAACGGAGGGGCGAAAACTCCTACATCTCCCGGACCTGCTGTGGGCAGCACAAACCCGGGCGGTTATGTGCAGACAGCAGGCAGTTCGACTCCGCCTGGAACTGTTTCTGTCGTAGTGGGAGCGTTCACCGATGGGGCGGGAAATGTGGTGTCGAAGGGTGTGGCCCCGTACTATGTTCCGGCTGTAGTTGATCTGGGCGGGAACATCGGGGTGACGATTCAGGTTCCATCGGGAGCGCGCGATCTTCAAATCGGCATCAACACTACGGCGGGCGTCCAGTCTGGAGGATGCGAGCTTCCCGCTTACAATAACAACTCAGGTAGTTTCCAGATTTCATGGCAGGTTGAGACAGATGCCCTGCCTCCGAAAGTGGGCATTCTCAACAATCTTTCTCTGTACTACTGGGGAGACTCTCCGCAATCTGGGGCTGTGGCGTCGTACATCTGGAAAAATCCCGGCGACACGGGCGGTGGTACTCCTCGATCCACATCCAATGCGGTTGGAACAACAACAGGCAATTCGTTCATTTTTGATGCGACGTTTTCTGCTGGTATTCCGAGTCTACCTGGAGTGGGGAATTCGAGTATCCCGATGGAGTGGGCGTCTCTCAGCGCCGAAAGCGCGGTGACGGGAGAAACCCCTGTTTTTGCATCTCCGATCACTGCTACATATCCATCACAAAAAGGGTATCAGGATTTCAACTTCTGCCTTTATGGACAGCTTTATATTCCAGAGGCAGGGCAGTACACATTCGTTTTGACGGCCAAAGATGCCGTGATGTGGGGAATTGAGGGGGCTTCGCTGATATCGGCGACTGTGAATAACGGCAAGGGCCCAGTACTTTCATCAAGTGGCCAGACAATCACTGTTGCTCAAGGCTATCCGCTCCTGCCGACTGCCATTGAAAATACCGGGGAAGGGGGCGGATTTGCGCAGATTACCGTTGTTGTTTCCTTCGCGGCCGCAGGCACCTATGGAACCGAGATTGACGGCGACTACTGGGACCACTCCGGGCGCATTTTGCTTCTTGAGGCATCTCCTACTCCGGGCGCACCTCCTACCATCATCCCACCGATCACGGCGAATACTCGCACCAACGTTTCCTATGCCTACAAGTACAGGTCGTCTCTTACGGGCGCTCAGTCAAATCCCAGCCCCACATCGACCCCGGAAACGACGCCGGTTCTCGCCAACACAATTGAGGTTGTCTATTCTCCAGACCCTCAAGTGGACAAAATCGACTACTACCGTCAGGATGTTGGGCTTTCAAATTTCACATACGTGGCGACGGGGCCGAACACGAATCCTCCTACACCGATCACCGATTCTCTGACGGACGCAGAGGCGGCAAATAATCAGGAGATGACGTACACCGACTATGAGCCGGTGCCTTCGATAGATATTCCCAACGCGGGAATATGCAATGTGGCTGGTGGGGTCATCACTGCTACTTCGGGCTCGTTCAATACTCGTTGGTTGCCGGGAACGACCATTCTCATCGGCTACCCGACGCAGTTGCCGTACACGTTCATCACTCGGCCCACGAGCACGACGCAGGTTTCGATTCCTGGTGTGCCGGATGGTACGAACCTAGTGTGGAACATCGCGGAGCCGGTGTTGGCAAATCAGCCCATCCAGTACATGTTTGGACCGACCGACAACATCAACTATGTCTTTGGCGTAGGAGACCCGCTGCGCCCCGGAACACTCTACTGGTGCAACGGTTCCAATCTTGACTCGTGGGCGGATACAAATCAGTTCGATGTAACCGATCCGAATGAGGCTTTGATAAACGGTGCAATGAGCGGCGGGCGCGGCGTTCTTTTCTCCATCAAGCGCGGATGGGTTTTGACGCCAAACTTCTTCAACGCTCTCGCCAACGTGACCGGAACGAGCGGTTCGACGTGGACGGCAGAGGATGCCAGCATCAGCCGTGGGCTTTACATCCCTCGCTGCCTAATCGTGCAGGGCGGAGGGAAAATCTTCTTCCGCGTGGATGACGGAATTCACTACTCGAACAAGGGCATCGGTTCGCAGTCTATCACTGACGAAGACCTCGACCCTATCTTCGTGCATGAAGGGTCTACGCCGGTTCCTGTGGTGCGCAACGGCATAACGATTTATCCGCCCGACGACTCGCTTCCTGAGCGCCAGAAGTTTAGCCAGCAGGGTAGTTTCATGTATTGGGACTATATCGGTACAGACGGTCACCCGCACACGCTGGTCTACGACACGGAGAGGATGGGTTGGGTGTGGGATATGTATGATCCCCCGGCCACCATCCACGCCTCAAACCAAGGAGAGAGCGTACAGGGCAACCTCGTAGGCTGCATAGACGGATCGATTCGGTTTCTGGTAAACGGAGGTGTCGAGTCTCCAGAGGCGAAAGTTGCCACTCCGGCCATCGGTGGGCAAGGATGGATGACTGCCTATGAGGCAACCTTCGAATACAAGGCCGATTCCGGGGCCACAGTGTCCTTTGCAGCCGTCGATGCGAACAATGGGAGCTATGGACCCTCCCCAATCGTCCTACCCGGCACAGGGGGAGAAATAACTAAGTTTACGACCAAGGTAAGCCCTTCGAAGTGGAAGCTACTTCAGACCGTGTTCGACTGGTCGGACCCATCGCTGGAGATTTACTTGCAGGGGTGCAGTTTGGCTGTGAAGCCGTGGGATGGCGAGTTTAAAAATGTGCCGTTGTTCCATGGATCGGGAGGCGAAGGTGGGCAAGTCTAGCTGGCCGGGAGCACCAAAGAATCCGTCAACAGCGCCGGGGAACAAGTCTTCGACGTGGCCCGGCACTCCCACGAGCCAGCAGACTCTGGCGATCAATGCGCCGTCTACGCGGTTTCCCTACTCGCTGAATGAGAACTCCAGCATGGCCGATGTGGCCGATGCGATGCGCACCGTGTTCAACGGCCTGACGAATCATGAGCAAGCTTTCGCGGCTATTCCAGCTACGGTCACAACTGCGGCGACGGCGGCGGCAACATCGGCAGTCGAGAATATCCAGAGCCAGTCTACTTCCGGCGTGACTTCTTTCAATACCGCGACAGGTTCCATCATCTTCTTCCCCGGTCTCGGTGGAGTGAACAATCAGATTGGAAACTCCGCTTACACGATACAGCAGTCGGATAATGGGGCGAAGATCGTCGCAGGGGACTCATCGCCGGTAGTTGTGTCCCTAAGCTCATCGGTGAAGGCCCCATGGTTCACGTTCATTGGCAATGATTCAAGCGCCACGGTTGCATTATCGACCGATTCAGGCGCAACGATTGCGGGTATTCAGTCCGTGTATCCAGGCGGAACGGCTATTGTCTTCTTCGATGGGGCGACCTTCTGGTGCGAAGGGGTGGCGATTGCCACGGATTCTAGCCTTGGCGTGGTGCAACCGGACGGCGTAACGGTAATGGCGGATTCATCGGGCATCTTGAGCGTACCCATAGCCATGGATTCATCGCTCGGTTTGGTAATTCCAGATGGAAGGACAATTGGCGTCGATTCGGGGATGTTGCACACCATCGGGGCGACGGGAACTATCCCGTTGGGGCCGTTCTTAGATTCCAGCATGACCTCGATTTTCGTGCAAGATGGTTTGATAACAGGATGGTTGCACACCCCATAAAGAGGTAAACTGAGCAGGAGGTGTATTTTGGGCGGATTCGTGGGCGGTTTGTTTGACCTCTTTAGTGGTGACCCGACTGCGAAAGAGCAGAGTCGGTTTGGAAGTCTTGCCGAAGAGCAGCTTGGCGCTGGTCAGGGAGCGGAAACTGCGGCTCAAACCTACGACATGAACCTTCTCAACGATCCCACCAAGGCGCTCGCGCCGGAGATCAGTGCAGGGCAGGGCCAGGTAGAGCAGCAGCAACTTCAGAACTCCAACTTCGGCAATCGTGGCGGCGGTACCAACGCTTCTACCCAAAATGCAGAAAACGCGAATCGCGGCAACATTATCAACCTCATGGGCGAAACTCAGGGCCAAGCGGCTAGTGCTCTCGGTTCGCTTGGAACTTCAGAGGTTGGGCAGGGTTCGAATGCGCTTGGAGAAGAGGCTACGCTGGCCAATCAGCGCCGTCAGCAGCAGGTGGGCGACGTGAGTGGAATCGCTAAAGATGCGGGGAGTATCGCCACTGGGCTTTTCGATACCGCTGGAGCGTCCACCCTGACCGGTGCGGACCCTTACGAAACCCTCTACAATGCGCAGCATCCTGACACTGGCTCGATGAGCACAGAATCACCCGATCTTGGCTACATTTAGGAGCGAACATGGCATGGCAAAAAGTTAACAGGGCAATTGGCGGGGCAACTCCACTCGGCGAGTTCACCATCACACCAGGTACTCCGCAAAACATCCTCGCAAACACCGAACTGTCATCCATTAGGTACGCTTTCCAATGCCGCCAGTTGGGGTTTAGCGTTTCGAGTACGGTTGCAGGCGAGGTGTACGTAAACTACGGCGACATTGCGGGACTGGGCGACCAAACCGCCCTCATCGTGCAGTCTAGCCAGGCGGTCGGACTCCCCATTACGTCAAGAGCCAATGAATCGATGATCGATGCTACTCAGTATTGGCTTGACGGTAGCGCGGCTTGCAAGGTGGCTGTTTATGCTTTGGATGCGACTTCGTAGGTGAATAATGGCGATTGCTGATTACCTCGAAAAAATAGGCGAAGGAGCCAAGAAGGTTGGCAAGGTGGCTGGTGCTGTGGCTGAGCCACTAGGAAAGTCTGTCGCCGAAACCCTCTCTGGGGAAGCTCCGCAGATTCACGCGGAGAAGCGGCAACACGCTCAGCAACTCAGCGATGAACAGCGTCAGAACGAGATTAACGACCTCGAAAAGCAGCTCGATGAGGGCCGCAAATATGGAACGCTGACCACCGAACAGCAGAAGCAATACACGGATGCTATCGCGAGGCATTATTCCGACCCCAGCCAGATGGGCACACTGATACAGAAGCTCCACAAGGCTACGCATCCGGGCGGGGCAACGTACCAGCCGTATGCTCCCCAACTTGCAGACCCTACGCCTCAAGGTGGAACGACGCGGGCAGATGAGACGGAGAAGCTAAAGTATCAGGCGGACGAAGCCAAGCAGCAACAGGAGCAGAATCAGGAAAACACCAAAGCATCATGGGATTTCTTCTCAAAGTTCATCCCCGACGAGGACAAGCCCAAAGCACAGTCTGAGTGGGCGATGAAGAATCTTGGCGTTGCGCAGACTCTAAAGAACATTCCCGGAGCGGCTGGGGAGCCGGTCAAAGGTGCTGATGGGCGCTACTACCTTCCCAAGGAGCAGGCAGACGGAACTATTGTGCAGGAGCCGATGCCTCCTAACTGGACTCCAGCGCCAAAGCAGGCGCAGCCGAAGGTTGGCACCGTGAACGGGAAACCGGCATGGGGAACACTCACCCCAAGCGGATGGGTGAACCCTGAAACTCAAGAGCCGATTCCGAACTTCATTCCGCCTCCTAACTACGCACAGGTCGCCATACCACTCGCTGACGCAAGAGCTAGGGCGTCTGCGCAGTACGGCGTTCAGGAAGTTACAGATAATAATGGAAAACTCATCGACACTACTCGTCTTGATGTCATTAACAGGGCGAGATCAGGCAACCCGTATGGCGGCAAGGAAATTAGCGCTCCGACTGGACAGGAAAAGACGAGGCAGGATTTCGCGAATTCAGGAAAGATGCAAGTCCAAACCATGCGCGACATCATCAACAGGAACAGGAGTATGTTCGGACCTGGACCTGGGCGGGCGCAGGACTTGGCTGCATGGATTGGCAGCAGTAGCCCGGATGCCCAAAGGTTCCGCACGGCGGCACTGATTCTCGCCGATCACTCCGCTGGTGTATTTGGTGGTCGGTCGGTTCAGACTGTTGACGAGCTGAAGAACACGATCACGTCAATGCACCTAACCCCGGACGCTCTTCTGGCTGGATTGGATCAGGACGAAAAGACGTTCGATAGCATGTCTAACGCTAACGGGCGATTGCCATCGGCGGGGGCGAAGAGCGTCAATCCTGGCCAGATTCTTCCTAAAACCGGAGCGCAGCCTATCTCTGATGACCAGTTTCTTTTGCAGGTGAAATAATGACAACTCCAAGTCAGGCGATAGCTCAAGAGTGGAAGGGGTTCGACGCGAACCGGCGCAAGGAACTGCTTGCGAAAATGACGCCGGAGCAAAAGAAGAGTCTAAGGTCGGCTTTGGAAGGTTCTCAGTCTTCCGGACCAACTCAACCTGCGAAACCTGTAGACATACTAAAAGCAGCACCGCCCAGGAACGCAGAGGGGTGGTTTGGAGACGCGGAGAAAGACTTGCGGGAGGGTGGGGCTCGTACTGGAGTGGGGAGAATTCTTGGCAATATGCAGGGGCGTGGATCAAGGGGGTACTCCGGCCTAGAGTCGGGTGTAAGCAAAGAAACTGCCGACTTCATGGGGAGTCCCGAGTTGGGGGCTCTTCAGGTGGCGAAGGGGGTATCAGAACTCCCATCGCATCCTGTAAAAGGGGCTGGAAACGTGATAGGGGGAACTCTGAAGGCGGCAACAATCCCCGGAATGATGATGGCAGGCCCGGAGGTCAAAGCGGCCGGCGAGTTGATTCCTTCTACCGAGAAGGCCGCTAAAATCCTTGGTGACGTGGCTGAACATGCAAACAACGTACCAGTGCGCATGAATAATACGTGGCCTGCACTCGATGAATTTCTTCTGTATGCGCATTCTGGTGGAACGCAGCCCAAGGTTATAACCGATATGCTTTCTAGGCTCGACGATCTTCAAAAGGGTCCGATGACCTATGAAGATGCGCGGCGGTTCTACACAAACATCAGCCGTCTATCGGATCAGGAAATGTCCACCCTGAACCCGAATATGCGTAGGCTTATGGGCGGCGTCAAGGAAGCATTCAAGAAAGACATCGGAGATGCGGCTGGACAGGTGAATCAGGCTGCGAATTACTACAAGGGCTTGAAGGAATACGCCAAGGCCGCGAAACTTGAAAAGGCTGCGGATGAAATGTGGAAATGGGCGCTGCGTCTAGGCGCAACGGCGGCTATCGGAGGGGCTGGATATGAGGGCGTAAAGATGGCCGGTGGCGTCGGGAAAGCACTCACCCCGCAATGATCGTCACATCGCAATTATTTGATATTCACGACCGCTGCCCGCGCCGTCTCGCCCTTGAACGCACCCATGAGCCTCTGACCATCTCCGCAACCGGCTTGCTCTATGCTGGCATCGAAGGCGGCATCATCGGCGCTGACCCCTGCGTATCAGCTCTCGACTCCATCCGCGCCATCACTTCGCGCTTCGATGTGCAATCTGGCGATCTGGCACCAATCTCCGTCGTCCGTCACGTCGGCTTCATGGCTGAAGTCATCTCCTTAGCGCTAATCCGCAAATTTGGCAGATTTTCGAGAATCGCAAATACTGTTTTTGGTAGCCATGAGTGGCAGTCCAACCTCTTTGAGCGCAAGAACGGCGACCTGCACCGCATATTCCTCGTCTCCTACCTTGACGACGACTCTCTACGCTCGTTTGCGCACTCCTGGGGCACCGTGGGCGAGCTTGCGGCACTTGAGCGGGACGTTACCCTCACCGCAGTTGTAATCGGGGCACAGCGGGCAGGCAGACGCCATTCTCACTGGTCTCGGTGTTTCCAGCATCCTGTCCAAAAAAGTGCCTTGCGGTTTGCATCACGGAAGCGGGATGACGGATTCACGAAGGGCTGGCGTGAGGTTTGGAGAGAGATGACAGACATCAGTGCGGCAACGTGGCTGGACAAGATGGGAACAGATGACGTTCTGCCGGATCTGATCCAGTCGCGCCGGGTTCCGTACAGGCCCGATGATTACCGGATGGTGAAGGCCCGCGAGGATATGTTCAAGATCATTCCGCAGATGGAGTCGGCATCGATTGACGATCCGATGCGCCGGTCTAGCTGTGACGAGGTGGGCCGTGGTGCTTGCGTTTGGCAAAGACTTTGCTGGTCGCCTACGCCGGTGGAGCTTGACGACTTGGATTATCTATTTCGAGAACGCGCGACGGAGTGAGGTCCCATTCCCCGATTTCTATAACGCGTCACAGTACCTTAGCAAATTCTTGCCACCCTTCCTTCGGAATCAGGACTACAAAATTTGCATTGGTCCACCGAAACACATTATTCCCCCATGGCGAATCTATGGTTTCATTGTCCAATCTGCGTATATAGAACACTTCTTCGGTGGGCAATGGGCCATCAGTGGTCTCATCCCATGAATCGTATACTATAGGCTCCCGTGCGATACTCTCCAAAATCCCAATTCCGGTTTCAGAGGCAACGTGAGCAGGTCGCTTTCCTCCACGCAACCTCATCGGGCACGAAGATGTTTCCATAACAAGGTCGCCAGGTTGAGGCTTCTGCATTCGTTCCCAGCGTGTACGCATCGACTCACACTGGTTGCCGACAAGTTGGGAGCGATAGAATTCGTACCCGACCGCATCCAAAAAAGTAATCACATCAAGAATAGAGGTTTCTTCTGTTTTGGGCATTTTAGATTTCTCCTCATGAACTTTTCTTTTTTGTCCGTCCCGCAATCTTGGCTCTGATCGACTGCTCCAATTCGGGCGTCAAGACTTGGATAGGTTTGGGTGGCACAGCGTCAGGAAAGTGAACAGAGTCCGAAGCTAGAGACGTGTCGATGCTGGCGATGGTGGATGCAATCTGCTTGTCGAGTTCCTTGTCCGCCTTCTTCATCATCAACTCAAGCATCCTGTCGACGTTATCTTGAGCGTGCTTACATTTTTCTTCAAAGTCGGGAGCGTTGCAAGCTACTTCGATCTGCTCTGGAGTGTAGTCGCTGTAGAGCATCCCTTGAGGTATCGGTTTATCGTTGAGTCCTATCGGACGCTGTTTCATAAAATCTCCTTATCGGTTCTTCTTCGTGGTGCGGGCCGCAATCTTGGCCCTGATTGATTCTTCCAGTTCCGGCGTCAAGGTAGGCATCGGTGAGGCTGGAATAGGTTCTGGCACGGGAGTTGGTTGCGGAGGCTCCACAGTGCGTGCACGTACCTTGCTTAGGGCCTCTTGGGCTACCGCGTTCACTTCCTCTTCGTCTATCTGCCCTTGAAATGCCTGTTGAAGACTGAGCAGGATGAACGTGGAAATAGAATATCGTGCCTCGTATGCCTTCTTTTTTAGGAATTCATGCAGGCGCAAGTCTTCTGGCCTAGAAAAGACTAGGTTTAACTGCACGTCAGTCGTTTTGCGGTTTGTCATCAGGCGTTTGCCTCTTCGATGATCTTCTTCCACCGTTGCGGAAAGTTTCCCTCGCATCCGTCTGTGTCGCAGGCGAATCCGCGCTGATCCCGTAGCCCCCCGCCCAGGGCGAGAGTCTGCCAGTCCTTCTGCGACATCACCTTTCCACATGCGCAGATGGGGGGCGCTATTTTCTGCTCAATTGGGTTCATTGATTCCACGGCCTTTCGTTTACTTTTGTCGGTGAACGCTCCGTTAAAAGGGAGAATGAAGCGTTCGTGATGTGCTTCTCCACCCCATTTTCTTCGATAGTATTCAGATCGGCATGGAGCCATCAAATCGATCTTTAACTTTAAAAGAGGATCGGCTTTCAATGTTTGGCTAGGTTCATGCTTGACCGGCAAGCCCGATTCAATCAACTCGTAGCCCGCAAGCCGAAGACGATAATAAGTATCAATGTCTGAGTGATACCACTCCAGCATCGGGTCCCATCCACCAACAGCGCGAAACGCTTCCGTGTTGAATGCCGCCAGAGCGTCATAGGCCGTGAAGATAACTCCCCACTTGCGTTTCTGGATCGTGAAAGCGTTTGCCATCGCCACTAGGCGCTGTACGGTATCGCCAACGGCCTCTGCATCGGAGTGCATGAAGAGGTAGAAGGGGTGCTTAATCCACACGGAAGTTCGGGCGTTCTCTTCGCCGATAGCTTGCTTGAGCATATAGTTCTGTGTCTGCGCGAAGGTGAGCGGAACGGGGGGAGTGTAGACGATACCTGCGCTGTCCGCCAACTCTCCACCGTCGGAATTGTCGATGACGGTAGTTTCAACGCCACCGTGCCAAGTACTGCGGATAGCCTTTTCGAGCAAGTCGGGACGGTTGACAAAGGGGACGAAGACGGGAATTGTTGCTCTCGTGAGGCTCATACAGTTCTCCAGATCGTGGTCCCCGGAACCACTACCCGGTCGGGAATCAGTTCATCCACTGCTTGCTTGATGCCCATCCAGTTCGGAGGGTCAAAATCGTGGCCGCAGAGAATTCCGCCCGGACGCAGCAGTGGTCTCCACGCGATGATGTCCGCCTTCACTGACTCGTAGTCGTGGCTGGCGTCCAAGAAGATCATCTCAGGGCGTAGATCGAGCATCGCCATCGATGCCGCCAGATCGAGAGAACGCGATTGGAAGAAAGCCATGTTCTCGTAGCGTCCCGCATGGGCAAGGAACTGCTCTTTCAGCCAACCCTTCGGCTTGTCGCGCAGCATGTCGGCGTGTTCCTCGGACCCTTCCCACGTATCACAGGCGATGACCTTGCCGAGCGTGTTTGCGGAGAGAGCAGATGTGGATCGTCCCATCCATGATCCGACCTCAACGATAAGCGACTTGTGCTCGGCGGTGGTGGCAAGCCAAAGAAGTTCCGCTTCCGTCATCCACCCCGGAACGGTTAGCGCGTGTTCGATATTCAAGATGTTCTCCTTGCTAAAATCATTGCTTTTGGTCCCTCTTTGACAAGAGCGGTGCACGGCGGTTGCTCCCACGGAAACTTATCAGGGGGAGTCAAAAAACACTCCCTATATGCATCGAAAGTAGGGTAATAGCGGATAGATCCGTGCTCTCTTCCCCTGATCCATAATTGATAAACAAAATCACTCACTTTAACCCCTCCAAAAACCAAGAACGCCATGCTGGCCAAAGTTCCGGGCCGTTCCAGTCGACCGCAGAGGGACAAGCAGGTCTCATATAAATCCCATGCGAACCTTGTGGGGAATTGTAGGTGCGAAGCATCTGCTCCACTCTGTCCGCCCACATCCCCGGCGCGTGGACGGGTCTCTTCGAGCAGAAGGCACCTTCGTAGAAATATGCGATGGGATCAACCTGCATCGCCTTCGGAACGAACTCGGCCTGCGCTCCGTAACTTCCGCAGATGCAAGGAACCCCGCAAGCAAGGGACTCCGCGATTGGATAGCCAAAGCCTTCAGGGGCTATGCCGAGCGTCACATTGCAGGCCGAGTAGTTCCATGCCAGTTGCTCGTCCGTGAATCGTTGCAGGGTGACCGCGGCACGTCCTTGGAGGCCGTAATCCACGATCAGGTTGCCGATGGACCAGTAGCGATCAATGGTATCGGTATGACACCATACGCGAACATCGTGGCCCCGGTCGAGCAGGATGCGGCACGTCTCGATGCCAAGCTGCCAGTTCTTCCGCGCCTGATTCGTGGCGACAATCCCGATGAGCAGAGAATCTTGCGTGAGCCCTTGAAATCCCTGGTTGATGAAAAGCTGGCGGGCCTCTTTGTGCGGGCGCGGATAGAAGACGCTGGTGTCGATTCCATGCGGTAGATGGTCGGGATTGCCGGTGATCTTCGACGAGAACGACGAGTAGTCAATCACCCGGTCGAATCCCTTGTACGTCTGCGCGATGCGGTGGGACAGTTTGCCGTTCGGCCCCTCAGCGTCTAGCGCTGGATAAGCCCACTTCTTTACGTCCTTGCGCTCGGCGAACTTGCGCAGATGGGGGATGGGACACATCTGCGGGATTCCTAGCCAGTATAATCTGCTCATATCCCACGCGCAGAAAAGCACCCCTTCGCGCCCCTGACACCAATCATCGTAGATTTCTGGCAGTTCTGGAACCAGCCAATTGTCTACGCTGGTGAGGTGATATTCCTTGAAAGGAACCTTGCGGCTACCTGCTGCCCCATAGCCAGCACTCGCGACATCAAACACATCGCCACAGTGTTCGTGGAGGCGTGTTGCCAAGTCTCGGGTGATCCGGCCAAGGCCAGATGAGCACGAAACTGCATCGGAAAGAAAGAGGATCGGAATAGTCATGGTTTCGCCTTCTGTGGGTAGTTGTCGTGCTCCCATTGCGTTGTCGCGGCGTATCCCCATACACGGGGAGGCTTTGGAGGATCTTCGTAGATCACAAATCCAAGCCGATTCCCCATGTCTTCGGTGAGGCCGCGCCTACCGTTTGCAACGTCGCTTACGAATGGAGCAGAGTATCCGATTTCCCGAGCAGTTGGCCGCAAACCGTTTTGTTCTATCCTTTTGCGGAGCGCGTTGAGTACGTCGGAATCGTCAAGCATGGAAGCTATCATAGCAAACGTTGATTACAGTGTCAATCCACAACAAAGGTACCAACTTTGCAACTCCACAAGAGCTATTTTTCCCGTTTGGCCTATGATAGAAGGCATGAAGAAGGCACTGTTTATCCTCGCGCTTCTACTGTGCCCATGGTCGGCTCTCGGGCAGGCTGTCGGGGCGATTAACGGTTATGCCACCCTAGGCGGGGTGAAGGCTGTCACTCAGGGCGCTTCCTCGACGAACAATCTCGAAGGCATCATTCCCCATGCCACAATCACCGTGTACATTACCGGAACGACCACCAAGGC
>CAILAZ010000124.1 GCA_903832295.1 uncultured Acidobacteriota bacterium
GACCAATTGTTGACTGAAGGAAGGGTCTATGGGGGAGGGTTGCACAAAGTTGAGCCGAGGGAGTTGGCTCAGATTCCAGCCAGTTCGATTCTGGCCGCTCTCGGGGAACTTGAGATTGAGCGCCAGGGAAGTCTGTTTTAAGATCAAGCGCCTACCCGATGACTGGTGGTCTGAAGCAGACGGGCACCCTGGATGGGGTGCCCGTCAGGCTGCTGACAAAGTATCAAGATAGGCTCTCGTTTTCCACGGGGGCCTTATTTATTTTGTAGACATGCTGAAGAAGCCAGAGTTGCAGCAGCAAGAGTTGGAGATGGTATCAGTGGAGTCGTTGGTTCCATCGGGGCACTTGTTGCGGAAGATCGACGGGGTGGTGGATTTCAGTTTTATCCACGACCGCGTGAAGCACCTTTACTGCGAGAACAACGGTCGTCCTGCGCTGGAGCCGGTGGTGTTGTTCAAGCTGTTGCTGCTGGGGTATTTGTACGGAGTTCGCTCGGAGCGGCAGCTGATGCGGGAGGTTGAGGTGAACGTGGCCTACCGCTGGTTCCTTGGTCTGAAGCTTCGCGACAAGGTTCCGGACGCCTCGACGCTGAGCCAGAATCGTCGTCGCCGTTTCGCCGAGAGCACGATCTATCAGGAGATATTCGACGAAATCGTGCTGCTGGCGGTGAACAAGGGTCTGGCTTCGGGCAGGGTTCTCTATACCGATTCGACGCACCTGAAGGCCAACGCCAACAAGAACAAGTTCGACCTGGCCGAAGTCGCAGTCAAGCCTCAGGAGTACCTGGCGGCGCTGGATCGAGCGGTCACCGAGGATCGCGCGGCACATGGCAAGGCGCGCTTGAAGGAGCCGCCGGAGTCCGATCCGGAGACGAAAGAAATCAAGGTGAGCCGCACCGATAAGGACTCCGGTTACATGGTGCGCGACGGCAAGCCGAAGGGCTTTTTCTATCTGGATCACCGCACCGTGGATGGTCGCCACGCGATTATCACCGACACGCATGTGACACCTGCCAACGTGCATGACTCGGTGCCGTATCTGGGCCGGCTGGACCGGCAGCGGGAGCGGTTCGGCTTCGCTATCCGCGCGGTGGGCGTCGATGCCGGCTATGCTGCGGCAGCGATTACACAGGGGCTGGAAGAGCGCAACATTTATGGGGTGATCGGCTATCGCACCCCGACCCACCGCGACGGCTACTTCTACAAGCGCGAGTATCGCTACGATGAAAAGCTCGATGTGTATATCTGCCCCAACGGGCAACTGCTTCCATACCGCACCACCAACCGCGAAGGCTACCGCCAGTATCAATCCGATCCGGACAAGTGCCGCAACTGCCCAGTGCGGCAGAAGTGCACGCAGTCGAGTAACGCCACCAAGGTGGTAACGCGGCATGTGTGGGAGGCGAGTCGGGAACGAACGGATCAGCACCGGCTCAATCGAGTCGGCAAGCGCATCTACAAGCGACGAAAAGAGACCGTGGAACGAAGCTTCGCCGATGCAAAACAGCTACACGGCCACCGCTACGCAAGGATGCGCGGGCTGGCTCGTGTGCAACAGCAATCCCTGCTGGCCGCCACCGCTCAGAACATCAAGAAAATCGCCTTGATGCTAAGCAGAAATGCCCCAAATACGACCCCGGACTTGCTCCAGATACTTCTATCTGCCTATATCGACCTGATGAATCGATACCAGCAAATCGCGGAAACAGGAAAATCGAAAGATGAATGCCAAACAAAAAAAACAAACCCCACCAAAATGATGGGGTTCGTCAGCAGCCTGAGGGGCAACTGGTTCATCCCAGTTGCCCCTCTTCTTTGCTTCCATCAGTTTTGCGAAACTTCCATCAGCTCAGTCGGTATCTCAGTGGCTGATTCCCGAGGCCGCCACCAGTCCCTGAGACTGGCTATCAGCCGGTGCCGTGCTGCCCGGAGTCACCGCATTGAAGTGGCTTTCGCTTGAGGAATTAATCGCGTTCGAGTGATCCGGCCCCAAACCCAGCTTGATCAGCGCGCGCGAGTCAGGCGTAATCTTCGTCTGCCATCCCTGGTCGGCCTGGAACTTCACCAGCGCTGCCTGCGTCTCCGCATCCCACTTCCCCGTCGGCTCGCCCGTCAGGTAGTGTTCGCGAATCAGCGCTGCCTGAATCGCTGTAGCCCGCTCCGGCGCAATCGCCTGCTGCCCGTGCAGCCTGGTCACCTTTGCGGCCGCAGCGTGCTTCGTATGCTTGTGCCCGCTCGCGGCCTTCTTCGCCGCAGCCGCCTGCACGGGCACTACCGCCATTCCTGCAGCCAGCACGACCCCAATTGTTCCCTTGAGAAAACTCATAGAAAAATACCTCATGACAAAAACAGGGAAACCAAACTCCCCGCCATTCTAGGCCTCTCCCGCCTGGCAAACAAGCAGGACCGCAGCTTTTCTCCGCATCCGTCCCAGCTCCGTAACCGGGGCAAGGCAGTCTC
>CAILAZ010000125.1 GCA_903832295.1 uncultured Acidobacteriota bacterium
ACGCCCAGGCGCAGCGCGATGCGGAGATGCGCCACGCTGCCGCTGTGAAGGCCGCAGAGGAACAACACGCCGCCGTGGTCGGCCAGTCCGAGGCGCTTGGCAAGCAGGTCGAGGGCAAGCTCGCCGAGGCGACCACGCATGAACAAGCCATGGCCGCCACACAGGCCGAGTTGGCCGATATGAGCAGGGGCGTAAAAACGCCAACGCTTGACGTGCAAGGCGATGTTCTGCGCGGCGCGTACGACAAAGCTCTCGAGTTGGCGGAAACCAACCTGAAAGAGGTTGGCGGTAAAGCTTACGGTGATGCAGCTACTGCCGCCACCAAAAAAGAGGCGAGTGGCGCGCGTGTAAATGTTGATCCGATAGTTGTTGATGCTGAAAAGTTGCTTGAACGCTCTAAGAGTATCCCTGAATTGCAAACGCAATTGCGACAACTCATAAATTCGGTACGAGGCGTTGCGCCAAAGTCCGAAGTTGCAGCCCCCGTAGGCGGAGGTCGCGTTACCAGCAAAATGACCGTTCCAAAGCCGGAAGCGGTGCAGGCCCCATTGACGACAGACGAATTGAGTTTGGTCAGTCGGTGGATAAAAAACAAAGCGTACAGCCGCGACGCAGAAGGCTGGGACAGTACGTTTCGAAATGAGGCATTGGACGTTGCGCACAAGTTGGACAAAGCTATTGGTGATTTTGTCCCCGAGTACGCCACAGCCAACGCAGAATATCGCAAAGCTGCCGAAGCTATGTGGACGAATCGTACGCGCTTGGGGAAGTTGATTTCTGCCGAAGAAGGTGGATTGTCGGGAGATAAGATTAAGTCCATCGCCAGCCAAAAGTTGCCTGATGCCGTATTCAAGACAAGGGAAGGTATCAACCTTTTGACCGATGCATTGGCCGGTGGACCGAACGCCAGTGAAGATGCTCGATTAGCGGCGCAATCCACGGTCAACTCCATGGTTGAAAATTGGATATTGACCGACCTGGTGGAGCGTAAAGGGTTGGTTGGTGCAAAAGGGGCTGAAGCGTTGAAGGTTCCGCAGACGGCAGCCACACTGACGGCAGTACCAAAAGTCAAAGAGAAATTGGAGACTCGATTCGGTGCTGAATCCGCCAAGGAGCAGGCCATTGCCGCCGCCGCCGAGCGCGCCAAGGCCGCCCGGGGCGAAGCGGGCGAGTTGAGCAAGGTGCGCGCGCCGCTGGAGCGCCAGGCTGCGGCAGGCCCGGAGCAGGTCGCGCCCCCCAAGGTGGAGAAGCCCGATACGTCCAAGGCCGAGCAGTCCATGTCCGAGTTGGCCGCTGCTGCCAAGAAGGCGCGCGCCGAGGCGGCCGCTGCGGAGGGTAAGCGCACCGTTGCCGAGGGCGAGGCTGCGACTGTGGGTCAAGCCCCTGTGACCAACGCCGTGCTGGAGAAGATCGGCGGGGCGCTCAAGGACGCAGACGCGCTTGCAGGCATGACCAGCCCCAAGTACCAGAAAAAGGCGTTTGACGAGTACGTGGCGACGATGCGCGGCCTGGTCAAGCAGGGCGTGTTGCCGGACGACAAGTTCAAGGCTGCCCTGGCGCTGATCGACCGTGCCGAGGGATTGCAGGCCAAAACCGACCAGGCCAAACGCATCGCATGGGGCATTGCCAAGATCGTCGGAGTTGCCGGCGCGGCGGATATTGGCATTAAACTTGTGCCATGACCACACTCATCATAATTGTTGCCCTTGACATCGCGTTCATGTGGTGGCTTGCGGGGCTGCAATGAGCAAGAGACTCCTCATAATTGACACCTCCAGCAACTGCCTGGACATGGCCCTGCGCGCCAAGATGGCCGGGTGGAGCGTGGTCTGGTACGACAAACCTCGGGCGGACGGATCGCCTCGCCTGGCAGGTAAAGGGATGATCGAAAAGATCACGGATTTTTCGCTGATCGTGAGCCGTTACCTACACTGGGCCGACCTGATCTACCTGCCCGACAACACCCAGTGGATCGACATGCTGGAGCCGTACCGCATGAAGGGCTACCCCATCATCGGCGCAGGCGTCCAGGCGTGCCTCATGGAGACCGACCGCGAGATCGGTCAGCAGGCCATGAAGAAGTCCGGCATCCAGATCATGGAGTCCAAGGCGTTCCACGACTACGACGCGGCCATCGCGTTCGTCAAGAAGAACCCCAAGTACCTGGTCAGCAAACCGTCCGGTGACGCGAACAAAGCCCTGTCCTACGTGGCCAGCGACCCGGCCGACATGGTGTACATGCTGACCCGCTGGAAGGCGCGCGACGACCTGCGCAAGGCAGC
>CAILAZ010000126.1 GCA_903832295.1 uncultured Acidobacteriota bacterium
GCATCATTCGGTTGTGACCCAATTGCAATGAGGCTTTGCGAGCTGCCTCTTTGACCATGGAGGCTACGGCTGCCTCGTTCTCAGGGGTGAATTCATCCAGTGGCAGGGTGATGCTGATGGCGCCCACAAGCCGATTCTCCGGCCCCACCACCCCTCCCGCCAGCACCCAAAAGCCGGGCAGGAGTTCTTCCACGTTACGGGCGTAGCCCATTTCTCGCACCTGCGCGAGTTCCTGCTTCATTCGCGCCACCGAGGTGATTGTGCTGCTCGTATACTGTTCGGTACTCTTCGCCATGATCCGCTCAAGTTCCGCGGGAGTCATGCCGGCCAGAAAAATCTTTCCTGAAGCTGTGGCATTCAGTGGCCGCCTCAGACCAACATCGGCGAAGGCATCGGGCGCGCCATAGTATCCGACCGAATGAATGAAAATGACGTAGTCCTTGTCCAGCACACCGAGCTGTACCGTGCCGCGAAACTGACGTGCTAATTCCTGCATGGGGAAGAACGCCGCCCGGTAAGTCGGCGAATGGCGGACGTACCCGGAGCCGATCCAAAGAGCATGACTGTTGAGCATGTAACGTCGCGTCACCGGCTCTTGGGTGATCAGGTTCGCTTCGATGAGGGTTGCGCAGAGGCGATGCGCAGATGCCTTCGGCATTTTCAGACGCGCTGCCAATTCAGTGAACGACAATTCGAAGGGCTCGTCTGCAAGAAGTTCCAGGACTTTCAGGCAGCGGAGCGTAGAACTCATGGCAGTGGATGCCTTTGTCATATGAGAAAAGTCTCACGTTTGGGCTTGACAGCGCAATGGGAATTCGGGTACTGTGGCCCGGAATGCAGGAATGAGTTCCGTATCGTGGAACTCATCCAAGGGGACACAGAGTCTGAAATTTGCAGAATTTGATTGAGGGGAGTCGAGGATAATGAGAGCAGACAAGCTGCGCATGATGTGCAAGTCAACGTTTCTTCTGTTGAGCCTGGTTCTCTTGGCACTTTGTGTATTGCCGTATTCGGCGAGTGCTCAGGAAGTCACGGCGACGATCAATGGTTCCATCACCGACCCTGCGGGCGCGGTGGTATCGAACGCGAATGTCGTGGCCAAAGATCTTGACCGTGGCACGACGTGGACGACCAAGACCAACGCTGAGGGGTTTTACCATCTAGGACGGCTGCCGGTCGGTCGCTACGAGGTACGTGTGACCGCAGGTGGATTCCGCACAGCGGTCCAATCGCCGGTTGAGCTTCAACTCAATCAGGTAGTGCCTGTGAACATAGCGCTGGTTGTCGGCCAAGGGAGTGAGACGGTCGTCGTGACCAGCGAAGTCCCGCTGCTTCAAACCGAGACGACCCAGGTCGGCACCATCATCGACGAAAAAACCAACGTAGAGCTCCCGCTGGCCAGCCGCAACTATCTCCAGCTCACGCTGGTAACCCCCGGCGCGGTCACCCCGCAGCCCAGCGGCTTCAGCAGTGGAAAGAACTCGGGAGAAGTTGCCCGTCCTGAGATCAACGGCAACCGCTTCACGGCCAACGATTACGTCCTTGACGGCATGGATAACAACCAGATGTCGGACAACTTCGTGGGCTATTCGCCGCAGCCTGATTCGATCCAGGAATTCAATGTCATCACGCAGAATGCGCCCGCCGACTTCGGGAATTACATGGGCGGCATCATCAGCGCCACGATCAAGTCGGGCACCAACAAGTTCCATGGCTCGGCGTTCGAGTTCTTCCGCAACGACGTGCTCAACGCAAACGAGTGGGCGAACAAGCTGGACCCGGCGTCGGTAAGGGCGCGCCCGAAACTTCGCTGGAATCAGTTCGGCGGAGCCATCGGAGGCCCGATCTTCAGAAACAGCCTCTTCTTCTTCGGCGACTACCAGGGAGAGCGCTTCCACATCCCGGCCAGCACCGGGGCAATCTCGGTATTTACTGCACTTGAGCGGAAGGGCGACGTCTCGGAGCTGGTCGCATCGGGCAAAACAATCATAAATCCGAAGACCGGCATGCCATTCCCTGGCAACGTCATTCCCAACACCAGCCTCAGTCCCGCTGCCCTGGCGATCATCAACTCGAGCTTGTATCCGACTCCGATCAACGGCTTGCTGACGAGGAACGCTAACAACACCAAGCATACGGAAATCAACAACGATCAGGGCGACGTCAAGCTCGATTGGCAGCTCAACGAGAACAACCATTTCTTTGGGCGTGTCTCCACCAGCAATTTGAAGAATCCGACGATCAATTCGTTTGGCCTTGCCTACAACCCCTACAACCTCGTCAAGGTCTGGAACGTCGTCACCGGCTACACGCGGTCGATAAATCCGCACCTGATCAACGATGCGCGTCTTGGTGTCAATTACGTGAAGATTGGCCAGAATCACATTTCGACCAATTTCTCCGGAAGTGCCAGCAGTCTCTTCAAGATTCCTAACCTGCCGACAGACTTCCTGCCCGCGATCCAGTTCTCCGGAGCCAACGTTTCGGGCTTTGGCACCAAAGCCAGCTTGAATGACTACGCCGACACTGTGATCCAGTACCAGGACGTGGTCAGCTACACCCACGGCAAGCACAATACCCGCATCGGTTTCCAGGGATGGCGGACGCGCCAGAACGGCGTCTTCCCGGGCAATAGCGGCGACGCGGGGCAGTTCTCATTCAATGGCAAGTTCTCCGGTAGCCCAGAGTCGGACTTCCTGCTCGGCCTGCCCTCGCAACTCGGAGTTGGAGTTGTGGGTCCGGACTGGGGACAGCGTGGAAACATCTTTGCTGCCTTCGTGCAAGACGATTGGGCCGTGACCCAGAAGTTGACGGTCAACCTGGGTCTCCGCTATGAACTCCACACACCGTGGTACGAAGTTCACAATAAGCAGGTCAACTGGGATCCGATCAGTGGCGCTCTAGAACTGCCCGGACAAAACGGCAACTCCCGCGCCCTGTATGACACTTACAATGGCATCGGGAACTACCAACCGAGAATCGGGATCTCCTATGAAGTGATGCCGAAGACCGTACTCCGCGTGGGCTACAGCCTCTCATCCTTCATGGAAGGCACTGGACAGGGCCTGCGTCTGCCAGAGAACCCACCGGCATCGAAAGACACCTCGCTTGACTACAGAGCGTTGGCCTACCCGACCACAACTCTGGACCAGGGCTTTGCTGCGGCCACCCTGCACTCTCAGTGCACCCTCGCGGGGCTGGCAAACGCCGATCCGCTGTGCTACAACGGCGCGGTACTGCGCGTGTGGGACCGCAAGCTTCGTCCGGCGGCCTCGAGCCAGTGGAACTTGTTTGTCGAGCATCAACTGTCACCTTCCACGACGGTCCAGGCTGGATATGTCGGTCAGCTGACACGCCACCTGACGGTCGCCGAGAATCTTGCGCAATTGCGGCTCATCTCCCCTGGCAAGACTGCTCCCTCACCCTACTTTGCTGGCGCACCGGCGCTCGTGGCCCAGGGAGTTCTGCCCCTAGCCACTTACTCCGAGGCCAACCAGAACTACAACGCCTTGCAGGTATCGTTGAAGGGGCGCAGTAATCACGGGCTGTCGTACCTGATCAGCTACACCTACGCGAAGTGTCTTACCAATTCGGTCGGCTTCTTCGGTGAAGGCGGCCAGTCGGCATCGCAAAGTGCCTGGTGGCAGAACCTGTACGACCAGAAAGCCGAGTACGGCGGCTGCTACTACGACATCAAGCACAACCTCACAGGCTATGCCATCTACGACCTTCCGTTCGGACGTGGCAAAGCTTATGGCGCGAACATGAACAAGCTGGCTGATGCGGTTGCCGGTGGCTGGCGTGTCAGCGTAATTCCGACTTTCCGCGGCGGCTTCCCGCTGACGCTGAGCTCGTCGAACGATGAGTCGGGTACTGGCTCATTTGCAACACGACCGGATTGTGTCGCTGCGCCTCATGTCTTCGGCAAGAAGAAGTTGGGAGCTGCGGGCATTCAGTGGTTCGATCCGAGTTCCTATGCGGAGCCGAAGGCAGGCACATTCGGTAACTGCAGCGTAAGTTCGGTTCGCGGACCTGGCGAGCAGAACATCGACATGGGACTCGCGAAAACGTTCAGGCTCTCGGAAACCCGTAACATCGAGTTCCGTACCGAGTTCCTGAACGCGTTCAATCATCCCATCCTTGACGCGCCGAACAATACTTGCCCCGCCAAGCCTGGGCTTGGGTGTGCGAACGGCAACATGGGCATCATCACCTCGTCCGAAGGAGCGCGCAACATTCAGTTCGCTCTGAAGTTCAACTTCTAGCCGGCGGTGTTCGTCGGCTGTTCCTGATCCCTCCTCCTGCAAACGCTGGACTCCAGACGTAATGGTTTGGAGTCCAGCAATTTTCAACAGTCGTACAATAGACCGCATGTCGGATGCCCAAAGGGGCGTCCCGGTCCAATCCACTGCACTATGTCAGGTTGAAGTCGAGTCGAATGAGTTCAGAGCTTGGCAATCTCGGGTTCTCCCCCTTCTCGCAGTGCTCACTTGTGGCACTCACAAGTCCTTACGAAGCATGAGAAATCGCAACCTCATCGCGTATCTGAAGCCGGTCTCACATCAATTCAGCACGTCCGAATCGGTTGAGTTCATCGATGTCGCAGGCCGCGTCAGCGACGTTCGTGCGAACTCCTTCCGTCTCTCACTGCGCCTCAACCTCCACGCAGGGCTGTACTGCGGAAGACTCGAGACCACCGCGGCGGCCTTCGATATGTCCACGGCCATGATCGAGATGGTTCGGGTTCCCGACGGCAAGAGAGTGCCCGTCGGGCCCTGGGACCTCGATCACCTTCACAATCTGATGGCAATGCCGATGGCCCGCGCTTACGTCAATGGCAGGCTGAAAGGCGGACTCTGGTTCGCCATGCCTGGTCCGGAGCAGATCGCGCAGGGGCGCCTGGCGGCGGAGTTTGGATTTGAAGCACAGGACGGCGAAAACGAAGTGACCCTGGAACTGGTCGAGCGTGATCGCGAGCGCATGAACTGGGGAAGACTCAAATACATTGAGTTTCGCGCCGACGATCGCCGGAGCATTCCCTTGCTGCCGGTGCGGCTAGTCCATCCGCGTCTTTTTGTTTCGGCGGAAGAACTAAATGAGGTGCTCGGGCGATGGAGCGAAGGCCCCGAGTTCCAAGCGTTGAAGGCACAACTCCGTACCGAAGAGCTGACGTTCCTCACCGACAATAGCCAGGGAACATTATCCGTAGCCTGCCTCGTTTATGCGCTGACCGGTGATAGTGTGATTGGCAAACGCGCCAAGTCGCAAATCATGGAGTTGGCGCGCGCTCACTCCTGGAGCGGTCGGCCGGATCCATTGCTTATGGGTGGCGATAACGACCGGGGAATCTCGCTGCGCCTGTATCTGATGGCGTTGGCATGGGATTACATGCAGCCGCTCCTCGATGAGAGCGAGCGCCGCGCAATCCTGGCTAAAGTGGAAGAGTACCTGCAAAAGAGTTACGATTTCACGCTGCTCCAACGCGCCTACATGGGATGTCCCGCGATTGACCCGCACTCCCTGGGGAGTTGGAATGGCCCTGCGATCGCTTGCATGGCGTTCTATGAGGATCTCGCGATCGCACGTCATGCCCTTCCATTTTTCCACGGCTTGTTCTGCGACAGCCTGCAGCTTTTTCCGTCGAGTGGCAAAGCCGCATGGGCGACATACTTTCCGTTCCACCTCGTTCTTTACCTTGCAGCTGCCCATTCGTTTTCTGGCAAAAGGACGGAACTTTCAACAAGCGCTTTTCTCGACAATCTCGGGAAGGCCCTGCTGGCAGCCTACGAGATGCCGAACAGCCAGGAACTGCAACGCGGGCTGCGTACGCGTGAGCATCGGTTCCTGACGGCATTTCTCTGCCGTTTTCATCCGACGCCCGATATCGAAGCAATCTACCGTGCATTTTACGAGAAAGAGCTGAGCGCAGCAGGGGATGTAACGCTCGGAATCTTCGATTTGCTGTATGCTCCGGCGCTCACGGGGCCGGTCGCGGCGTTCCTTGACCGGCCGCTTTTCGCAAAGGATGTCGGCGATCTGATCGCGACGTCTCGCGCCGGGCAGGTGATCGCGGTTGAAGTGAGTGGCGGTTCCAAGTCAGGACATAGAGCTGCGTTCAGCCTCATGCCACACAATCGCGAGTTTGCGCCCTCTCTCGGTGCAATGGGCGTGACCGTGAATGGAACACCCGTGCTCTGCAATATCAACATGGGGCTTTACGGGCTCAACAGCGCGCTCACGAACACGATGTGCTTCGAGGATGGCGGTGCGCTCACGAATGGCCAGTACCTCAACGGAGACATTCCGCCAGAAAAGTGCGCCTTAATTCGTCGCTCCTTGATTGGAGAGCGTTTCGTTTATGCCCACATTGTTATCATGCACGCTCTTGATGCGAAACTCGGTGTCTCGAGGGCGGATCGGCTGTTTGTCTTTGATCGGCAATCAGGGGGCATCGTGGTCTCCGACTCCTTTGAAGGGAAGCTACCGATACGATTTGCGACCCACCTTCATTGCTCCGGCTCGGTGCAGGATGTGGGAAACGGTCAGTACCGTCTGACGGGTGGCCAGGCAAATCTGATTGCAGGCATAAAGGGTGGCGGCAAAGGGCTGGATGACGGTGAAAAGGAAGAACTCTTTGTGTGCGTACTCCAGAGCGCTTCCCCAGCGCAGGTTGTTGTGGAAGAGCCCACCTGGGTACCGGCCTATATTTACGGACTGAATTACACCGGCAGTGAAGACATTGGCGAAGGGCGATTCCCGCATTACCTGCGTTGGAGGCTTGAAGCCAAAGAACCCGTCACCCATGGTTCGTTCCTCTTTGCCATCAGTCCGCACCTGGATCAGGTGCGGTACGACGGCGGAGGCATTCATTTGCCTGATCGTTCCGGCATTTGGATGGGTGGCGGGCAACTTCAGGCGACCGGCGCAGCCTGCGATTGCGAGTGTCTTCTGTGGGATGAACCGAGACGATGCATGACCGCCATGGGACTGCGCTCATTGCAGGATGGTGAGGCCCGAATCGCGTTCAGCCCTGCGGTTGATGCCGAATACAACACCGCCAGCGGAGAAGGCACGCTCTACGCGCAAGCGGAACTCATCCCTGAGCAAGTGCAGGGTTTCAGTGTAGGGCCTTGGCTGCCTGTTGGGGAAGAGAGCTGGAAGACGCACAACACTGTTTGTGTGGCCTTCCGCAGGTGCAAGGACATGAAAAAGGTGGAAGACGAAGCATGAGCCAGACGAACGCAATCGAAGTGGCCGTCCTCGGCGGAGGACAGATGGGCGCTCACGTAATTCGACACCTCGCGGATAGTCCGCTGGTGAGTGCCATTACGGTGTTTGATCGCAGCCCGGAGCAGTTGGAGCAATGGAAGCAGCGCAGCGACGTGAAGACAGCCGATAGTCTCAAAAGAATATTGGGCGACCCGCGGATCAAACTGGTCTTTATCGCGGCCTCCAATGACGCCCACAAGGATTTGACGATCGCCGCACTTGAGGCCGGGAAGTCCGTGATGTGCGAGAAGCCGATGGCCACAAACCTGGCCGATGCCCAGGCAATGGTGGACGCGGCGGAAAGAACCAATGGGTTCCTCCAGGTCGGTTTCGAACTTCGATACTCGCATCTGTACACCACAGTGAAAGACTGGATTGAGCGGGGCCTTCTTGGAACGGTATTGAATACGCATTGCTTCTATTGCAGCAGTGCTTGGGGGCGGCACGACCTGTGGCGCGCCAGCTCCAAGGCCAGTGGTGGAATGTTCGGGGAGAAGTTGAGTCACTACGTTGATCTGACCCGCTGGTGGATAGGCGACGAGGTTGAGGAAGTGTACGCAGTCTGTGCCCCCAACGTGATCTCCTACTATCAGGTTCACGATAACTTTCACTGTACCTACCGCTTCAAGAAGGGAGCCGTCAGCCATCTCACTTTCATGATGGCGCCGGCTGCCACATTCAAGGGAGATCCTCTGCAGAACGCCGTTTCTCAGCAGGCCGGCGATGGGCATGAACTGCGCTACATGGTCTATGGGGAGAAGGGAGCCGCAGAGACCCACGTCTTTCCCCGAACCATCAAGCGGTGGGAGTTCGGGGAAGATCCATACGGACAGACGAGCGCATGGGTACAAACCGAAACTTGGAATCCGGAAGAAGACTTCGCCTACTTTCACAATACGCACGACCAGGCACTGGATATTGTCCGGCGCGTGGTGGAAGGCGAACCTCCGAAGACGAGCCCCAGGGATGCGCTCGAAAGCATGCGCTTGTGTTTTGCCGCTGAGATTTCAGCGGCAGAAAACCGGCCCGTGCGCCTTTCCGAGTTGGCGCATGCTCCAGCGAGTGTAGGGAAGTAGGAGATGATGGTGGAGGAGAATCGCAGCCCCGAGCAGGACTCGGCCCGGCTAACAAGCGGGACAGCCGATCTTGCGCGTTTCTACGCCGACCGCAAGCTGATGTGGCGCAACGTTCGCTGGATTAACTTCGGCTACTTCGGTACGGCGCTCTCCATGACGATCGTGGAGCCGCTGATGTATCTCCGGCTCAAGGGTTACGGCGTCAGCGACTCGGGAATCGGCCTGCTGACCTCGGCCAATCTCTGGGGCGTCAGCTTCCTCGTTATGTACTTCTCTTGGAAGAGTGATCACTGTACTAGCCGGCTGGGCCGCCGAACGCCTTTCGTTCTTCTCGCGCTTCCATTCATTGCATTCGCCCTCATCTGCTTTCCGCTATGCAATGCGAAGTGGATGCTGGTCGCGCTGATGGTCGTTTACTACTTCTTTAATGACATGAGAGCGTCCACATATCCCTTGCTGTCCATCGACTGCGTTTCGAAGGAGGTTCTCGCCCGAGTTTCAGGACTGGTGGCTGTGATGATCGGTGTGGCAGGGTTTCTGTCCTCCCGCGTGGGCGCAAAGCTAGCAGACGTGAGCCAGACCCGCCTCTTCATCTTGGCTGCAACTGCCACGACCTTGGCGACGCTGCTGGCTCTGTTGCGCATCCAGGAACCGCCAGTCTTCCATCCCGCTACCGGGAGCTTCAATTTCCTGAAGCCCGTCAAGGTTGCGTGCCGAGACAAGCGCCTGCTTGTGCTCATGCTGGCAATTGCAATGCTTCAGGCCTTTCCGATGGTGTTCAAGACCTGGGTCTGGTTCTATTCCAAGTCGAAGCTCGGTCTGACGATCGCGGATACTGGCGTTGCGTTATCGTGGGGCCTTCTAATCCAGGTCGTGGTTTCGTTCCCCGCAGGCTGGTTGATTGATCGGGTTGGCAGCTACGTGGCGCTCTGCATTGAGTGGTCCCTGATGCTCGTTCTCGCGGTTGCAGCCCTGCACGTCAGCAGCGTCCACGGTCTTACCCTGCTCATGATTCTCTACTTTCTATTTCTGCCGCTGCAGGTTGCCGGCGACACTCTCCTTTGGAAGATCATGGACAAGGCCGATACGGGGTCGTACACCTCGACTGTTGCGCTGTTCCGGAACTTCAGCACAGGCACCGTGATCGCCATTTCTGGGTATGTGATTAAGTGGACCGGAAGCTACGTAGCGGCTTTCTGGTTCGGATTCGCGGTTAGCTCTGTTGCGCTGATCGTCTTCTTCATTTTCCGCTACATCATGCGCACCGATCGTGTGGTCTGCTCGGCGGCGGTCGCTGGCGAGGGCGGTGCTGGAGAACCTTTGAAATGTGACTCCCCTGCATGAGGCAGCAGAAATTCCGTTTCTCTTGTGACTGAGGAGACTTTGAACGGCGTCATGGGCACAAACGAAATCACCGGCTTGGATCCTCGAAGCAATCGTCCTATTCGCCTAACGGCGGAGGATGGAGTGATCACGCGGATTGAAGAGGCGAATGTAAATACCGATCTCTACCTCTCGGCGGGATTCGTGGATCTGCAGGTGAATGGCTACGCCGGATATGATGTCAACTCTACGCACATTTCAGTCGAGACAATGGCCGGCCTGGTTCGGGCCATGCTAGCCCAAGGTGTCACTTCTTTCGCCCCTACCTTGATTTCTGCTCCGGAGCAGGCAATATGTTGCGCCCTCAGGGCCATTACGGAGGCGCGTAAGAATGACCCCAAGGTGGCTGCGTGTGTTCCATTTGTTCACCTGGAAGGGCCGCACATTTCTTCATTGGATGGCTACCGCGGTGCGCATCCCGCGGAGGCGATTCGTCCCCCTTCCATCGCAGAGTTTGAGCGGTGGCAGGATGCGGGGAATGGGCTGGTTGGCATGGTGACGCTGTCTCCCCACTTCGATCAGTCGTCGGAGTACATCTCCGCGCTGGTGAAGCGAGGGGTGCATGTGGCCATTGGCCATACTCACGCCACACCCGAACAGATTGGCGCCGCCGTCGATGCAGGTGCCAGCCTATCAACGCACCTGTGCAACGGAATTCCTCTCCAGATCCCCCGCCACCGCATTGCGATCTGGCGGCAGCTTGCCGATGACCGGCTCTCGGCGAGTTTCATTGCCGATGGCCATCACCTTCCAGGGGACGTTCTCACTGTCATGCTGCGTGCGAAGGGCGTTGCGCGCTCGTTGCTCGTCTCCGACTCAGTCGCGTTGGCAGGCATGCCGCCCGGCGTTTACACGACTCCTGTGGGCGGTCGGGTTGAGAGCAGGCAGGACGGCAGGCTGTGCCTCTTCGGTTCGGAATTGCTCGCCGGATCTATTGCTTCTCTGCCGCAGTGCATTGCTCGCACGGTGCAGCTGACCGGCATTCCGCTGCACGACGCTCTGGCCATGGCCACCGAAAACCCCGGACGCTGGATGGCTGGGCGCGGTCGAATCGCACTCGGGGCCCGCGCCGACGTTGTGCGCTTCCGCTGGACCGGGGAGATCGCCATCGAAGATGTGTGGTTGGCCGGGGAACGAATCGATACGCACCAAAGCTGAGGACAGGAAAAGAATGGAAATCAAAATTTTCGACGATCGGAAATCCATGGCGGCTGCCGCCTCACGGCAGGCCGCAAATGCGATTTGTCTCGCCATTGCGGAGCGCGGAAAAGCTCGCATTGTCGCGGCAACGGCTGCTTCGCAGCAGGAGTTTCTCAAGAGTCTTAAACACGCTGCCGGGATCGATTGGAGCCGCGTCGAGGCGTTTCATCTCGATGAATACATCGCCTTGCCGATGTCGCATCCGGGCAGCTTCCGCAAGATGTTTCTCGAACAGTTCATTGAGCCGACTGGCATTTCGACCTATCACCTCCTCCACGGGGATGGCGATATTGCCGACGTGGTGCAGCAAGCCGGGCAAGCGATCCGGTCCGCTCCCATCGATGTTGCTTTTATAGGTATCGGCGAAAACGGCCATCTCGCTTTCAATGATCCTCCGGCAGATTTCGAAACCGCCGATCCTTACATCGTGGTGCAACTGGACGCAGCGTGCCGACGGCAGCAAGTCGGCGAAGGCTGGTTCAGAGATCTCTCGGAGGTTCCGCAGCGCGCGATTTCGATGTCGGTCCGCCAGATTCTGGCAGCACAGGAACTGATTGTCATTGTGCCAGGATCGAACAAGGTGGAAGCAGTGGAGCGATGCTTCGGCGGCCCGGTAACGCCGATGGCACCGGGCTCCATTCTGCGAACCCATCCTAACGCCACCGTCTATCTTGATCGCGATTCGGCAGCGCGGATCGGAGAGCGCCTTTCCGATAAAACGATTCACGTGACGAGAGTCCACAGTGAACCACAAGGGAGCCTGTGATGCCCAACGTCGGAGCATTGGACATTGGTGGTACAAAGATTGCCGCCGGCATCGTGGATAACGAGGGGAAGGTTCTTGCCGGCATGGAATGTGCAACGCAGCCGGAGCGCGGTTTTCCCGACGCGATGGACCGCATGGAATCCATGTTGCGCGAGTGCGCGCGTCAATCCGGCGTCGCCATGGACGGCATCGGGATCGGCTCTACGGGGCCAGTCGATCCCCTTACCGGTGAAATCGGTGACGCAGATTTCATCAGGGCGTGGATGGGCTTTAACCCCGTCAACGAGCTGGCGCACAGGTTCGGACTCAAGGTGGCAATGGAGAACGATGCCGATGCGGCCGCTCTCGGGGAAGCCGCCTGGGGAGCAGGCCGGGGCCTGCATCACATGATCTTTGTTACAGTCGGCACCGGAATAGGGGCGGGCATTGTGATTGGCGGCAAGCTCTATCGTGGTGTTGCTGGCTCGCATCCTGAAGTGGGCCATCATGTCATTGAGGCATCTGGTCCGCAATGCTACTGTGGCGCGAGCGGATGTTGGGAACTGCTGGCGCGTGGACCTGCCATGACCGAATGGATGCTGTCTCAGGATCCCGCACGCGGATATACCGGGAAAGAAATCTGCGACATGGCGCGCAGCGGCGATCCTCTGGCTCGCCAGGCCGTGGAGCGCGAGGCCCGCTATCTTGGGATAGGCTTGGCGAACCTGATCACGGTCTTCACCCCGGAGGCGATTGTGCTTGGCGGCAGCGTCATGCGCAGTGCGGATTTGCTGATGGGTGACATCAAAGAAACCATCCGGCGCAACTGTTCGCTTGTGCCCTCGGACAAAGTTGAGATTCGCCTGGCTTCCCTTGGCGCCCACGCTGGCCTTATCGGCGCGGCGCGCGTTTGGCACAGCCGTTTTCCTGAGTATGAGGGCTAACATGAAAACACCTGTTGCACACGGACGCTATCTCTCCGACATTCTGGATCAGCCCGCAGCCCTCCTTGCGACTTGGCAGACGTTGCGCCAGTCCGATGCCTTCTCCCGCGTGCGCTCGTTGCTTGCCGCAAGGAAGTTCGAGCGCCTCGTTGTCACCGGGATGGGATCGTCATTCTTTGGGCTGCACCCGCTGGCGCTCGAGGCCGCCGCACACGACTGGTCGCCGATGCTGATCGAAACCTCGGAACTTGTCCACTTTTACCCGAAAGTGCTGAGCCGTTCGGCGCTGGTGGTTGCCGTTTCCCAGTCCGGCCAAAGCGCCGAAACTCTGCGTCTGCTGCAGCAGAACGCAAACGGTCAGGCGGTCATCGGAGTTACCAATACCGCCGAGAGCCCGCTCGCGAAACAGGCAGACATCGCCATTATCTCCAGCGCGGGTAGCGAATACTCCGTCTCATGCAAAACCTACGTCGCAGGTCTGCTTGCCTTGAGCGTTCTCAGTGCGGCTTTGTGCGGCGATGATGTCGAGCAGAGGTTCGCCGACCTAGAAGGAGCTGCCGACGCTGCCGCTTCGTATCTCCGCGACTGGAGCGCGCATGTAGAACAACTCATCGAAGCCGTGCGCGGCGTTCGCCGACTCTTCCTGGTTGGGCGCGGCGCATCATTGGCGGCAGTCGGCACCGGTGGTCTCATCATCAAGGAGTCCGCCCATTTTCACGCGGAAGGAATGAGCAGCGCTGCGTTCCGCCATGGCCCGTTTGAGATGCTATCGCCGGAGACGATGGTCGTGGTCTTCGAGGGCGACCAACCCGCGCGCCTGCTCAACCAGCGCCTGGCATCCGAAATTCGCGCATGCGGGGCTCGATCGCTTTTATTCGGCATCAATTCGCCGCAATCTGCCTGCCGCACTCCAGACGCCGGAAATCCTGTGCGACCCGTCATGGAGATTCTGCCGGTACAGATGATGACTCTCGCCCTGGCAGCCATCGACGGTCGCCAGGCCGGCGAGTTCGACCGGGCCACGAAAATCACAGTCGTTGAGTAGAAAGAGGCCGCCGTGCGCAGAAGCTATATCATTGTCGGGTTGATCCTGCTGATCTTCTTCGTCATTTCATTCCTGACGAACATTCTCGGGCCGATTGTCCCCGACATCATCGAAGGCTTTCACGTCGGCCTCGCTGCGGCTGCAATCCTGCCGTTCGCTTTCTTCATCGCTTACGGCGTCATGTCCATTCCGGCAGGATTTCTCGTGGAGCGCTTCACCGAGAAGCCCGTGATCGTCGCTTCTTTTTCCGCCGGATTTGTCGGAGCCTTGTCCTTCGCCGTCCATCCGTCTTACACCATGGCGATTGTCTCTTTATTCGTCATGGGCGGCGGAATGGCAGTTATACAGGTTGCCTGCAATCCGCTGTTGCGGGTAGCAGGCGGAGAAGAGAACTTCGCATTCAACTCAGCCCTCGTCCAGTTCGTCTTCGGCCTTGCATCGTTTATCAGCCCGCAAGTGTATTCGTATATGGTCAAGAACCTGCCTGACCCTGCTTTGCATGGTGCCTTCTTGCGCGTGATGGCATCCGTCACGCCAGCTGGTTTGCCGTGGATTTCAATGTACTGGCTCTTTGCCGCTTGTACCGCGGTCATGAGCCTGATCGTGCTCGCGCTCAAGTTGCCGCGGGTCGAACTGAATACGGAGGAGCAGGTCGGTTCAATCGCGATGTACCGTTCTCTGCTTCGCCGTCCACTGGTCTGGATCTATTTCCTGTGCATCTTCGCCTACGTTGGCAGTGAGCAGGGAACCACCGTTTGGATGTCCAAGTTTCTTGAGCAGTATCACGGCTTCGATCCACACACAACGGGCGCAAACGCGGTGGCGTGGTTCTGGGGGCTGCTCACCGCCGGATGCTTTGTCGGCATGATCCTGTTCAAGTTGTTCGATAGCCGCCGGGTGCTGCTTGCATTTTCCGTCGGAGCCTTGCTGTGTTTGAGCGCTGCGCTCTTCGGACCGGCCAGCGTAGCGCTCTACGCATTTCCGGCGATCGGCTTCTTCGCCTCTATCATGTGGCCGACGTTGGTTTCGCTGGCGCTCAACTCCGTCTCCGAGCATCATGGTTCCTTCGCGGGAATCCTATGCACCGGGATCATGGGCGGAGCAATTGTGCCCCTGATTATTGGCCGAGTCGGCGATGCGTTTGGGTTGCGTGCCGGCATGGTGTGTCTTTACGCGACGTTTGGCTGCATTCTGAGCGCGGGATTGTGGGCCAAGCCAATCATCAACAATGCTACCCTCGGCAAAAGAACGACCGAGCCGGTCGGAAAGTAAAACTCCACGGCATGCAGCTTTCAAGGTGGAGACGTCGTCTGCCGCAAGCGGGGATCAGCCAAGCAGCGCGGGACGCGTATCGGCCACCTTGGCCACCAGTTCGCCAAAGAGCGAGTTGCACCAGGCAAACCACGAGCGCGTGAAGACTTTCGGATCGTCGGCCATTACCGATTCGTGCATCAATCCGCTGCCGCCGCTCAGCCACACCAGCATGCGCAGGCAGTGCCGAATCTCCGCGTCGTCCGTGCTGGTCAGCCCTCGCATCACCACCGCCAGGGGCCACACCCGGTTCGGTCCCTGGTGCGGACCGCCCACGCCCTCCGCATGTTTGCCCTTCACGTAGTAAGGATTCTGCGCGCTGAGCACAAAGCTACGCGTGCGTTGGTACGTCGGATCGTTGACCGGGCAGTAGCCAAGGTAGGGCAGTGCGAGCAGGCTGGGTGCGTTGGCGTCATCCGCAAACAGCGCGTTGCCAAAGCCATCCACCTCAAATGCAAAGATGCGGCCATGCGTGGGATGCCGCATCACCGCCTCGCGCGCCAACGCCTTGGCAAGATCGTTGGCAAAGCGCACGCACTCCAGGGCCAGCGCCTCGTCGGAGTAGATTTGGCGCAGCAAAGCCGCCAGCTGCCGCAGCGCCACCATGGCAAAGCAGTTGCCCGGAACGAAGTAGGGATAGAAAGACGCATCGTCCGATGGGCGAAACGCCGAATGAATCAGCCCCGTAGGGCGCGACGGATTGCCGCGTCCTTCGTCGGGAGCATTTTCCAGAAAGCCTGTGGTGTTGCGCGCAAAGTGGTACGGACTCATGCTGTGCAACTGCTGTTCCACGCGCAGCGTATGCACAATGGTCTTTGCCGCATCGTGCCAAGTCTCATCAAAGGGAGTGTGGTCGTGCGTCGTCTTGTAATAGATTGAAGCCAGCCGAATCGGATAGCAGAGCGAATCGATCTCCCACTTGCGCTCATGCACCCCGGGCTTCATCTCGGTCTCATCGCTTTGGTGTTCGCTCGGGCCAGGGCCGTCCAGAAACGCGTTGGCATAGGGGTCGAGCAGCACGCAGCGCGCCTGCCTGCGAATCAATCCGGCGAAGAGCCTGCGCAACTCTGCATCCTTCTCCAGCAGTCCTGCATAGGGCATAACCTGCGCGGTGGAGTCGCGCAGCCACATTGCCGGAATGTCTCCGGTGATGACGAACGTATCGGGCTGTCCATCGACTTCGCTGAGGCGCACCGTAGTGTCCAGCGTGTTGGGATAGCAGCTCTCAAAGATCCGTCGCAACTCGGGATCGGCGATGCGTTTGGCTACCGCGGCAATCTTCTGCTCCACGGCCTCACTGCGGAAGCAGCGCTTCTCCACCGCTGGACGTACCGCCACGCGCGGGCCTTCTACGGCCAGGCTCATCAGCGGTTCAGCGGCCATGGCCGCGGCCACCGTACCTGTTTTGAGTAAAAAGTCTCTGCGATCCAAACTTCGCCCCCTGCGACATTCCCCACCGCAGAAATACTACAACGCGTCGTTGAAGACGTGAAGTTTGTCTCGCAGGTGCCCCCTTGTCTGCCTGCTTTGGCAGACGTGGGTGAGCTACTCCGTGCACTGATCTTTCCTTCGAGCTATCGCACAACACAAAGCCCGCCATTGTCGGCGGGCTGTTGTTCAACTCAAAATCATATGGTGGAGGCGAGGGGAGTTGAACCCCTGTCCGAAAGCGCTGAAAGCGAGGAGAACTACATGCTTATTCGATTCAAGCCGTGGTCATTAACCACAACGTTCACCAGTAACGCTAAGAATCGGCAAGAAACGCCACTGGCTAGCCTGTTTGTCTCGCTCCGGCCCCCAGACGTAGGGTTCAGAGCCAGCCTACTGTGCGACGTTCTGACCGCAGCCCGTAGGCGAAGCCGCGGAGAACGGCAACTTAACTAATTAAGCTGCGTAAGCCAGTTCAGTGTTGGCAACTGTGTTTTTTGCACTCGATTAAGGGTGTGTGCGCCCCTGCATGCCTCCCGGCCGCAACCGTTTCCGTCGAAGCCGTGACGCCCCCATAAAAAACTGTTCCCAGCCGAGACCCCAGTTTCTGAGTCTCGGTCCGGGTCCCGCGTAACGCACGCCAGTTTCGATCAGCGGTTCGCGGGAAGCTTTATATGTCGTCTGGCGGCCCACTCCGATCTAAATCGGGGAAGCCACCGGGCCTGGCTCGCTACAGTTACCTGCGAGCCCGAAAGGTCATGGACCATTCTCAAAGAGCTGCTTCTACTCTACATCACTTCGCTGGTAGAAGCTACGACGTACACCTTAATAGATGTAGCGTTCGCCAGAAAGGATTCACCTTTGTCAGCTTTTCGCCACCTGGCGCGCTTCAAGGTACTCCAGCTCCGGAGCCGCCGGAATCACCCCGCACTCGGCCGCCAGTTTGAAATATAAGGCCAGCCCTTTCCTGCATTCCGCATCCAGCGAGTAGTGGATATTCTCCCGCAGGTAGCCGGAAATCTGGACCTCGCTCAGCCCCATCTTCTTTGACCACACTCTCGCGATCTCCGCCACGCTTTCCGGCCTGAGCCCGTGGTCGCGCGAGCGCCGGAAGATCTCGCCCAATTCCACGCCTTCCTGCATCTCCGCCAGTGCCGCCTTGCGCACCGTCCACACCGCAAACACAAATGGCAATCCGGTCTTCTTCCGCCAGACCTCTGCCAGATCGTAGGCGTAATATCCGCTCGTCTTCGTCATCATTGCCGGATCGCCAATCAGCAAACCCGCATCGCATTTCTCCAGCATCGGACCCAGCACCGGCGCCATCGGCGTTAGTTCACGGCGCCCGCCGAAGAACTTCGTCAGCAGCACCTGTGTCAGTCCAACCGACGTTCGTGACGACGTATCCACCGCCACCGTTTGTATCTCTTCGATCGGTTTTTTGCTTATCAGTTGAATGGACCAAACTTTATTCAGCGCTGCAATCGCCACATCCGGCAGCACCACCAGCCCCGGAATCGTCGCCGTCGTGATCACGGGAATGATCCCGATGTCCGCTGTCCCCTCGCGCAGCGCCTGCGCGCACAATGACGGAACCGTATATTCCACGCGGAAATTCTCGCGAAGCTCCGCCGTGGGCTCGTGTTCAAAGTCCCACATAAGGGGCGCAGTATTCAGAAATGAGATCGCAGAAATCTTCAGTGCCCGCATATTTTTCGTCGTGTCAGCCCAATACCATTACAGATCGTACTCTCTCATGCAAGTCCCGCGCTCATTTTCCCGTAGCCCGCCGCGCCGCTCTCCTTTACACTCCCATCCATCGAGCCACCTATGCCAGATGCCCCCCTTCCCGCCGTCTCCGCGCGCGATCGCCAGATGCTTGCTCTCTCGCTCACGCCCCAGCTTGGTCCCACCCGTGTCCGCCGGCTCTTCGAGCGCATTCCCGACCCTGCGGATATCTTCCGCGCCTCGCTCACCGAACTTGAGGCCACTGGCCTTCCTGCCGCCAGCGCCCAGTCCATAGCCCTCGGCGACGCCCTGCGCCAGGCCGATGCCGAGCTCAAAATGCTTGCTTCTTCTCCTGGAGTCACCCTCGTCGCCATGGGCTCAGAGCTCTACCCCCCGCAGCTCTGCGAAATCTACGATCCCCCGCTCGTCCTCTACGTGCGCGGCAATCCCCGGACCCTGCTCGATCTGGGAATCGCAGTCATTGGCACCCGTCACCCCACGCCCTACGGCCTCGGCATGGCTGAGCGCCTCTCCGCCGATCTTGCCAACTGCGGACTCGTCATCATCAGCGGCCTCGCTCGCGGCATAGACTCCATCGCCCATAAGGGCGCCGTCCAGGCCCGTGGCCGCACCATCGCTGTCTTCGGAACAGGCGTCGATATCATCTATCCTCGCGAGAACCGCAAGCTCGCCGACCAGATCCTCGAACTTGGCGGTGCGCTGGTCAGCGAGTTTCCTCTCAACACCGGTCCTACTCCGCACAATTTCCCCTTGCGCAATCGCATCATCAGCGGCCTCTCCCGCGGCGTCCTCGTCGTCGAAGCCGGAGAATACAGCGGCACCCGCATCACCTCGCGCTGTGCCCTTGAGCAGTGCAGGGAAGTCTTCGCCGTCCCCGGCAACGTCACCAACAAGCTCGCCTGGACCCCCAACACCCTCATCAAGCAGGGAGCCAAGCTCGTCGCCACCTGGGAAGACGTCTTCGAGGAACTCCCCACCGAGATACGCCTTCAGCTCCAGGAGCGCCAGTCCACCCAGCCTGTGCCCCGCGCTGCATCGCTCTTTGACCCGCCGCCCGCCGCTGAGCTTCCCCCCGGTCAGCAGAAGGTCTTCTCCGCCATCAAATCAGACGTTTCCATCCACATCGATGAGCTCATTGAGCGCTTCGACGCCCAGCTCTCCAGCCCGGAGATCTTCTCCGCCCTCTTCGAGCTCGAAATGAACAACAAAATTCGCCAGCTCCCCGGCAAAAACTATGTCCGCGTCTTCTGATTTCGCCTTCCGGCTCAGCCGTTCTACCCTCCCGTGCTTCCCGGACAATCTCTCCGCCCGCCACCCTTTCCCCGGCCAATCATCCCCTCTCACTTTCACTACAGATGAAAGATTTATCAAGACTCCAACTATTCAACAGCTTACGCACGCTTCCTCATCTTTTCAGCCAGCTCCCGTTTTGCCAATCGGGTTCCTTCATGCTAGGTTACGTTCCAGTTTCCATAGATTCAGAAGAGGTTCCATTGCCTAAAGGTCTAGTCATCGTCGAATCCCCTGCCAAGGCCAAGACGATCCAAAAATATCTCGGTCCCGGTTACGACGTAGAAGCTTCGCTCGGTCATATTAAGGATCTGCCCAAGAAGGGTCTCGGCGTCGATGTCGACAACGATTTCGCGACCGAGTACGAGGTCATCCCCGGCAAGGAGAAGGTAGTATCCCATCTCCGCAAGCTTGCGCGCTCTGCCAACGCCATCTATCTGGCACCCGATCCTGACCGCGAAGGCGAAGCCATCGCCGCCCATCTCGCCGAGGAACTCGGCAGCAATACCGACGGCGGACGCAGCCACAAGGCCGAAGCCAAGCCCGTCTATCGCGTCACCTTCAACGAAATCACCAAGAAGGCCGTCCAGGAAGCCTTCGCCCGCCCCCGCGAAATCGACTGGAACCTTGTCGACGCCCAGCAGACCCGCCGCATTCTCGACCGACTCGTAGGCTTCCAGGTCTCCCCCCTGCTGTGGGACAAGGTCCGCCGCGGACTCTCCGCCGGACGTGTCCAGACCGTCGCTCTCCGCCTCATTGTCGAGCGCGAGCGTGAGATTCAGAAGTTTGAGAAGCGCGAGTATTGGACCCTTGACGCCCGCCTCCACGCCGCCAAGGCCCCGGCCTTCGATGCCCGTTTCCTCGGCATCAACGGCGAAAAGGTGGAGATCAACAACGAGGAGGAGTCCAAGCGCATCCTCGAAGCGCTTGACGCCGCTGCCTGGGCCGTCACCGCCGTCAAGCGTGCCGAGCGCCGCCGCAACCCGCAGCCTCCGTTTACCACCTCCAAGTTCCAGCAAGACGCCTCACGCAAACTCGGCATGACCGTCAAGCGCGCCATGATGGTCGCCCAGCGCCTTTATGAAGGTGTCGAGCTCGGCTCCGAAGGAACCGTCGGTCTCATCACCTACATGCGTACTGACTCCGTCCGCGTCTCCAATGACGCGCTCACCGAGGCCCGCACTCTCATTGAGCGCGACTTTGGCGCGGCCTTCATGCCCGAGCAGCCCAACGTTTACAAAACCAAGGCTCAGAACGCGCAGGAGGCCCACGAAGCCATCCGTCCCAGCTCCGCCCTCCGCACCCCGGAGGACGTCCGCCCCTTCCTGCAGGACGATGAGTTCAA
>CAILAZ010000127.1 GCA_903832295.1 uncultured Acidobacteriota bacterium
AGCGCCTGCTGCACGCCTTCCCCGGAAACATCTCTGGTGATCGACGGGTTCTCGTCCTTGCGCCCGATTTTGTCGATCTCGTCAATGTAGATGATCCCCGTCTGTGCCCGCGCCACATCTCCATCCGCCGCCTGCAGCAGCTTCAGAATGATGTTCTCCACGTCCTCGCCCACGTATCCGGCTTCGGTCAGCGTGGTCGCGTCCACAATCGCAAACGGCACATCCAGCATCTTCGCCAGTGTCTGCGCCAGCAAGGTCTTGCCGGTGCCCGTCGGCCCAATCAGCAGAATGTTTGACTTGGAAAGCTCAATCTCGCTGGTCCGCTGCCGGTTCATGTAGATCCGCTTGTAGTGGTTATAAACCGCCACCGCCAGCTTCTTCTTCGTCCGCTCCTGGCCAATCACGTACTCATCCAGAAACGCCTTTACCTCCTGCGGCTTTGGCAGGTGGTTCGGGCTTGCTGTCGGCTGCGCCTCGCTCCGGTCGTCCTCAAGAATCGAGTTGCAAACCGCCACGCATTCATCGCAAATGTAGGCGCGTGGATAGTCAGACGGGGAAGAGATCAGCTTCGCCACGGCATCTTGAGATTTGTGGCAGAACGAACATCGCAATACTTCGTCAGAACCAGACCTGGATCTCACTCATGACTCCTGTTGCTTTCCCGGATACCCGGGTGTCTCATAGCTGGCCCTGGGCTGTTGGGCTCTCTATTCTGCCCTGAATCGAATCTCGGATTTCAGTGTGTCTGGATTTCCCACGCCTCACAATAGCGTAAGTACCCTAACCCACTCATTTTCCGCCGAACTCAATTGCCCGTAAAGACGGGGGGAGCTTCCTGGCTACCCCCCGTCTCAAACTCAATCTTTACTTATGCTTGTAGATGATGTCATCCACAATCCCGTATTCCTTGGATTGCTGCGCGCTCATGATGAAGTCGCGCTCGGTGTCGCGCTCCACCTTGTCCAGCATCTGCCCGGTGTGCTTGGCCATCAACTGGTTCATCAGCTCACGCATCCTTAGAATCTCGCGCGCATGAATGTCGATATCGGTCGCCTGTCCTGAAATTCCCCCGCCCATAATCAGCGGTTGATGGATCAGGATACGCGAGGTCGGCAATGCATACCGTTTGCCCGCCGCTCCTGCCGCCAGCAACATGGCCCCCATCGATGCCGCCTGCCCAATGCAGATCGTCACCACATCATTACGGATGAATTGCATCGTGTCATAAATCGCCATCCCCGCCGTAATCGAACCACCCGGCGAGTTGATGTACAGCGAAATATCCTTTTCCGGGTCTTCGGCTGACAGAAACAGCAGCTGGGCAATAATCAGGTTCGCGACATTGTCATCAATCGGCGTTCCCAGAAAGATGATGTTGTCTCTGAGTAACCGGGAGTAGATGTCGTAGGCGCGCTCGCCTCTGCTGGTTTGCTCGACTACCATCGGCACAAGCATAAAATTCTCCGGCTCCTTTGCAGACCGTCGGTCGCAGCCGTACAGTCTTGGAAAAACCGCCCCCGAATGTTCGATGCCTTTCAGAAGCGGCAGATTGCGAAACATTTTCCGCCCGTCAAACCGGACCCATCATCACTACTCGGATTGCTTGTACAGCAGATCCAGCGCCCGGTCGCAGCGCATCTGCTGACGCAGTCCGGCCAGTCCGTTGTTCTCTTCAAGCTGCTTGCGCAGCGCCAGCGGGTTCTGCTTGGACTGTCGCGCCGCAGCCGAGATCTCCTTGTCCAGATCCTCGTCCGTTACTTCCAGCCCTTCCACATCGGCAATCTTTTCCAGCAGCAGATTCGCCCGGACGTCCTTCACCGCGCCCTCGCGTTGTCCGTCGCGCAGCCTGCTCAAGTCCATCCGCTTGATGTCTTCCGCGCGCAGACCCTGTTGGATCAGCGAGCGCAAACCCCGCTCCAGCCGCTGGTCAATCGAATTCTCCACCAGCACCGTCGGCACGTCGATCGGGAACTTCGCCGTCAACTGACCCAGCAGTTCTTCCTTGATCTTGTGTTCCGCCTGGTGTTTCTTCTCGTGCTCAATTCCTTCGCGGATTCGCGTCCGCAGGTCGTCGAGCGTCTTCATCTCTTCCTGCCCAAGCTCCGCCACCCACTCGTCGTTCAGTTCCGGGACAGTCTTCGTCTTGATCCCCTTCACTTCCACGTCGTAGTGCAGCGTCTTGCCGGCCAGCCGCTTGTCGCCAAAGTCTTCGGCGTAGGTCACGTCGAAGCTCCGCGTCTCGCCCGCCTTGGCTCCGCGCAGGTTTTCCGTAAATGCCGGCAGCGTGTTCTTGCCGCCAATATCCACCAGCACGTCGTTCATCTCAACCGGCTCGCCGCCCTCTTCCGGACTGGTGCTCTTGAACGCAACCGATCCAAAATCTCCATCGGCCAGTCCGCGATCCTCGTCCACATTCACATACGTCGAGTTTTGTTCCCGCAGTCCGTCAATCGTCTTCTGGATCTCTTCGTCTTCCACCACTACCGGCTCGTGCGCAGCCTTGATCTCCTTGTAGCCCTCCACCTCGAACGGCGGCAGAATCTCAAAGATCGCCTTGAAGCGCAGCGGCTTCTCTTCTTCCAGTTCCAGCTCCACCACCTTCGGCTGTCCAATGGGGATCAGGTTCTGTTTCTTCGTCTCCTCGCGGAACGCTGCGGGCACCAGGTGCTCCACCACTTCCGACTTGATCTCATCGGCAAACTTGCTGCGGACGAGCGTGGCCGGAACCTTGCCGGCCCGGAAGCCCGGAATTCGGGCATGCTTCTGGAAGCGTGCCTGGGCATTCTTCCATTCACGCGCAACTTCTTCTGCGGAAACCTCGACGCTTACCTCGCGTTCGCAGGGGTTCTTGATTACTTCGGCGGTCGTTTCACTAGCGGTCAAATCAGTGGATGTCAAAGGGATAGCCTTAAGTCTGGAGATATTGTTGTGGAGGCCGGGGGGCCGCACGCTCACACCGTGAGCACATGCAGCGGCGCGAACGCCAACTGCGAACAATTTAGTGTATGAGACCGGGCAAGCGCGGGTCAAACTGCCCGCCAACAATTCCTCCCTCAATTCCTCCCTCAAAAAGCCGTGGCCCGCATCTCTGCGGGCCACCGTCCTGCAACCTTAATCCTCCCCGGTCTTATTTCGGATACGTGGACGAAGGCGAGGTCGAAGAAGGCGAGGTCGAAGAAGGATTCGGCGAGCTCGTCGTGGACGACGGCGAACTGGTCGAAGGGGTCGGCGTCGCTGTCGAGGAATCCGGCGTGCTCGTCGAACTGTTCGGAGTGCTCATCGAACCCGGGCTGCTGCTCGTCCCTGTACTGCTTCCGGTGCTGCTCCCGGTGCTCGTCCCAGTGCTGCTCGTCCCGGTGCTCGATCCGCTCGTTGAGGGCGATCCAGCGCCAGATCCTGCCGAAGTCCCATCCGGCGTCGGGGAAGCGCTCGTCGTTCCGCTCCCGCTATTGGTTCCAGTCGTCCCCTGCATCGTCGTGCTTGAGCTGCCTGAGCCCGTCTGTCCGCTCTGCGTTCCCGTGCTCGATCCCATGCTGCCCGGCTGCTGTGCTCCGCTGCTGGTTCCGCTCTGTGTGCCCGTGGAACTGGAGCCCGTCTGCGACCAGGGCTGCGAGCTCGACGTCGTGCTCGAACCCGAACCCGTCTGGCCCGTGCTGCCCGCCGCGCCTGTTCCCGCGCCGCTGCCCGCCGTCTGAGCCAGGGCAAATGTTCCAAGTGAAAGTGTTGCGACCAACAATAGTTTGCGCATCTGCTAGATATCTCCCTTTTCCTGTTTGCGGCCAAGTCCTGGCCGGTTCAAATCCTCAAAAGTGGCGTATCCCTTCAGATGGCATTCCCCTCCCAGATGTTGCGCCCCCCACCCAGCCGCCCTCGAATTCCAGCAGACCCGCCTTCCCCTTGTCTCTGGCCCTTGCTCCTCTCTCTCAAATTGTCTTGCCCATGTGTTTTGCCCATGTTTCGTGTCTTGACCTTGCTCTTGCCCGAAGTGTCATGCTGAGCGCAGCGAAGCACCCCAGCTCCGTTCCACCCTCATCTGTTTCGTGTTTTAACCTTGCTCTTGCACGAAGTGTCATCCTGAGCGCAGCGAAGCACCCCAGCCCCGCCCAAACATAGACCCCAGCCCCAGAGGCTTTTCCGCCTCCCCGCCTCCGCCCTTGTCCTTGCCCTTGCCTTTGGTTTTGATCTTGAGGTTTTGACCTTCAGGTCTAAAGTGTCATCCTGAGCGCAGCGAAGGACCCCAGCCTCGCCCAAACATAGACCCCAGCCCCAGAGGCTTTTCCACCTCCCGCCCCGCCCTTGTC
>CAILAZ010000128.1 GCA_903832295.1 uncultured Acidobacteriota bacterium
CCTCCGCCTGGGGGCAGATGAACATGACGATTGTGGGGGATCAACTCCACGGCGGGGACGAGTTCGGCGGTTCCTTCGCCGCAGTTCAGCTACGAAGACCTGGGCCTCACCTTGAAGGCGACGCCCCAGGTACACGGCAAGACAATCAGCATGGAGTACGAACTCCTGCTGCGCTCGCTGGGAGCCACGCAGGTGAACGGATTGCCGCTGATTACGAATCGCGAGATGAAAGGCACAATCAGCACCGAAGACGGCGAGGCGGTGGTCATCGCGGGACTGATTGACAAGAGCGAGACGGCGGCCATCAACGGGATTCCGCTGCTTTCGATGCTGCCGGTGCTGGGCAACGCATTCGCCACCACGACGAAGGAACACGACTCCGACGAGCTGCTGGTGGTAGTGACGCCGCACATTACGTCGGCGCGGAACAAGTCGGGATCGTATGTACCGATTCCGATGAACGTACCGAAGTAGAAGCTCCCCACACAAATAGAAAGCCCCACGATCGCCGACGCGAGGTGGGGCATCCTGCGGGCAATTCCCTGCCGATTACTTTCCTTTTTCGGCCAGCTCGGCCTCAAAGCTAATTACATTTTTCAGGGCTTCGTACTGGCCGAGACCGCGACTGTCAATGCGGCGTCCGTTGACGAAGAGGGTGGGCGTTCCGGTGACTCCGAGAGTCTTGGCGAGAGTCTGGCTGCGCAGGACGCGCTCGAGAGTCGCGGGCGCTTCGGCGCAGGCCTGCATGGCCGCGGGATCCGCGCCAGAGGCCTCCGTGTAGCTTCGCATGTGCTCGGTGAGGGCAGCCTTGTCGATGCTGACCTTGCCGGTTAATCCGGTTTTGCGGACATCAGCTTCGATGTCTTTCTGGTGGGTGTACACAGAATCGATGAAGGTGAAGGCCTGCGCCTGGTTGGAACGCGCGATGCAATCGAGATAGGAAGCCGCGGGAATCGCCCATGGGTGAAGCTGGTCCAGGGGGAAGCTCTGGAATACGAAGCGGGCCTCGGGGAAGTCGTCATGCAGCTTTCTCATGACGGGCTGCGCTTCCTTGCAGGAAGGACACTCGAGATCGGCAAACTCGACGAGGAGGAGCTTGGCGTTGGCAGGGCCGCGCGAGGGGCCAAAGGCGGACCTGGCAAGCTCCTGGCGATCCTGCAAAAAGGGATCGGCGCCGAAGGAGAGGAGCTCTCCGGCGATGGCATGCTTCATATCACGGGAGACGTAAAAGTGCGCGATCTGCTGCCCTTCCGGCGTAAGGAATACGGCGACGACATCGAAGAGGTCAGGAATGGCAGATGCGGTGATGCTGGGCACCTTGACCTGAATGTTGGAGTCATAACCGAACATGCGCTTGAAATAGGCTTCGGCGACCTCTACGGTGGGTCCCCCGGCAACAGCGGCAGGAGCGGCTTGCGCGGCCGGCCGGGAAGCGGGCTTGGCGGCGGTCTGAGCAAAGAGGGAGAGGGAAAACAGCAATACAGCGGAGCATTTAAGCAAGTTGCGCATTGAGATCATCCTTGAACGGGCCTGTCCTTTGAGTACAGCGGAAGCCGATTCCGAAGTTTTACTAGACCTGATGGGCTGCGGCAATGGGAAAGCGACGGCCCACACCAAAAGCCTTGGTTGAGATTCTAATTCCGGGGGCGGCCTGTTGCCGCTTGTATTCACTGCGGTCAATGAGGCGGACGACAAAGCGAATGACGCTTTCGTCGAATCCGGTGAGTTCGGCAATTTCGGAAGCGGACTTCAGGTTGCCGACATATTCCTCCAGAATGCGGTCGAGCACATCATAGGGAGGAAGCGAATCGCTGTCCTTCTGGTCCGGACGCAGTTCAGCCGATGGCGGCTTGGTGATGGAGGCGTTGGGAATTAGCACGCGGCGAGAATTGACGTAAAAGGCGAGGCGATAAACGAAGGTCTTGGGGACGTCAGAGATGACGGCGAGGCCGCCAACCATGTCTCCGTAGAGGGTGCAGTAGCCGACACCGAGTTCGCTCTTGTTTCCGGTGGTGAGGACGAGGGCGTTGAATTTGTTGGCGACGGCCATGAGGATTCCGCCACGGGCGCGAGCCTGGAGATTTTCTTCGGTGACATCCTGATCGAGGCCGGAGAAGATTACGCTGAGAGCGGAGCGGTAGGAGTCAAAGATTTCGCGGATGGGGACGATTTCGAAACAGATGCCGAGATTGGCGGCCAATTCGCGGGCATCGGAAATGCTGCCCTCCGAGGAATACTGGCTGGGCATGGAGACACCGATGACGTTTTCCGGGCCGAGGGCATCGACGGCGATGACGGCGGTGAGAGCGGAGTCAATGCCGCCACTGAGGCCAACGACAGTCTTCTTGAATCCGCACTTGCGCACGTAGTCGCGGGTGCCGAGGACAAGGGCGGAGTAGGCACTTCCCTCTTCTCCTAAGACCTGCTGGTGAATATCGCCGGTTTGAGTGGCGGTATCGATGAGGATGAGGTCCTCTTCAAAGGAGCGCGCCTGGGCGATGAGATCGCCTCCGGAATTGAGCGCGAGGCTGGAGCCGTCAAATACAAGACTGTCATTGCCTCCTACCTGATTGACCAGAAGGACTGGGAGATGATGCTGGCGGGCAATGCTGGCCAGCATGGCCTGGCGCAGCTCGCGCTTGCCGACATTAAAGGGCGAGGCGGAGATGTTGAGGATGAGAGTAGCTCCGGCGCGGACCAGGTCATCAACAGGATCGGAGCCGTAGAGGCGGCGGCTCCAGAAAGCCTTGTCATTCCAGGCGTCTTCGCAGATGGTGAGGGCGATGGACTGGCCGCCGATGGAGATGAGACTCTGCGAGGGCGCAGGAGCAAAATTGCGCATCTCGTCGAAGACGTCATAGGTGGGCAGAAGGCGCTTGGACTGGATGAAGTCGATGCGGCCCTTCCGGAGAAGGGCGGCGGAGTTCATCACGGTCTTGCCGGTATCTGAGGGGGCAGGCGAGGGGAACCCGGCAATGATGGCAACTCCGGGGAACTCGGCGGCAAGCTCTTCAAGCACCTGGCGGGAACGGGCGACAAAGGCAGGGACTTCGACGAGATCGCGGGGCGGATAGCCACAGACAGAAAGCTCAGGAAAGACGACAAGCTCCGCCTGACGGGCGACGGCAGCGAGGATGAACTGGCGGAGCTTGTCTGCGTTGCCGGTGAAGTCCCCGACAGTGGGATTGATTTGTGCAAGCGCGATCTTCACACAACTAGTGTAAAGCGCTTGAGGGCCAAGGGGAAAGTTTGTGGCGACCGGAATGCGACGGCCACAGCCAATCGCCTACCTGGGGCCAGGAGTGCTGGGCGGATTGGGATCGTCTTGCGGCAGCGGCATGGTGGTGTTCGAGTTCAATCCCGTGGATGCGGGCTTTTCATCGGGCCGAAGAAGAGTGGGTGCGCTGCGACGGTCCTCGTCGGCGGCAGCGGCACCGGGCCGCTTTGGCTTGCCAGCATCCGCGTTGAGCGAATCGCTCAAATCGCCAACCTCATCCTGGGTGCGCACGATCTTTTCGCCGTTGACCTTCATGTCCTCAATGCTGACCGCCTTGTCGCCAAGGAAGCGGATGAACTCAACATCCTGCGGGGGAGTGCCGTAGATCCACTCTTCGTAATCCTGGCCATCGCGGGCTTCACGAATGCGTCGCGGCGGGCGTCCCATGGCGTAAGTGACCATTTCCTTGTCCATGCCGACGAGCGCCTTGTGATGCTTGACGGCGGCGGCGAGAACCGGGGGAAGGCTCTTCTGGTAGGCCTCGGCAACGCTGGTGGCCTTGAAGTCGAGGACAGGCTCCAGCATGGTCTTGATCTGATCGACGGTGAGTCCGGCGGCATCCTCCTTCACGGAGAGGAAGATGGAGGAACCGTTGGAGTTGGTATAGACACTTTCATTCGCGGGTGTGGCGGAGGAGCGCGAGGGATCGACACCATTGACTCCGACGCTGATGCGGTCCGTCCACTTCTTGCGCTTCATGGGGCCGCCATTGATCTCAAAGACGATGCCCTGGTGGACAAAATGGACGGCAGTGATGGCGGCACGCTCTCCGGGTTTGGCAGCGGCTCCGGCCTGAGCGACGATCTGGCGAGTTTCCTCTTCCGAGGGGGTGATCTTGTCACCTTCGACCTTGAGCCCGGTTTTGCCCCGGGGAAAAGTGCGGTGGACGAATGGCCGCTCGGCGAGGAAGGCACGAATGACCGCCTGTCGCTGTTCAGGGGAGAGCTTGGATTCAGAGGCGGAAAGATTTGCAGGCAGGAGCAGGAACGCGAGCAGGACCATGACTGCGGAATGGAAGAACCGGGATACGAGCCCTGTCACTGGCGATTTCATGGAAGCCTCTCCGCACGCGCCGCCTGACTGATGTGTGTCCGGCATTATAACTCCGGGGACGCGCTTGTTCCCACTTGCGAAGTTTAGATGCCGGAGGAGGCGGGGAAAAGCGCTGGCGAGTGCTGAATATTGCGGGAAGAGGTGAGCCACCAGAGGAGAGGCAGGGCGATGACCAGGACGATTGTGCAGGAAGCGCTGGCTTCCGGGCCATATGCCCCGCCGGTAAGGGCTGGCGAACCGGCGGTGGTACTGGAGATGACGGTGGAGAAATCACGGATACCGCTCACGGGTAAGCCAAACACTGCGCCCTGAAATAAATTCCAGCCAAGATGCAGACCGAATGAGAACCAGAGCGAGCCGGTGCGGATGCGGGCCAGAGCAAAGAGCAGTCCCACGGCGAGTGTGTTGAAGAAGGCCCAGCTCAGGATCCCCTTGGCAGAGGGGTTCCAGAGATGGACGGCGCCGAAGAGGGCAGAGAGGGCGACGATGGCCCAGAAAGCGCCGAGAGCTTCCGTGAGCTTCTGGAAGGGGTAGCCACGGAAGGAAACCTCTTCCATCAGGGCAGCGAAAAACAGCAGCAGGGCGACTCCGAGAAAGCGCAGGAACATGGGACGGCTGAGGTGGAGGTGCCACTGATACCTGCCGAAACTGGCGATGAAGGCGACGTCAGCGGCGATCAGGAAAGCTCCCAGGGCAAAGCCGGAGGCCCACTGGCAGGCGGATTTGCTGTCCAGAGGGAGGCCGAGAGCAGATGGAATTGGGGCGGTGCTGTAGTCCAGTACGCGCAGAAAGAAGACGTAGCCCGCAGCGGTGAGGACGCAGGCGATGAGGCGGAAGAGAATTCCGGGAACGAGATTTCGCTCGGGAAAGAACGCATAGACGAAACCACTGAACCAGAAGACGGCAGCGGTCCAAATGGCAGCGATGGAGAAGCGCAGGAGAGCCGGCAACGGGCGGGGTGGAGGGTAGGGATTTCCCGCCGGGTTAGGCTCGAATTGGTGAACTTCGCTCATGGTGTTCTGGCTACGACCTGAGTGCGGCCACGGAGACGCCTTCCCGGGCGACGGCAAAGGGCAGGAGCTGGGCTCCGGCAGCAATGAGCTTCTGCTCCACGCGCTCGCGGGCTTCGGGTTCGGTCATAAAGAGGATGCAGCCTCCGCCTCCGGCTCCACAGACCTTGGCGCCGATGGCTCCGTTGCGGCGGGAGACGGCGATGAGCTTGTCGATAAGCGGGGTGGCGATGGCTGGGGCGTTAGTGCGGCGGAGCTTCCACTCGTCGCGCAGGAGGCGTCCGGTTTCGGTCCAATCCGCGGCGGTAACGGCGGAGCGCATGGCGCGCGCGATTTGGCCGATCTGCTCGAGGTTGCGGAAGATGCGGCGGTCGCCATCAATGTGGCGCTTGAAGACCTCCCAGTTGTTGATGCCGCTCTGGCGGGGGGCTCCGGTATAGGCGAGGACGAAGCGGCGGTCGATCTCATCGGCGTCGCAGGGGATGGCGTGGCGGTGAATGCCGTCGATATCCAATTGGACGGCGCTGACGCCACCGTAGAGCGCGGGGTAGTAGTCCTGGCATCCGGTGGGAACGCGGATGAGCTGGGCTTCGACATTCTGCGCGATTTCGCGAATTTGCTCAGGCGAAAGCTTGCGGGCGGTGAAGCGGGCAAGCGCCGAAGTGGTTGCGATCATCAGGGCAGAGGATCCGGAGATTCCAGCGCCGGCGGGCGATTCGGAGTGGGTCTGAAGGCGGAAGCCGGTCGCGGGTTCGGAATGCGGATAGAAAAAGCGGAGGAGGTGGGCGGCGAGGGCGTGCTTGTATTTCGGCGCGGCACGCAGGGCGTCCATGCTGGGAAAGCTGTCGGCGAGGCCGGTGTCCGTGGAGCAGAGCTCGATGGCCGGGGTGGCGAGGGGGACGATGCGGCAGGTGGTCATGACGCGGACGGCGATGTTGACCACCACTGCGCCGGGGTGGAAGAGATAGAGCGGCCACATGTCCATGGTGCCGCCCGCAAGGTCCACGCGGCAGGCTGCGCGGGCTACCACGCCAGGCTGATTGGAAGCAATTCGAGACATGCTGACAGTTGTATCACGCTGCGGGGAAATTGAAGCAGCTTTCCACAAAGCGAAAGTGCAGTTCATGACGGGGAGGAAGGACGAGTGAGGCGTTTGAGAATGAGCAGCTTGGAGTGTCCTTCGCGAGCGCCGGGGAGATAGATGAATCCGGTGGCCGGGTCACAGGCGAGGGTGTGTCCCTTGACCTCGATGGGCATTTCGGCAGCGGGACCGAGCGTGGCCGATGCAGGAAGGACAAAGACGGAACCGTTGGCGATGCCGAGAAGCGAGCTGGAGGAGGCGTCGAGGGTGAGCTGGTCTATTCCTCCGGCAACGGGGGAGCGCGAAACTTCCCGTCCATCATCGGGATCGAGGGCGAGGACGGCGTAGCGGACGGCCACATACAGGCGGTGATGCACGGGGCTGAAGACGATGCCCGTGGGCTCAAAGGCGTTAAGGGTAAAAACGGTGACCGGCTTGAGCGCGGGATCGAAGACGAGAATGCGGCGACGGTCCTGGAGGGTGAGGTAAAGCTGATGGCGCGAGGCATCATAGGCGAAGGCGGAGGGGCGGCCCTCGACGGGGACCTGCTGGACGGGCCTGGCGTTTTGCGAAGGGTCAAGGACGGCAATGCTGCCAGCATCAGGAAACGTGGCATAGAGCTGCCCATCCGCGAGCAGCAGTGCGTCCGGAGCTGCTGGAAGGGGAATGGTGCGCTGGACCTGCCAGTCCGCCGTGGAAACGACGACGATGTTGCGGGCTCCTGAGTTCGCGATGTAAACGAGATTGGCGGCGTTATCGACGGCAACGCCACGGGGAGAGGACATGTTGCGGATGTGCCCGACGATGCGGCGTTTCTGGGTATCAAAGAGATCCACGGTGCCTTCGCCGGGATGGGAGACGAGGATCATGGCGTGGGCAAGAGCGATCTCATCGAAGCCGGGATGGCCGGGGATATCCACAAGCGCGACCTGCTTGAGCGGGGCCGCAGCCGCCGCAAGGAGAAGGGGTGCGGCAAGCACGAGAGCAACGCAACGGGAGAGAAGAGTACGGCGTGGAAGACTCACCTTTTATCCGATGCAGGGCAGCTCAGGCCTGCTGCCCGCCGGAAATTGTGTTGAGAGGTCTGGAATGCCCGCCAACCGAGGCGTAGGCTGTAGGCTGTTTGAAATCGCGGGGACATCCCCATTAGGAGTTGGCAATGAATCCTTCTTCCCTTCCTGAGCTGGGCGGACTGGCAGGCGAGCCGATTGCACGCAGGAGCCTTGATGCCGCGCAGTGCGCACTGGTAGTGATCGACATCCAGGAAAAACTGCTGCCGGCTGTGCTTAACCGGGAGGAACTGGTGCGAAACTCGCGGTTGCTGATCCGGCTAGCCAAGGTGCTGGAGATTCCCGTGCTGCTGACTACGCAGTATGCGCGCGGATTGGGACACACGGTTCCGGAGATTGCGGAGCTGCTGCCCGAAGTGAACGAGATCGACAAGCTGGAGTTCGGCTGCTTTGGGCGCGAGGAGTTCCGAGGCGCACTGCACAACCTGCCGGGGCGGAGGACAACCGCGCTGCTGTGCGGCATGGAAAGCCACATCTGCGTGATGCAGACTGCGCTGGGGGCGCTGGAGAATGGGTACATGGTGCACGTGGCCTCCGACGCGGTGGGTTCGCGCACGGACTGGAACTGGCGGCTGGGACTGGAGCGCATGGAGTCCGCGGGGTGCGTGATCTCCTCCACCGAGATGATGATGTATGAACTGCTGCGGCGAAGCGGGACAGCACAGTTCAAGGAAATGCTGCAGTACATCAAGTGAACGGAGAAGGCTTGGACACTGCACTGGTGGAGAGGACGGGCGAGCAGGAGCGCCGTTTTGCGCGGGCCTTCGCGCTGGTGGACGAGGCGATTGCGCAAAAGGTATTTCCGGGGGCGGCGCTGGCGGTAACGCTGCGGGGCGCACTGCTGGCCTGGCGCGGCTTTGGGCGCTTTACGTACGAAGCAGATGCGCCGCCGGTGACGAGAGAGACGGTGTGGGACCTGGCATCACTCACCAAGCCGATTGCAACCACCTCGATGGCAATGCTGCTGTGCGAGCGGGGGAAGCTGAGGGTGGATACGCCGGTTGTGGAACTGCTGCCGGAGTTTGCCGACGGGCGCGACCTGCGGAGGGAGCAAGTCACGGTGCGGATGCTGCTGGCACATTCGTCGGGACTGCCTGCACATCGCAAGCTGTACCTGGAGGCGCAGGGACGGGAGGCGGTGCTGGCGGCGGCGAGGCGGGTGGAGCTGGAAGCCGCGCCGATGGAAAGGGCCGAGTATAGCGACATCGGATTCGTCATTCTGGGCGAACTGCTGGAGAGAGTGGCGGGCGTGGGACTCGATGAATTCTGCCGGAACGAAGTGTTCGAGCCCCTAAAGTCAGGGATGACGTTTGTGCCCCAAGTTGAAGAACAAAAAGGCATTCCTCCGACAGTGAACGACCTGACGTATCGTGGGCGAGTGGTGCAAGGCGAGGTGAACGACGAGAACGCGAGCGCGATGGGCGGGGTGGCAGGGCACGCAGGGTTGTTCGGGGATGCGCGCTCGGTCGCTGCGTTTGCAGGGTGCATGCTGCGCGGGGGAGAACCTATCTTCGACCCGGATACGGTGCGGATGTTCACCCAGCGCGAGGCGCGTCCGGTGGGGAGTTCGAGGACCATGGGGTGGGATACGCCTTCGGCTCCGTCGCAGTCCGGGACGAGGTTCTCCGCAGGATCATTTGGGCATCTGGGATACACGGGGACTTCGCTGTGGTGCGATTCGGAGCGCAGAGTTTGCGTAACACTGCTGACGAACCGGACCTGGCCGGACGCGGGGAACCAGGCGATCCGTGAGTTCAGGCCGCGAGTGCATGATGCGATTGCGAGCGCGCTGGCGGGCGAATAGCGAGTGTGTAGAATCTTGAATAGGGCTGCGGCCCGGATCACCAGTTTTTTGGGACTCATACATGGACAAGCTTGTAATACGCGGCGGCAATCCGCTGCTGGGGACAATCCGGATCAGTGGCGCGAAGAATGCCGCACTGCCGGCAATGGCGGCGGCGCTACTTACCGACGAAACGGTGGTTCTGGAAAACATTCCGCAGGTGCGCGACATTGAGACCGAGCGCAGGCTGCTTTCCGCGATGGGCGCGGAGGTGGAGCTAGGGTACGGGCGGGCACAGCACCGGACGACGATCTGCGCGGCGAAGCTGAGCGAGAATCCCGAGGCGAGCTACGAACTGGTGAAGACCATGCGGGCGTCGTCGCTGGTGCTGGGACCGCTGGTGGCGCGGGTGGGGTTCGCAAGAGTCTCAGTGCCGGGCGGGTGCGCCATTGGCGCGAGGCCGATCGACCTGCACATCAAGGGGCTGGAGAAGCTGGGAGCGCAGATTGTGCAGGAGCACGGGTACATTGAGGCCCGGGCAAAGAAGCTGCGGGGCGCGCACTACTCGTTCGACAAGATCACGGTGACCGGCACGGAAGACATCATGATGGCCGCAGCACTGGCCGAAGGCGATACGGTGCTGGAAAATTGCGCGCGTGAGCCCGAGGTGGTGGACCTGGCGGCGCTGCTGGTGAAGATGGGCGCGTGGATCGAGGGCGCGGGAAGTTCGACGATTCGTATCAAGGGCGTGGAAAAGCTGCACGGAGCGCGCCACCGGATTATCCCCGACCGCATTGAGGCGGCAACGTTCATCCTGGCGGGCGCGCTGACGGGCGGCGACCTGATGTTGACCGAATGCGACCCGACGCACCTGACCGCGCTGCTGAACAAATTGGAAGAGGTGGGCGTGAAGGTGAAGACCGGCGAGGGCTGCGTGCGGGTAATGGGCGACGCGGGTCCGCTGAAGGCTGCCGATATTACTACGGAAGAGTATCCGGGCTTTCCGACCGACGTGCAGGCGCAGTACATGGCGCTGGTGACGCAGGCCGAGGGGACTTCGATTATCACGGAAAACATTTTTGAGAACCGCTTCATGCACGCGCAGGAACTCTGCCGCATGGGAGCGAACATCAAGATTGAAGGGCGCAGGGCGGTAGTGCGCGGACGGGTCACGCTGAGCGGCGCGGCGGTGCAGGCGAGCGACCTGCGGGCATCGGCGTCACTGGTGCTGGCGGCGCTGGTGGCACAGGATGAGACGATCATCGACCGCGTGTACCACATCGACCGCGGGTACGAGCGGATTGAAGAGAAGCTGCGCGGAGTAGGGGCGCAGGTGAAGAGAATCGGCGAGATTCTGCCAAAGCGGGTGGGAGTTTAGCGATGGCGATTCCCTGCCCAGGGAGCGCCCGGGCAGGGTTTGTAGAGATCTACTTCGCCGGTGGAATGTAGCTAAGATCACCGCGGAACTCGAGGAGTTCGGAGACGGTGTGATCCACCGAGTCGCGGAGATTCTGCATGGTCTTATCGTCGTTGCCATAGACCTGCTTGAGCATGTCCACCATGGTCTGCTCCGGGGGTTGCATATCTGCCCATGAGTTGCGGTCGGTGACGACTACGTAGCGCGGCCCTTCTCCACCGTTTGCCAGGACATACCAGCGTGACGGCTTTGCGGGGTACTTTGACTGCTTCTGCGCTTCGTTGATTCTCTTGAGGGCGTCAGTGAACTGGGTGAGTCCGCTGGGCTTGATGAAATAGTGGACGACGCTCATCATCTTTGCGGGTTTACCGGTGGACTCGGGAACGAGACTGAGGTCTTTGCGAAAGACGTAGTAGGAGCGATGGTTCTCGGCAATCGCCGGGGCAAGCGTCTTGGCAATGTCGGCTGTGTCGCGGGCGTCGAAGGTGTCATTGCCATCCAAGTCCTTCCATGCCAGGCCGCAGGATGCGGTCATGAAACTGCCGGTGGAAGGCCCTGTTGTAACCTGCCATACCAGAATCGCTGTCGTGTCGCTTTCAGCCTTGTGAAACTCATTGTGTTTCCTGCGAGCATCCGCGAATTGAGCAGGACCACCTTTGGGAACGCTTACGTTGACTTCGCATACGCTGTCCGGTCCGGTTTGCGGCCAGCAAAACGTGCCCAGCAGCAATCCTGCGCACAACAATCCCAGCTTTCTCATGCTTACTCCTTCTCCTGAATATGGGAGCAAATGAAAGGGGCCCTGGACGGGAAGACACTTCAGCTACATGCCTTCTGCCAGAGTTGTGGATGCAGATTACGATTGCGGGGTGGTACGACTGTCAGAGGCGGAACACAACTCAGCCCAGATACTTCTTGAAAAATGCCAGAGACCTCTCGCGAGCAAGACGAGCCGAGGCGGGCTCATAGCTTGCGTTGGCGTCACGGTTGAAGCCGTGTCCGGCGTCATACCAGTGGATTTCTACCTCGGGATGGGCGAGGTGGACGCGTTCGACTTCAGCGGCGGGGATGTGTGCGTCTTTGCTGCCGAAGTGCAGCATGACGGGCGCAACCAGCGTTTCCGAGGCATAGCTGCCGATGCGGCCTCCGTAGTAACCAACGGCGGCGGCAGGATGCAGACGGGCGGCGGCGACCCAGGCGAGGGTTCCGCCAAAGCAGTAGCCAATGATGCCGGCCTTGCGTCCGGAGCTGGCAGCGGCGTAGTCGAGTGCGGCGGCGACATCCAGAAGAGATTTCTCCACGTTGATCCTGGGGGTGAAACTCAACGCCTTCTGCAGATCGGCCCCCTCGTAGCCGAGTTCGACACCGGGCTCAATGCGGTCAAAGAGGGCGGGCGCGACGGTGAGAAATCCGTCTGTGGCATAGGCGTCAGCTACGGAGCGGATGTGGGCGTTGACTCCAAATATCTCCTGCAGGACGACGAGCGCGCCAATGGGCTTGCCAGCGGGGCTGGCGACATAGGCGTTGAATTGCTGGCCGTCAGAGGCCTGTAGCTTCACGTAGTCACTCACGGATGCTCCCTGTTCCTAGAGGACGCGGCAGGCTTCATCAAAGGAGAGACGAGGGTTGCGCGGATACACCTTGCTGTGGTCTCCGTAGCCAAGGTTGCAGAGAAAGTTCACCTTCCACTTGCCGTCAGGGAAGAACTCAGCGTTGACCTTTTCCGGATCGAAGCCGGACATGGGGCCGCAATCGAGCCCGAGAGAGCGGGCGGCGAGAATGAAATAGGCTCCCTGGAGCGAGCTGTTGCGGAAGGCGTTTTCGGTGGCAACGCCGGGACTGGTTGCGAAGTATGAGCGCATGTCCATCTGGGGAAAGAGCTTGGGGAGATGCTCATAGAACTCGGCGTCCCAGGCGATGATGGCGGTGGCGGGAGCGGTGCGCGTCTTCTCAACGTTGCCGGGCGCGAGGGTGGGGATGAGGCGCTCTTTGGCCTCCGGGCTGGTGACGAAAACGAATCGCGCGGGCGATGAGTTGGCGCTGGTGGGAGCCCAGCGCGCCAGCTCGTAGGCATCCTTCAAGAGTTGAACCTGCACAGGCCGGGGCAGCCAGGAGATATGCGTGCGAGCTTCGCGAAATAACTGATCCAGCGATGAGTCGGGGAGTGAGTTTGTTGCCAGGTCCGTCGGTCTTGCTTCCATGATCTTCCTCGATAGC
>CAILAZ010000129.1 GCA_903832295.1 uncultured Acidobacteriota bacterium
ACTTGCGGCGTGATTCGACGTTCTCTCCCATGAGGGTGGTGAATATGGCCTCGGTTTCGGTGAGATCCTCGAGCTTAACTGAGAGCAGAGTGCGACGCTCGGGATCCATGGTGGTTTCCCAGAGTTGCTCGGCAGTCATTTCTCCAAGGCCCTTGTAGCGCTGGATCTGGTATTCCTTTCGGCCCTGTTCGAGAACGAAGTTGAAAAGGTCGCGGACAGTCTTCTTTTCGACCGGCTCCCGTGAGCCAGCCTTGGGGGAAACTCGTGCAGGGGTTCCTCCCTTAATCGTCTTGCCTTCGATCTTCTCGGCGTCGGCTTTCTCGGCGGCAGAAATGGTGTCGTCTGCTTCTTCCTTGGAGACCTCTACGTTCTTGACCCATTCGACATGGAAGGGAGGTTTCATGAACTCGGCGATCTGGCGGTATCGCGACATCATCTGCTTGTATTCAGGACTGGAGATAAGGCTCCAGCCGATGGAATGGGGCGTACCCTGCGAGTTGACGAAGCGCACATCCCAGAGTTCGAGTTCCTCGTCGAAGTGGCTTGCGACCGACATGAACTGTTCCTCTTTGGCGATAGCCTTGAGGCGGCTTTCGATATCGGAGATACGGGTGGGAATCGCGTCAGGCGAGCCATGAAACTCTTCACGCTTCGAGAGTTCGAACTCGGGGAGCATCTCCGTGACGCGCTCGTTCCGGATGCGTTTGTCCACCTTGTCAAGAAATCCGAGGAACTCATTGAGACGGGTCAGGAACTGCGCCAGTTGGCGCGACTCGATGCGGGCCGCGCCTTCGCCATAGCGCACGACTAAGCCGTCTGAGGCGCGTTTGATCATCACCTGGACGAACTCGGCGTCATTCTTGATGTACTGCTCAAAACGGCCCTTCTTGATTCTGTAAAGGGGCGGCTGCGCGATGAAGATATTGCCGCGCTTGATGAGATCCTGCATGTGGCGGAAGAAGAAGGTGAGCAGCAGGGTACGGATGTGCGAGCCGTCCACGTCGGCATCTGTCATCAGGATGATCTTGCCATAACGCAACTTAGAGGCGTCAAAATCATCTTTGCCGATGCCGCAGCCAAAGGCTGTGATCATGGCGCGGATTTCTTCGTGGCCGAGCATCTTGTCGTAACGCGCTTTTTCAACATTGAGGATTTTTCCCTTGAGAGGGAGGATCGCCTGGAAGCGGCGGTCGCGGCCCTGCTTGGCGGTGCCGCCTGCGGACTCACCCTCGACGAGATAGACTTCGCAGCGGTCGGGATTGCGTTCCGAGCAGTCGGCGAGTTTGCCGGGGAGTCCGCCGCTATCCAGTACGCCCTTGCGGCGCGTGAGGTCGCGAGCCTTGCGTGCGGCTTCACGTGCGCGTGCGGCGTCGATGGCTTTGTTGATGATCTTGCGGGCGACCTGCGGGTTCTGTTCAAAGAAGGCACCAAGGCGTTCATTAATGAACTGCTGCACGGCACCAGCGATGTCGGAGTTGAGCTTTCCCTTGGTCTGGCCTTCAAACTGCGGTTGCGGAAGTTTGACGCTGACCACGGCTACGAGTCCTTCGCGCACATCGTCGCCGGAGAGGTTTTCTTTTAGATCTTTGAATAGGCCAAGCGACTGCCCCGCGGCGTTGATGGTGCGGGTGAGGGCGGAGCGGAAGCCCTGAAGGTGCGTGCCGCCATCGACCGTATTGATGTTGTTGGCAAAGCTGAAGAGCGTCTCACTGTAGGAGTCGTTGTACTGCAATCCAATCTCACAGGAGAGCTCGGGCTTTTCCGACTCCATGTAAATGGGCTTCTCGTGCAGGACGTTCTTGCCCTTGTTGAGATGCTTGATGAACTCGGCGATGCCGCCGCTGAACTTGAACTCGGTGTGCTTGGCTTCGCCGGTCTTCTGATCGGTGGTGCGCTCGTCGGTGAGGGTGATGACGAGTCCCTTGTTGAGGAAGGCAAGCTCGCGAAGACGGTTGGCCAGGGTGTCGTAGTTGTATTCAGTGACGGTGAAGATGGAACGGTCAGGCACGAAGTGAACCTTGGTGCCGCGGCGCTTGGTGGTGCCGGTGCGGACCAGTTTTGTGGTGGGAACGCCTTCGGAGTACTCCTGCTCCCAGATAGCGCCGTCGCGGCAAATCTCAAGATCGAGTTGCTCGGAGAGCGCGTTCACGCAACTGACGCCGACGCCGTGCAGACCACCGGAAACCTTGTAGGTGGAACTGTCAAACTTGCCGCCGGCGTGGAGGACGGTCATGACGACCTGGGCGGCAGGAAGACGCTCGCCATCGACATCCATTTCATCGACAGGAATTCCGCGTCCATCGTCGATGACGGAGACCGAGTTGTCGAGATGGACGGTGACATCAATACGACTGGCGTATCCGGCGAGGGCTTCATCGACGGAGTTGTCCACGACTTCATAGACGAGATGGTGGAGGCCCATTTCGCCGGTAGAGCCTATGTACATTGCAGGGCGCTTGCGGACGGCTTCCATGCCACCGAGAACCTTGATGGAATCCGCGGTGTAGCCGGATTCGGCAGTGGTTGCGGTTTTCTTGTTCAGTTCTTCCACGTGGAGGGGCGTCTCTTTTCCTGCATCGGTAGTCGTTGGTTTCGAAGACATTCGTTATTTCCAGAGATCGTTTTGGCCCGGGCAAAGAAGCACGCCCGAGGCGGCAGGGACAACAAAAACAGAATGGGGGCACACAGATTCACATCTGTAAATGGCCCTGCTCACTGGTTTCAGTTGCGATGGATGACCGGTTCGAATCGTTGTCACCTAGATGTACTGCGACCTGTATTCATTTTAACACGAAACGGGTTTTGATTGTTGTCTGTAAATGATTGAAATAGAGAGCTTTAGTTTAGCTTTTTGCGAAGATCACACCGGGCGAGAGGACGGCGAAGAAAGAGGGATAAAGAACCGCCCCAACGCTTCCTATTTAGATGCCTGGAAATCTATGCGAAATGGAGCTGGGGCTCAAGACTTTCGTCGCGCAGTTCTATAGAATGCCAGCGACTTAGGCTTTCAGTTTTTTTGACGTGCAGCAGTTTTACAGGAGCCGCGTGCTGGTTGTCTTTCATCCCGAGCTTCATCCGATCTTCGAGGTGATTGGGTATTCGGTGGGCTTTGCTGTGTACCGTCGCGGGCGCAAACAGCATGGCGACTTCCTTGCGGATGAACGACGATGGATGGTGACTGCGGCGGCGGCAGTCGGGGCGCTGGTGGGAAGTAGAGTTTTAGGACTGCTGGAGCAGATGCCGCAAACTGGGTGGCAGTGGATAAACCTGCTGAAACCCGGAGGCAAGACGATTGTCGGCGGGTTGCTGGGCGGATGGATTGCGGTGGAGTTGGTGAAGTGGTTCGCCGGGACAACTAAGCGGACGGGCGATTTATTCGCGTTGCCGCTGTGCGTCGGGATTGCGATCGGGAGAATTGGGTGCTTTCTTGCTGGGATGGCCGACGACACCTACGGAAGGGCGACTACCCTAGTGTGGGGGGTGGATTTCGGAGACGGGGTGAGACGGCATCCGACGCAGATTTACGAGGTTGGCTTCCTGGTGGGTTTAGGATGGCTGCTCTGGAGCTATCACGCACGGCCGCATCGGAATGGTCGAGTGTTTCGTCTTTTTATGGCAGCCTACCTGGGATGGCGGTTGGCAATTGACTTCCTGAAGCCGCAGCCGCTGATAGGTGGGATGAATGCAATTCAGTGGGCATGTCTCGCTGGGTTGATAGCGCTTGGATTTGGCGAATTGAGCCGCAAGCAGGAGGCCTTGCGTGTTTGATTTGTTGGACGGCAACAAGGAGCGGTCGTTCACTCCGGAGAAGCTGCTGACGATTTCGGCGGCGGGGATGCTGCTGGGATTTGGACTTTGCGGCGCGGGACTTGCAACTGTTCGGATTGAAATCGCTACGCCGTTTCTGGTTGCGGCATCTGTCGCCTTCTGGGGCTCGGCTTTGGGGTTGGTGGTAGGGGCCTTGTGGGTGGTCCTTCAGATGCTCACCGGCAGAGGACGAGGATGAAGCTTCCCTGGCAGAACAGGAGCGGCTTGGCACAGGCGGTCGCAGTGCTGGCCAGCATATTGACCATCTCACTTGGATTGTGCGGGGCGAACTTCCTTGTGTTTTCTCGCTCCACTCATGATTCAATGGTCCCCTTTCTGATGGTCACTGGCTCATTGGAGTCGATTGCAATCCTCGGCAGCGCTTTGGGGCTTCTGCTGGTGGCTCTGCTTTACCTGGTACAGAAAGTGCGCAGGCACTTTTCTGCAGCGAGCAAGGACGAAGAGTGATGGCGAAGAACCGGAGTTATCTCTATTACGACACGGCGGTCTCGCTCTGTACCATTTGCTACCGCCGGATTGACGCCAAGATAGTATTCGAGGACGACAAGGTCTTCATGCTGAAGCGGTGTCCGCAGCACGGCTTCGAACGAGTGCTGATGGCCGACGATGTTGACTACTACAAGCGCTGCCGCGAGGTATTTGTGAAACGTCCGGAGATGCCGGAGCGCTATAACACTGTTGTGAAGCACGGATGTCCTTACGATTGCGGGCTCTGCCCCGACCATGAACAGCACTCGTGCCTGACCGTGGTGGAGATTTGCGATGCCTGCAATTTGAATTGCCCCGTCTGCTACGCGGAAAGCGGAACACAGCGCGCGACATTCCGCCCATTGAAACAGGTTGAGGCGATGCTGGACGCGGTTGTCGAGAACGAGTTGAAGCCGGACATCGTGCAGATTTCTGGGGGTGAGCCGACGATCCATCCTGATTTCTTTGCGGTGCTGGATGCGGCGAAGAGCAGGCCGATCCGCCATTTGATGGTGAATACGAACGGGCTGCGGATCGCAAAGGAGGATGGCTTTGCAGAGCGGCTTGCGGAGTATATGCCAGAGTTTGAACTCTACCTGCAATTCGACTCGCTGCAACGCGATCCGTTGCTGCAATTGCGTGGTGCAGATCTTCGGGAGATGCATGGGAAGGCGCTCGAGCGGTTGAACCGATTGAACATTTCAACCACGCTTGTAGTGACTGTGGGACGGGGCGTGAACGATCACGAACTGGGCGCCCTCGTGGATTTTGCTCTACAGCAACGTTGCGTGAGGGGTGTGACCTTCCAGCCGGTGCAACAGGTGGGACGGTTAACCGGATACGATCCGGCGGTGCACCGTTTGACGTTGACCGAGGTACGGCGGCGCATTCTGGAGCAGACACCCACCTTCCAGCCTGCGGACCTGATTCCCGTGCCTTGCCACCCCGACAGCCTGGCGATGGCATACGCGGTGAAGATTGGCGGCAAGATGACGCCGCTGACGGGAATGATCGCGCCGGAGGTGTTGATCAACGGCGGGCGGAATACGATTATCTACGAGAATGAAGCGAGTGTGCGCGAACACATCTTCAAGCTTTTTTCGACGAATCATTCGCCGCAGTCGCAGGCAAGTTCGCTGCGGGAGCTGCTGTGCTGCCTGCCAAAGGTCTCCGCGCCGGAAGGGTTGAGCTATGAAAACCTCTTCCGCGTATTGATCGTGCAGTTCATCGATGCGCAAGGATTTGATCTGCGCTCGGTCCGGAAGAGCTGCGTGCACATCGCACACCCAGATGGACGGCGGATCATTCCATTCGACACCTACAACATGTTCTATCGGGATGAGCTGGAACAAACCAGGCTGGGACCGCTGAGGGAGAAGGCATTGGCCTCGCTTTAGAGACACCTGCAAAACAAACGGCGGATTGTCTGAATGACAATCCGCCGTTTTAATTTGTTTGGCGCTAGTTCAGATGCGCATAGGCATGACCACATAGCGGTACTTGTAATCTTCTACGCCCTCCGGACGAAGCTGGCCGGCAGACTGGGAGTCTTTGAACTCGATGCGCACGTTTTCACTCTCCGTGGCCTTGAGGAACTCAACGAGATATTGCGAGTTGAACCCGATCGCGAGAGCCTCTCCTGTGTAATCGGTTTCGATGGAGTCTTCCGATTCGCCGGTTTCGGTGGAGGAAGAGGATACGCGCAGTTCGTTCTTCTCAAAACGCATCTTGATTGCGCCGGAGCGCTCGTCGGCAAACTGAGCGACCCTCTGGATAGCCGCCTGGAGATCCGTGGTGCGGACGCTGACGCTTTTGTTGTGCTCTTTGGGGAGTACGGCTTCGTAGTTGGGGAACTGCCCTGTCAACTGGCGTGAAGTCAGCAGGCGCGAGCCGAGGCGGAAGAAGAGCGTGGACTCGTCTTTGGCAAACTCAACAAACTCGATATCCGGGGCATTCAACAGCGAGAACAGCTCAACCATGGCCTTGCGCGGGACGAGTGTTTTCATCTCGCCGGCAACGTCAAAGGAGAGGCCGTCCTTCACGATGTGCGCCAAGCGATGACCGTCGGTGGCAACCATGGTAAGAGACTCGGGCTTGAGGACCAGGAGAGCGCCATTGAGGGTGTAGCGCGATTCTTCATTGGAAATGGCGAAGACGGTCTTTGCGATCAGAGTGCGAAGCGCCTGGGCGGGAATCTTGACAACACCATGGAGCGGAAAAGTGGGAACGCTGGGAAAGTTGGAGCGGGCCATGCCGACCATCTTGGTGATTGAGCGGCCAGCGCGAATGTTCACCCAGTGATTCTCCAGCAACTTGATGCTCACGTCACCGTCGCCGAGCAGCTTTACGTAGTCGTAGAGCTTGCGGGCGGGTATGGTGCATGCGCCTTCCTTCTTGACCGTTGCGCCGCAACTTGTACGGAGGCTGAGGTCAAGGTCGGTGGCGGTGATGGTCAGCTCGCCATCGACAGCTTCAAACAAAAAATTCGACAGGATGGGGATGGTCGTTTTGCGTTCGACCACGCCCTGGGTCGCAGTGAGTTCCTTTAGCAGGTCGGATTTGCTGACCGTGATCTCCATAGCGGTTCCTTGAGCGATCGCTGTCTCTGGCATAGAGTTCCGAAAACCTTTCGCTGGCTACAACTTGCTCTTATATCAAACTAAAGTTAACAGAAACCAGCACTAATAGTAGGCACTTCAAGAAAGTGGAAAACATAGGAAAATCTATCACTGTTCGTGGCTTAGGGCGAGAACCAGCTTGGAAAAAGAACCCTTTCAGCAAACATCGGCGCGAACGAGGGGAAAAGAACGGCAGATTTCCCGGGTTTGCACAAGTTTTACGGCAATTCTGCCTGCGCTGGAACTGCCACTGGCCGACTGGCTGAGCCCGATGCCCAGGCGCAGGAGAGGCGCCCGGGCAGGAACACTAAGTGCTCAATTGCTCAGTGAGCTTGTTGATCATGCGGTTTAGATCCTTGTCATCCTTGCGTTGAATGTTGATCTTTTCAATAGAGTGCAGGACGGTGGTGTGGTGCTTTCCGCCGAATTGGCGGCCGATTTCAGGCAAGGACGCCTCTGTGAGGTGCTTGCAGAGATACATGGCAATCTGGCGCGGAAAGACGATCTGGCGTGAGTTGTTCTTCGCCTTTATTTCCGGCACGCGAAGGCCGAACTGCTCGCTCACCGCTTTCTGGATGGCTTCGATGGTCACTTTCCGGCTCTGCTGGTCAATGATGTTCTTGAGGACCTGCTGCGCGGTCGCCAGATTGATTTCAGCGCCGGTCAGTGACCCGTAGGCGACCAGACGGATGAGCGCGCCTTCCAGTTCGCGCACGTTGCTGCGGATATTGCTGGCGATGAACTGGGAGACGTCGTCCGGCAGAGTGACGTGCTCACTCTCTGCTTTCTTCTGCAGAATAGCGATCTTGGTTTCGAGATCTGGCGGTTGAATGTCCGCAATCAGTCCCCACTCAAAGCGCGACCGCAAACGGTCTTCGATCTCGGCAAGTTCCTTTGGCGGACGGTCACTGGCGATGACAATCTGGCGGTTGGTATCGTGCAGCGCGTTGAAGGTGTGGAAAAATTCCTCCTGGGTGCGCTCCTTCCCTGCCAGAAACTGGATGTCATCGATCAAAAGGACATCCACCCCGCGGAAACGATCACGGAAGCTCACCATCTTGTCGTGCTTGATGGAGTTGATCATTTCGTTGGTGAACTTCTCGGTGGAGAGATAAACGATGGAGCTATCGGGCTGACGGAGCTTCACCTCGTGACCAATGGCCTGCATGAGGTGAGTCTTGCCCATTCCCACGCCTCCGTAAAGAAAGAGCGGGTTGTAAGCCTTGCCCGGAGCTGTCGCGACGGCTAGCGCCGCGGCATGGGCAAACTGGTTTCCGCCGCCGATCACGAAGCCATTGAAGGTGTATCGCGGATTGAGCTGCGCCGCCCCGTCGAAATCAAACCGCGATTGGGCAGCGGGACGAGCGGCAGCACCAGTCCCGTTCAGACCGCCGTTGTGGCGAACAACGGGAGCGGGTACCGGTTCGGGCTCGGGAGGCGCGGTCACGAATTCAACATCTTCGTAGGCCAGGCCGAGATTCTCGATTGCTTCCAGAATCAGGTCGTTGTAACGCTCTCCGATAGTACAGAACTCTGGGGAGGGAACAGCGACAAAGAGTTTGCCATCGGCGTCATGACTGAAGCGCGTGGGCTTGAACCATGTGTCGTAGGAATGGCGGTTGACCTTCTTCTCGAGGGCATCCAGGATCTGAATCCACGGATTGGGTGTTGACGTAACCAAAGCTGACATGTACCGACCATTGTCCTAAGTCAAGCCCGCGAGCTTCCCTGCCTTACACATTGTGGAAATGCTAAGGTGGTGGCCCTGCTGGGGCTTGGCTGGACGGATTTTAAAATGTCGTCGCTGAACAGACTCAGCCGCACAGGCACAACGACAACCTGCGAAGCTGGGGGGTGCGGAGCATGAACCGCTGCGTGCACTCGCGTCTGGGCGGGCCCAGAAAACTGTAACCGCAATCGGATACTAGCACGAATACAAGACCGGCAAAGAACGGCTCCGAACATTTCTTGCGACGAAGTGTACTCACTTTTGGCCTTTGGACGGCACTTCGTCAAGAGAGAAATTGGCCAATGCAACGAAGAAGGTGCAGAGTAGGGTAAGAAAAATGTAGGATGCGGTAGAACGAGGATGGCGGTCTTCTCCGGCAGTTTGGCCGAAGGGGTGTCCATCATTTATACTTTCCCTTTGTTCATCGACATTTCTGGAAGCAGGAGCAGTCAGCCCAATGCCTAAACGTACATTTCAACCCAACCGCCGCCACCGTGCAAAGACGCATGGATTCCGGCAGCGTATGAAGACCAAGAGCGGCCAGGCCGTGTTGTCGCGGCGCCGCGCAAAGGGACGCAAGCGCGTCTCCGTCAGCCCCGGTTACCGCGATTAACCAACGCAAGGACCACGCCCGTTCCTCGCCGAGTTAACCATGCTAAACAGCCATTCCGGCAAAGCAGGCAAGCTGAACCATGGCAATCCTGGAAGCGGAGCGAGCTGAAAATGGAAGAAGCAGGAACGCGAACGCCGTGGATGACAGCGTGAGCGACACACCGAAAGGTGATTTCCCGAAAACCGCGCATCTATTGAAGCGCCCAGATTTCCTGAGGGTGTATCAGCAAGGACGTCGGCATTTTTCCGGGAACATGACCGTCTTTTATCTTCGGAGCCAAACCGAAGCTGCTCCCGAGCCGAAGCTGGCCGGGGCAGCGGCGGATTTGTGTACGCATGCGAAAGGCAGGGTGAGGATCGGGTTCACGGTTTCCAAGGCGCTGGGAGGTTCGGTGGAGCGTAACCGAATGCGAAGGCGCACGCGGGAGGCGGTGAGGCATTGTCTTCGAATGCTCGATGGTATGAACACCGCCGTGGACATCGTGATTAACCCGAAGAAGAGCTTATTGGTGGCCAGGTTTCCGCAGATTTCTCAGGAGGTCGAGCGGGCGTTCCGGGTAATCCGGCAGAATTGCGATGCTGGACAGAGCAACGGGAAGTTGGAGGCGCGGCGGGTATGAGAAGAGTCGTGCTGAAATTGTTGGCCGTTTATAAGCGGTATATCTCTCCCCAGTTGCCGGTGGCTTGCCGGTTTCTGCCGACGTGCTCGGATTACGCGGCTGAGGCCGTGACGCGGCATGGTGCGTTGATGGGATCCGTGCTGGCGACGTGGCGATTGCTGCGCTGCAACCCACTGGGTGGGCGCGGGCTCGATCCTGTTCCGGAACATCTGGGTTGCAGGCGCGCACGGTGCGCTCCCGTAACCCGTACATATTGAGTGAGGTCACGCGCCGGAAACGGATGCGTGAGGACAGCGTTGAGAAATATCAACTGGCGGCGTCAGCCGCGCAGATCGGCATACTAACTTGAGCGAGTTCCAGAATCCTCAGAATCAGCCCGGCATAGACAAGCGCGTGATGGTTGTCTTTGCATTCACGATGGTGCTGCTGGTGGTGGGCCAGCAATTTCTGGTCAAACAGCAGCCGTCGAACCAGAAACCGCCGCAGCAGACGATTGCAAAGAGCGCGCCGGCCCCCGCAGTGGCGGGGAATACCGCAGCGAGCGTTGTCGCATCCGCCGATGCAGGAGCACCAGCGGTTGCTGCCAGGCAGGCAGCGAGTGAAAGCACCACGGTTGTCGAGAACGATTTGTACCGCATTACGTTCAGCAATCGCGGCGGATTGGTGAAGAGCTGGATCCTCAAGAAGTACAAGGACGACACGGGCCACGAGTTGGAACTCGTGCATCAGCAGGCTGCCGGACAGTTCGGGTATCCGCTGTCGTTATGGAGCTGGGACGAAGCGCTACGCGAAAAGCTGAACAGTTCGCTTTATGTTTTAACGCAGGCTGGCAACACCAGCTCGCCAAAGGATTTGACGTTCGAATACGCTGACGGCGACGTGGTTGTGAAGAAGGAATTTCACTTCGATGACACCTACGTCGTCGGAGTGAAGACCAGCGTGCGTCGTGGATCGAGTTATGTGACCGCCCTGCCCGCGTGGCCCGCTGGATTCGGGGATGCCACCGGGCTCCCCAGTTATGCCGAGCAACGACTGGATTACGTGGCGACCGGCGAGGACGTAAAGCGCCTGAAACTGGATAAGAAAGGCGCAGCGATCAGCGGTGGGCGCGTGCAGACAGGCAACTTCCAATGGGTTGCGGCGTCGGATGCGTACTTCGCTGCTGTACTCCTTCCGGAACAGCCACAGAATGCAGCGTATGCACAACTGCGGAATGCGATCCAGGTCGCCAAGGATCCGGCCAATCCCCAGAGCGAAAAGACGAAAGCTGAAATCCTAGGCGTTGCCGCTGGCAGCCAGAACGCTCCCTCCAGCGTGCGGTTGTTCGCTGGCCCAAAGGCAGTGGATATCCTGGAGACGGTGCGCAGCGCAAACGGCGTGGACATTCGCGCCACATTGGACTTTGGATTCTTCGGATTCATCGGCAAGCCGCTGTTTGCCTGGGTGCGCTGGACGCAGCAGCACTGGACCGCCAACTGGGGCTGGACGATTATCCTCGTCACCGTCCTGATCAACGCCGCACTTCTGCCACTTCGAATTTCGCAGATCAAGTCTTCCATGAAGATGCAGAAGGTTGCGCCGCAAATGCAAGCGGTTCAGGAAAAGTACAAGAAGTACAAGCTGGATGATCCGCGACGCGGCGAGATGCAGAAGGAGATTGCGGCGCTCTACAAGGAGCATGACGTGAATCCGGTGGGTGGATGCCTTCCGGTCATCATTCAGATGCCATTCTTGTTCGCGTTCTACACCATGCTCCGCAACGCCATTGAGCTGCGGCATGCGAACTGGCTCTACCTGAGTGACCTGTCCGCGCCAGACCATCTGCACATTATTCCTATTGCAACGATCGTGTTGATGATGGTGATGCAGCGGATGATGCCAGCCACGGGCATGAGTAAGGAACAGCAGAAGATGATGAACATGATGACCCCTGTCATGTTCGCCATGTTCACCTGGTCGGTGGCCTCTGGCCTAGGTCTGTATATTGTTACCGGCACGGTGGTACAGATCGTGCAACAGGTGATAATGAATCAGACGACCATGGGCCGGGAGATGCGCGCAATGGCTGAGAAGCGAGCTCTGAAGGCAGCGGAAAAGAAGCGGTAACGGCGAGGAGTGATGATGGCGATCGAAGATAAGATAGCGGCGGCGAAAGAGATCAACGAGTTATTGAATAACATTGTGAGGCTCGGCGGTTTCCGGGTGAAGTACCGCATTGCCGTTGACCCTCCGGTGAACGAGGGGACCGAGTGGGATCGGCCAGCGATTCTGGTCGATTTCTCTGGCCCAGACAGTTCATTGCTGGTGGCGCGCGGCGGGGAACTGCTGCACGCTCTGGAGATGATCACGGTGGAGTCCGTGGGAGACATGCTGGACGAGCATGACCGGATCAGCTTCGATTCGATGGGTTTCCGGCAAGCACGGACCGACGAACTGGTGATGTCTGCCAACGTAGCCGCCGAAAAGGTACGCAAGACCGGCGCGCCCTATGCGTTCAGCGCTATGAACAGCCGCGAGCGCCGCGTGGTACACCTGGCGCTACGCGACGTGGCAGACCTGCGCACGGAAAGCGAAGGCGAAGGTCCAGCCCGCCACTTGGTGGTTTATCCAAAGGACTACAAGGGTAAGGCTCCAGCGGCACCAATGTCCGGCAGGCCTGGCGGGCGCCGCAGAAGATAATGAGCCAGATACAAATTGAGCCCCGCAGCGATTCGATGAGAAACTCGCCGCGGGGCTTTTTCTTGTTTTGAGGAGACCTGCATATGTCCACCAACGTAAGTATGTTGGCCGAGATTCCGATGTTCAGCCTGCTTGACCAGGATGAACGATCCACGTTAGCGGAGTTGATGAAGGAAGAGAGCTTTGAGGCTGATCGAACCGTCTATACCGTTGGAGATTACGGAGACAGTTTGTACATTGTGCGACAGGGCCGAGTGCAGCTCTTCGTCGAGAGCGATTTGGGAGAGAATATTGTGCTCGGCGAGTCGGGACCCGGAGATGTGTTTGGGGAAATCTCCCTGCTCGACGGTGGGTCCAGGACGGCGACAGCGGTTGCAGCGGAGGCATGTGAGTTGTTTCGGCTTGATCGCGAGGCGCTGCAGGAGCTGGTATCGACGCACCCGCATGCTGCGCTGGACCTGCTGACGGTGGTAGGACGAAGACTGCGCGCGACCGACGAACTGCTACGAATGCACGTGACGCGCAACGCAAACACGGAAGAAGCCGAGCAGCTGACGGTAGGACAGCGGATTGCAGACCATGTTGCTGCCTTTGGTGGATCGTGGACATTTATTATCTTGTTCTCTGTTGTGATTGGGGTGTGGATTACCCTGAACACGGCGGCGCTGTTTAAGCAGACCTTCGACCCCTATCCATTCATCCTGCTTAATCTGGTGCTGTCCACGCTGGCAGCGTTTCAGGCTCCGGTTATCATGATGAGCCAGAACCGGCAGGCAGCAAAGGACCGTATCAAAAGCGATCTTGATTTTGAAGTGAATCGGAAAGCGGAACTGGAAGTCGCGACCCTGCACCGGAAACTTGATCGAATGTATGACCGCGTGCAGGAGCGATGGAGCGCAGAAGAGCGCGAAAGAAAGCAGCAGAAGAAGCTGGATGATGACGGACCAAACGACTATTACTAAGGCGTGTGCATCGTGAATCTGGACGATACGATTGTAGCAATCGCGACTCCGGCGGGCCGTGGCGGAGTCGGGATAGTGCGGCTTGCAGGGCCTGAGGCCAGGTTGATCGCATCCGGGATGTTGCGTTTGGCAGGGGGAAGGACACTACAGCCGAATCGCGCGACCTACGGGGACTTAGTCGAAGAGAAGAGCGGAGAGCGCGTCGATGAGGTCATCGCAACTTTGTTCTGCGCTCCCAATTCCTACACTACCGACGACATTGTAGAGATCAGTTGCCATGGTTCCCCAGTAGTACTGCGCCGCGTTGTGGAGATGACGGTTGCACGGGGCGCGAGACTTGCCGGCCCTGGAGAATTTACGCAACGGGCCTTTCTCAACGGCAGGCTGGACTTAACGCAGGCCGAGGCTGTCCGCGACCTGATCGATGCACAGACGCCATACCAGGCAAAGATCGCTGCAGAACAGTTGCGCGGGTCGCTTTCACGTTCCGTGATGCCCGTGAAGGAACGTGTGCTTGGGTTGATCGCAAAACTGGAAGCCGGAATCGACTTTGCTGAAGACGATGTTGCGATACTGCCCAAAGATGAGATTCTCGCTGCAATTGACGACGTGCAAAGCAGACTGCAAGCCCTGGACGCAAGTTTTGCCTTTGGCAAGGTTGTGCATGAGGGATTGACGTTAGCAATTGTCGGACGCCCGAATGTGGGCAAGTCGAGCTTGTTTAATCGACTGGTGGAGCGTGAACGTGCCATCGTGACCGCACTTCCGGGAACCACGCGAGATTTGGTGACGGAGACAGTGACGCTGGGAGGAGTTCCTGTGCGATTGGTGGATACAGCAGGAATCCGCAAGGCTCTGAACGAAGCTGAGGATATTGGCATTCGAAAGTCGGTGGAGGCACTCGCCGATGCCGATCTCGTCCTGGTGGTGGTTGATGTGAGCAGCGACCTTGAGGCCACTGATCGGGAACTGCTTGCCGACGTTGCGGAGCGCGCCGCCATCGTGGTCCAGAACAAGAGCGATATAGAGAGAGTTGGCGAAGTGGTGCTACCCACCGCATTGCCGGCGGTCCGCACTTCTGCCCTCACTGGAGAGGGAATTCCTGCCCTGCGCGCCGAGATACTGCGGGCGGTGCGGGGAGATGCGATCTCAACCGAAGGCGTGATGCTCACCAACCTGCGCCAGCAGAACAGTGTGAGAGCCGGGATTGAGGCACTGCAGAGCGCTGCAATTTCTGCTGCGAACGCAGTCCCTCATGAGATGTTGCTGCTCGATCTATACGGAGCCCTTCGAGCCCTTGATGAATTGACTGGGGCAACGACCGCGGATGATATTTTGAACCTCATCTTTTCCACCTTCTGCATCGGAAAATAACCCCGCGTTTCGTACCGTCTCATAGAATGTAGAAACCGCAAACAATTCCCTTTACTTGCAATGATTAGTGTCCTACTCTGTCTCTCAGAGTCCCACGCAAGCGCAGCCGATACGGGACTCCACCGGGACTCCACAGAGGGAAGAAGCCAATAAAAGCCTCTGGAGTCCCAAGGAAAGGGACACGATGCCACTCACAGACGCACTCATCAAGGGGTTGAAGCCAATAGCAGGTTCCCGGTATAGCAAGGCTGACGGAGGTGGGCTGCTACTGGACGTGACACCGGGCGGGGTTAAGTCTTGGGTGTTCCGCTATCGCGTGAACGGCAAGCGGGACAAGCTGGTAATCGGTCGCTATCCCGATGTGAGCCTGAAAGCAGCGAGGGATGAGCGGGCGAAGCTATCGGCGCAAGTGGCAAAGGGCGAGTCTCCAGCGATGGCAAAGAAGCTAGAGCGGGCGGGCCTGTCCACCAATCCCACCCTTAAAGAGTTCGGGGAGCGGTACTACACAGAGCAGGTACTAGCCCGCTGGAAAGACCCCAAGGCCATCCGGCGCTATCTCGACAAGGAAATCTATCCGGCCCTCGGAGCAAAGACCCTCAAGGACGTGAACGCGCTGGACGTGCAAGCGTTGGTCTATCGCAAGCGGGACAATGGACAAGTTGCCGCAGCTATCCAGCTCCGCAGCGTGATCAAACAGATATTCGATTACGCCATTGAAACGCAGCTCGTGACGGTCAATCCCGCCGTGATGGTCGCTACCAGGTTCATCGGCAAGGCGCGACAGCGTGCCCGCGTGCTCACAGCAAAAGAGATTCGCCTGTATCTCCGCACCGTCTATCAGTCGAACATCCGGCGGCAATTCAAACTGGCTCTGCACATCATCTTGCTCACGCTCTCCCGCAAGTCGGAACTGCTATCGGCGCGGTGGGAGCACATCAACTTCGATTCCGGGGAATGGCTCATTCCCACGGAGAATGCCAAGACAGGCAAGCCGCACATGGTCTATCTGTCCTCACAGGTTGCGGCCATGTTCAAGGAACTGCAATCGCTTGCTGGAGAGTCGGAGCTAGTCCTACCGGGCCGGGGAAGCAGTAAGAAGCCATTTGCCAAGAACGCGCTTAACAAGGCTCTGGAGGGTCTGACGTTCGCATGGGACCTAGGCACCGATGCACAACAGGCAATGGCCCCGCTGACAATCCACGATCTACGCAGAACGGGCGCAACGCTGCTCACAGAGAACGGGTTTAACAAAGACGTGATCGAAAAGGCTCTGAGTCATGAGGCTGTGGGCATCCGGGCGGTGTACATCGTTGCGGAGTTCGCAGAGCAGAGGAAACAGATGCTCCAGTGGTGGGCCGATTATGTGGACAGCATCGTGAACGAGTCCAAGGTGATCATCGGCAACTTCGCCAGAGCCTGACGCAGCACCCCAATTTCTACCGCACCACAAGACAAGAGAACACCCCCAATGAGGGGAAGGAAGGAAACACCCTGTCTCATGCAATCATTCACCGCGTCTCCTGAAAACACCGCCGTACCTGCATCCTGCATCCGTGCCCGTCCAGAGGGTTGGGCCTCATCCGTGATTCTCGCAACAGGGCAACAGATCCCCATGGAATTGGTGTATGCCTGTTCCTACGATCACTCTCTAGCGCACTCCGCAGCCATGAACGCAGCGGAACAGTACGCGGCCTGTCTCACTGCCAACGGTGTACAGGTTGTCGAGCTACGGGCCTTTGTTGAGCCGATTGAGTCGGAACAGGAGGACGTGATTTTCTTTTCCGGGCCGTGCCAGAGGTTCTAACAGAGAGTTCCATCAAGGGCCGGGGAGCGCATCAGGCTTCCCGGTTTCCTGTCTGCGTCAAATCTCCCTTGTCGTCTAGCGTTCACTCTCTTTATGCGTTCGCTTTGTGGCGTTCGTTCGGTTTTCCCTGTGGCGTTCGGGCCTACAGGTGTTAACTCCCGTTGTGCATTTCACTTTCCGGGCACGTGAGACAGTGTGAGACTGTGTATTCAAATTTGGTACAAATGTGAGCAGGATTCGCAAATATGGCCCATTTATTGAACTTTCGGGGGTTTTGCATCAACCCCCGATGGCCAAGACAACATGAGACGTGAGTACCCGAATCGTATTCAAAAGTGAACGATATTTGCAAAAATGGCCGATATTTTGACATTCGGGGAGTGGCCTGTGAACTCCCACGGCGCTAATTCGTTCACCGTCCGATGCCCCGCAGGAGTCCCGATCTCCATTCCAGCGTGCGCTTGTCGAACCACGTATCGAACGTCCCACGCTCTCCACCGTCCCGAATCTTGGCCGCTATGATCTCGTCGCGCCCGCTAAAGTCGCCCTTGCGGTACTCCTGTGAATCGGCCTCTGCGATCTCCCGGAACAGCATCAGGATTACGTGCGCGTGAATCGCCACATTGCCGGATTCCTTCAGCTCATCCTCAGTCGGACGTGCGTTAGGTTCCAGGGGCTTGCGCGTGTGATGCAGGAGCAGCACGGCCACATTCTCATCATAGGCAAGACGGCGCAACGCCTCCGCAGCTGTTTCCACTCGTTCACGCGTCCCGTTGCCCTTTGTGACCGCTGCCAGTGCAAACAGGTGATCAACTACAAGCAGCTTGATCTTGTCGCGCCGGATGTAGAGGCGGGACTTGGCAATGAACTGAGCTAGGCTGCTCACTGGCCTGTCATCAAGAATCAACGGAAGGCCGGCCAATTCTTGCGCGGCCTCTGACTGGATACGCGCCCATTCATCAGGAGACAGGCGGCGCGGGTCTTTGAACTTCACTGCCTTGACTCCGGAGATGGCTGACAGGCAACGGCGCACCACCGGGTCACCCTTCATTTCCATTGAACGAACAGCAACCGGGATGCCTAGCTTTGCGGCTCCGCGTGCAATCTGTAGAGCTAGAGCGGTCTTAGCGCGGCCTTGCGGGGCACCCACCACCCACAGTTCACCGGGACGTATGCCCGTTGTCAGCTCGTCCAGCTCGTCTATCCCTGTGGAGATGCCGAGTAGCGTTCCCTCTGGCGTATCACGCTCAAAGCGCATCTGCTCCAATGTCGCCATGACGTGCGCCCGTAGGTCTATCTCAGACTCGCCACCGTTGCCGCGTAACGCCATCAGGGACTCATCAAGGCGGGAATGTATCACCTCTGCCGTTTCTGATTGATCTTGGGCCGCTGCAATCGTCGCATTGCACAAATTGATGAGGCTCCGCGCATGGGCTTTGTCTCGCACGATCTTGATGTAATGCGCCACAGAGCTACGGCGCACAGCCCCATCGGTGAGACTTGCCAGATAGCCCGCACCGCCCACAGCTTCCAGTTCTTTGGAGTCAATCAGGTGTTGAGTCAGGCTTCCAATCTCGATAGGCTTTCCGGCACTCTCAAGGGTCGCCATTGCGAGATAAATTCGGCGGTGGGCATCACGAGAGAAATCCTGCACTTGTAGAGTCTCTACAGTTTCAAGCGCACGATTGTTGTCCAGGAGGATGGCCCCAAGGATGGTACGTTCTGCATCTTCCGATGCTGGCAAGCCACGATCTAGGCCGTATGCGGTCGCTGTGCTAGTCACTGGCCAATTCCCTCCGCATCTTATCGAGTGGGCTTTCACGTGGCGCGGTGTCACGCGTGGCCGCTGCTGTCATTGCCTTGGGTGTTTCCCCTTGCCAAAAAACCGGGTCGGTCTGATAGCCGGGATTCGAGACTGAAAAGAACTTGTCCGGGGAAGGGCAGAACCGCAACTCACCTCTAGGGCGTTTCGCAAAGGCATCGGCTAGGTTGCGCGTCCCGCATAGCACCGTCTCGTATCCGTCCTGCACGATGGCCTCTGCAATGAGCCGTTCCTGTCCCGATGGGCACGGCCTCCCCGCTGCAACCATCGTTGCGTTCTTGGGGTGGATTCGGTAAATCTCCACTACTTGAGAGTCGAGCGCGTCAAGGTTTTGATCTTCTGTACTGCTACTGCTAGTGCTACTGCTAATGGGTAGGCCCTTGCCAGCGTTTGCTAGCGCGTTGCTAGCATCTGCTAGAGGTTTGCTAGCAGAGTCTAGGAGTAATGCGCGGTTACGAGCCTTTGCCTGCCCGCCTTTCCCGCCCGCCGTGCGTTTCTTTTCCAGGTATTCGGTTGTGGTGTTCCATTCTTGGGTGAGCCTGTCGTTGGTGAACGTTAGCCCATCCTCGGAACGCTCGAACATGGCCTCTACTTCGTCTGCCACGCCTTCATACTCCTGCTTGCATGAGGCTAGAGCTAGTCGCCAGAGGGAATTGCGGTCTGTGGATAGAGTCCCGCCCTTCTCCCACATGGCATCAATCAGGTTGTGATAAGCACCATGCGCGGCGATGCCAGAAAGTGCTAGCACTCTGCTAGAGGTCCGGTAGAGGTGCCAGTGCCAGCGGTACCAAGGGCGAATGTCAGAGGCCAACTCACTCACCCCCGCCTGTGCGCCGATCATCCCTTTCCGGGTCGTGTGTCAGCAAGTAGCGCGACAGCGTTCGCCCATCTTCCGTGCGCGTGATCGTGTTCTCCACCACAAAGCCGCGTGCGCGAATCTCCGCAAGTCTCGCCCCATGTTGGGCTATGCCTACCATCATGATTTCCGTCAGATTCAGCGCCCGCCCTTGTCCTCTGGCGTGCCTCAACATCCCTATGAGCACGTCTGCCTGACTCTTGCGGCCCTTTCCCGTTGGGAAGGTTAGCGCGGCCTGTGCGGGCGTTGCTGGATGCCCACGCCAAAGCGCACTCACTGAGCACCACCGCCCGCCAGTGCGGGAGAATTGCCAGCGATGCGCGACTGCATCCACTCGTTAATCTCGGACTCGCGCCATGCAACCGCGTGCTCTCCCAGGTTGATCATGCGCGGGAACTTGCCCTCAGAGATAAGGCGGTAGATGGTCGCACGGCTGTACGGCACCCGATTCCTTACCTCGGACAGACGCAGGAATCTTTCGGATGTGGCGGGGTTGGCACCGATGGTCTTGTTTTCTACGGTCATGAGTGGTGAGCCTCCAATGCTCTGCGGCCATCAGGTGACGGTGTGTTTGTGCTGCCACACCTCATGCACCTGATTGACACAGGCTGAAGGTACCGCGTGGTGACTGATGTAATTCGGCACGACAATGCGCGAAATGGCAAAATGTTGCATATGTACATTTTTCTCGATGCATATGCAACGGAGAGCGCAAAGGGGCAATGTGGAGGTGAGTCTGGACGTGGCAAACCATGACGCGCTGACGTGTGGCGAACGCTCTAACTCTGCCTCATGGAGTGGAGAGCACAAAGGGCAATTGGGACTCCAGCGGGACTCCACGCGGGCCGCGAATCCAGAGCACCGCATGAACAAAAGCTATGCTTGCGATTTCTACTTTCTGCATCGGAAAATAACCAATTCGCAGACTGCGTTACACGACAAAGTCCCCGTCTGCGACGGGGACTTTGCTGGTTTTGAGCAAGGTTCGTTACTGCTCGGTGTAGGTGTAGTCGTTGTATTGCCAGACGCCATTGCTGCGGGAGAACAGGCGAACATAGACCTTTTTGCCACCCGTCGGAATAACGGGAACCGTGGCTGTGGTCGCAGCGGTGACTCCCGAGCTGTACAGGTTGCTCGAGCCAACGCCGGTTGTTCCTAGCAGCAGTTGATATCCGCCATTGATGCCCACTCCAGCGGTCCAGGTGAATTGCACTCCGCTCGTACCTAGAACTCCGCCGGGAGTTGGGGTTTGGAGTATCGCCGCAGTGACTGTGCCGGCCTCCGTGTATGTGTAATCGATGTATGACCACGATCCGCTGATCTTCGAGAGGAGGCGAACATACACTGGAACTGCGTTGGCCGGAATGCTGGAGACCATCGCGGCTGTGGAAGCCGTAACTCCCGAGCTATACAGATTGCTCGAACCTGCGCCGTTGGTTCCAACCAGGAGCTGGTAACCACCATTTACACCAACGCCTGTGGTCCAGGTGAAAGCAACATCGGTTGTTCCCAGCTTTGATCCTGCGGAAGGAGATTGGATCGTTGCAGGGGCCGGTGTTCCTGCTTCCGTGTAGGTGTAGTCATTGAACTGCCACACCCCGGTTATCTTGGCGAGTAGCCGCACATAGACGGTTGCTGCGTTGGCGGGAATGCCCGATACAGGTGCGCTGGTGGCAGTGAGGAAGCCCGATGCAAATACATCGCTGGAGCCAGCTCCGGTAGTCCCAACGAGGAGCTGGTAGGCAGTCGCGCCGATGCCGGGATCCCATTTGAATGTGACGTTCGAGCCGGCGAGCACGCTGCCCGGAGTTGGGAGCTGGATTACGGCCGGAGTGGGTATGCCCGACTCTGTGAACGTGTAGTCCACATATGCCCATCCAGAGTAGAGCCTGGACAACAGGCGGACATTAACGGTTTGCGCGTTCGCCGGAATGACGGGAACACTAATGGATGTGGCTGTGACATTCCCCGAATTGAACAGGTCGCTCGAACCCGCTCCTGTGGTTCCGAGAAGGACCTGGTAGAGACCATTGACACCAGTTCCAGAAGTCCAGGTGAACTGCACATTGGAGCTTCCCAGAGTTCCGCCAGAGGCAGGGGTCAGCAGAGTTGCAGCCGTGTCTGCCGTGACGGTCAACGTACCCTTGTTGATGGTTACGGTGTAGTTGGGTAAAGCGCCCTTCGGGTCCGCCAGAATCGGCAGGATGTCATAGCTGCCTGCGGGCGAGCTCTTGGTTGCCACAGTCGTGTAGCTGGCCGTGATTCCATCACCTGGAACTACTCCGGTCAGGGTTCCATCCAGTGCTGGAAGCGCCAGGCCGAAGATCACCGACTTGTTGTTGGCGGTTGCCGTGAGTGAAGCCGGATTGACAGTTACGGTCACGTTCACCGGAGTTGCAGGCGCATAGTACGCGTCGCCGGCCTGTGTGCCCTGAATCTGAATGGCGCCAGCGCCTTTGACATTGAGGGTAGTTCCGGTCAATGTGCCCGGTCCGGAAATCACGGAAAGGGTGACAGGAAGGTTGGAAGTCGCCGACGCTTTCAGTGGAATCGAACCTACGCCATAGGTGAGCGTGTCTGGCTGGGAGATGTTGATCGTCTGAGGCACCAGCGTACCCATACCCGAGAGAGTAGAGGAATAGGTGCCGGAGGATGCAGTGACGCTCAGCGTGCCGGGGTTGGTTCCGGTGACCGTCGGAGTAAAGGACACGTTGATTGTGCAGCTTGTGCTGTATGGAACAGAGGCGCCGCAGGAGCTGGTCTGGATATAGCCGGAGCTCACGCTGATGCCGCTGATATCGATATTCGCCTCGCCGGTGTTGGTGAGGACGAACTGCTGGCTGACGGAAGTGCTGTTAATGGCAACCTGACCGAAGTCAACCGATGCGGGCGTGAGTGTGGCGGCCAGCGATGGAGTTCCAATGGCGAGGTAGGCAACCGCCGCATCGTGATCAGAGACACGGGCGGGGGTGGTTGCATCGTTGTAGCTGATGTAAGGGAAATCAGCGTCAAAGTGAGCGTATTGGACATGCGCACCGGCAGCAACGAGATCGCTGGTGACGACGATATGGTCGAGCACTTGCGCGCTGCCCGATTCCACATAGGACCAGCGCTGAGCGGCAGGAAGCAAAGTTACCAGGTCGGTTGCAGGGGGATAGACGATTCCTGCCAAAGCTGGTCTCACTACCTGGTCAGAAGGCAATGGGGTCTGTCCCGTTACCGTTGCCATCACGTCAGTGAGTGCATCTGAGAACTCAAATACGTTGTAGTCGCCAACTGAAACAACATGCTCCCCATTCAATTGGAATCCCTGGATGAGGTTGGCAAGGTATTCGCCCTGCAGTTCCTTCTTGGCGCGAACATAGACACCCGTGGAGGGGTCGTTGACGCCGGACAGGGAACGCAGGTGGTTGACGATCACGGTTACCGGGTAGGGCTTGGCATTGGCGCGAATGACTCCTGCATGAAGGACCAGCGGCGGACGATCATTGAGCACAATCTGCGTGACTCCATCGCGCGGGTCGGTCATCAACGTGTTTTGGCCATACTGATCGACGCCGATCGTGGAAACGCGAGTGGACTTCACGAGGAAGCCTACGGAGATTCCTCCAATGTCGTTTGTGTATGGCGCGTAGCTGGTGCCAGTGCCGTATGCCAGGTACTGGGGGTCCGGCTGTCCGGCGGCAATGGCATCGCTGCTGATCTTGGCCGCAATGTCACTCACTACCGACTGGTTTTCTGTTTCCTCCAGACTGACGATGTCAGGCGAGCCGAGAACATTGCGGATTGCCAGTGAGACCTTTGCCAGGCGGCGAGCATAGGCCGTCGCAGTGATGTCAACAGCAGACGACTTTGCACTTGTTCCCTTGACGGGGTCGAAGTAAAGATCGTCAGCCGAATTGGTGTTGAAGAAGCGCTCGACGTTGAATGCAGCGACGGTGAACTCATTACTGGCTGCCGGGTCCACCACCGGGATCGCGGAACCGCCGGAGACATTGCCAACCGGGGTGTAGGTCTTATCCAGCAGCAAGCGGCTGGGATCGTAGTAGCTGTCCTGGCTGTAGGTGAAATCGAGGACTCCGGAGATGTTTTGCAGCACAGTGCCGGTCGTGAGATTGATCGCGCTTCCGCCGAAGAAAGTGGAATCGACCAGAATCCGTTCGGGATTGTCATCGAACCGCGCGAGATTCGCTGGGGCACCGGTTGGGGGTGTGTCTCGAACGTCAAGACCGGGCTCGCGGAAGGGACGGGCGGTTCCAGTGATCACTCCGTAGAACTGTCCGTTGGATGTGACCGTCTCAGATGCTTCGGTCAGCGTGCCATCGGTTCCGGAGGTGGACGTAAGGGAGCTCACGGTTACACGCATACCTTCATACGGTGTGAGCTGGTAGAGTCCGCCCGCGGGGTTGAGCGTGGAGATCGTGAGGGGGACGGCGGTGGGCAATGCGTTTCCTGTGCTCAGCAGCGATACTGTCGCGGAGCTGATCTCGGTGGCCGGCGTGTGACTGGCGGTCACGGCAGGATAGGTGCTGACCGCGCCTGTGACGAGGAGTTCGTTTCCGATCACAGCGATGGCTGGGACCTTCCCGCTTCCCATGTAAACGTAAATTCCTTCGGGAGTGGTCGGATCGCTGTCAGCGTCGCTGTCCTTGGCTTCGATGAAGAAGCCTACAGCGCCCACGCCAACCACGATGCCCGAGGTTGACACTTGCCTGCCTGCATAGCTGGAGACGCTGGTTGCCGTGAGGGACTTGGATCCCTGAATGGTATGAATTGGAACGAAGGCGACGGGTTGATTGACCGTGAGCGAGATATTCGCAGTCGCCGTGTGGGTCTGTGCGTCTGTCACTGAGACCGGTAGCGAAACTGTAGTGTTGGTGGAGGTAGTGGCGGTCGTGTTGAATGAGAAGATGTTGTCACCGGCGGTTACGTCGCCGTGCGTGCCATCGTCGTAAAACACCTGGCTGGCCGAGCCACCGATCGCGGAGAGGTTCGCGGTCACGGAGATTCCCGTGCTTGCGGGGTTCGCGGCTGGTGTAACGGTAACGGTGAGCAACGTGGTGGATCCCGAGATCACAGTGGAGGGGTTGGCGGTTCCGACAGCGCTCAGGCTGGCGGATTGGGTCCCATAGCTGGAGTTGTGGGCAACCGGCGTGCCAACGGTGAAGTCCTTCGAGTTGTCATGGGTGTTGGTAGCGGGGTTGGTGCGAATGGCCGCGGTGGCATTGGCGGTGGCGGCGGTGGGCCCGGTGCCTTCATAACAGGTGGCAGTGCCGAAGCCGACAAAGTCCACGATGGCAGAGTTGTTGACGTTGGGGCAGGTTGCGCCGCCGAGAGGGGAGATTCCGGTAGTCGATCCACTGAGGGCAGTGTTGTTGCTGACCAGGGCGACTTTGCCCGCTGTGGCGCTAATGGCAATCGTGGAGGTTGCATCGGGCGTTGGCAGGGCGACGCCGTTTCCGGCACCCGGACCAGCCTGGATGAGGTAGTAGTGTCCCGCAGCGATGGTGGCGCTTGGAAGGGCAAACTTATTTGTGCTCCAAGTGCTCCCGGCGGCGGATGTGTACTGCAGGGAGTAGCCGGATATGCTGATGCCGGAGGCAGTCGGGTTGTAGAGCTCGACAAAATCGTTGGTGTAAACTGCGCCGCTGTTGCCGCCGCCGCCATAGACCTCGGAGATGACCAGTCCGCTTTGGGCGAAGGTGAAGGATGTGAGTAAAAACAGCAGGGAGAGTACTGCGAGACTGAAACGATGGAAGGTTTTCACGTTCATTCCTCGGTGAATATTTGTGCCAGAGCTGAACTTTTTGGATTTAGGCCATGGGAATGGCTGTCATATGCAGCAGCGGAGCACGCTCCACAGCACATGCGATGACAACCCAGAGTGGCTGATTCGTTCCTTATTTTTAGCAATGTTCCTGCTTCTGGGCAAGAGAATGTTCTGTGAATTAGAGGATGAGGTGTTCAGAGAGTCTTTTGTGCCCCCCGGGGAGAGAGTGTAGGTCTCAAATATGGGCGGTGGTTGGGGGGCGTTTAGGTGTTTAGGAAATTGTTGGAACCTGGTCGGTGTACTGGTCAGTGTGGGACTGGAACAGAGTTCGCTGTTTACTGTTTCTAAAGATCAAAGTATCTAAAGAGAGTACTAGCAGTAGCAGTAGGCAGTTCGGAAATGTGGAAAAGTTTGTAAATGGTTGATATGGAGTGCATACCAAGGAAAGTGGGGATGGATAACGAAGCTGGGGAGAGGACTGATATGAGGAAGAATATTGGGATGTTCGGAGTTGAGGATGGGTTCTGCACAGAGAGCACAGTGATTACACAGGACCCTTCGCTCTGATCTACAGAGAGGTTGGAGGAAGTGACTATGGAGCATGAGCTTGGGTGGCTGTACTGGTATTGAATTTCCTGTGCAAATTGTGATTTGGACGATGCAAAGTTGCGATGGAGGAATGGCGCGAAGGTGAATTCGCGCCATGGGATGAGGTAATCATTTGAGTTCCAGAACGAGGACTCCGAAACCCTCGAGCTGTGCCTGAGTTTCATTGAGCTGGCTTGCGGAGGATGCGAGCTTTGTTGAGGTATGGTCGGCGGTGATGGGAGGCAGGGAGATGCTCTGAGGCACTTCGGAGAAGTTCAGGAGTATCAGGATAGTTTTTCCGTTTGCGGTGCGCTTGTAAGCGAGGACGTTCGGGCTTGGCGTTGAGACCGTTTGATAGTCACCCTCAGTGAGTGCCAGATGTTCTCGACGCAGGCGGATAATCTGGCGGTACCAGTTGAGGACTGACGAGGAGTCGGCCATCTCTGCGGCGACGTTGCGGGTAATGGAGTCAGCACCCACGGGCAGCCATGGCTTGGCGCCTTGATTGAATCCGGCGTTGAGGCTTGCATTCCATTGCATAGGAGTGCGTTCGCCGTCGCGTCCTTTTTCCGTGGGCCATCCTTTCTGACCGATGACATCTTTTACATCTTCGCGGCGAGCAGGGTCATTGTTCTGCATGCCGAGTTCCTCACCGTAATACATGATGGGGGTTCCGCGGAGGGTGAGGTACATCGCAGCGAGCAGTTTTGCCACTGCGTCCTTGTCGGCTCCAGCGGGGGTATAGCGATCAACCTGGCGGCGGATGTCGTGATTGCTCAAAACAAATACAGGCCATCCACCCACGGGATTTTGTTCAACAGCTTCAATCCGCTCGCGAAAAGCTGCAACATCCAGGCGATTGATGGTGGTGAAGTTGAAATACATCGGCATCTGGAGTTCGTTGTTGCGGGCGCCGTAGTAAGCAGTGAGCTCAGCAGGGGTGTTGGTCCAGGTTTCGCCGATCAAAACGCGGCCTTTGTATTCGTCCACCACCTTACGCATTCTCTGTAGCGCGTTATGAACCTCGGGGAGGCTGTGGTCGTTGAGGTGTTGCTGATTCGGCTCTCCGTAGGGGTCAACGCCGGGGAGGGTTGGATTGTCAGCTAGTTTTTCGTCTTCATAGAGAGCATCCACGGCGTCGAGCCGAAAGCCATAGACACCGCGCTTGAACCACCAACGCATGGTGTCAAACATTTCCTTTTCGACAGCAGGATTGCGCCAATTGAGATCCGGTTGTTCCGGATAGAAATAGTGGTAGTAGTACTGCCCGGAGGCGGGATCGAGTTTCCAACTGGATCCGCCGAAGGCAGACTTCCAATTGTTCGGTGGCTGCCCCGGACCGCGGCCATCTCGCCAGATATAGAAGTTGCGATAGCGGTTGTTTTTGGATTGTGTGGAGTTCTTAAACCACTGGTGCTGATCGGAGGTATGGTTCACCACAAAATCAAGGAGGATCTTAATGCCTCGTTTGTTTGCTTCAGAGACGAGGCGGTCGAAGTCGGCGAGGGTTCCGTACTGGGGATCGACGTTACGGTAGTCGGAAACGTCGTAGCCGAAATCGACCTGGGGAGAGGGAAACATGGGGGTGATCCAGATGGCGTCGATGCCGAGGGTTTGCAGATGGTCAAGGTGCTGGGTGATGCCGTTGAGATCGCCGGTCCCGTCATTGTTGGAGTCGCCAAAGCTTCTGGGATAGAGCTCGTAAATGACAGCGTGTTTCCACCAGTCGGCAGAGGCTACAAAAGGATTCACGGGCATGGCCGGTCCGCGGTCCGCGGGAGACTGGGCCAGAGCGGCCGAGAGCACCATGGTTGTAAAGAGGAAGAACACGGCAATGCGAATGGTGTGGACCGGGAGAGGGCGCAAGAGTTGCTCCAGTCTGGCGTATGACGCCGGCAGGTGACGCTGCGAAAAATTCTACTCTGTGCGGCGCTGGCGGGCCAATGGAGGCTGCGCGGCGGAGCAATGGCAGGTGCGTGTTCGAAAAGCCGGAGCGGTATTAACGGGAGAAGAGCGCAAGGGCCGCGCGGAAGAGCTGTTCGAAGGTGCGTCCGTTGGCGGGGCCAAGCTGTTCAATCGCTTTTTCGGCGGCCGCTTGTTGATAACCGAGATTGATGAGCGCGGAAAGCACATCTTCTTCCAGCAGGTGCCGGGGGCGTGGTGCGGCGGGTGCGATTCCGAAATCGACGAGTTTGTCTTTTAGCTCCAGGACCATTCGTTCCGCAGTCTTCTTCCCTACCCCAGGCATCCGTGTGAGCTTGGTTGCGTCGCCGCCGCGGATGGTGGCGACAAGGTCGAGAGTATTCATGCCGCCAAGGATATTGACGGCCAGCTTAGGACCGATGCCGGAGACAGACAGGAGTTTTTCAAACAGAGCTTTCTCTTCCAACCGTTGAAAGCCAAAGAGTGCGATCTGATCCTCGCGTACGTGGGTGAAGATGAAGAGGGACACTTCCTGGCCTGTTGGTGGAAGCTGGGTGAAGGTGTTCATGGAAACGGTAACGTCATAGCCGACGCCATGGCAGTCAATCACTGCATGTCCGGGAGAAGTCGCAAGCAGAGTTCCACTAAGGTGAGCGATCATGGAGGCGTCCTCTAGCGCTGCTCTGGGCGGCGTTTGTAGAAGATGTTGAACTCAAAGCCTCGAGGCGCGGGGAAGAGCTCATTTACCTTTCGCAGGCGTTCGGCAAGAGCTGGGGGAGCCAGCAGGGGGTAGTCCCGCTCACGCAGTTCATAGTAGTCCACGTCCAGATAGAGGGAGAGGAGGTAGATTGCGATCGAGTCGGCAAAGGTGGTTTCGAAATATTCCTGTCGCGCTTTTTCGGCTTCAGGCGCGGTCGAGGTGACGATCTTTCGGAGTTCGCTGGCGTCAAGGGATGTTTCGCCCTTCACTTTGTCCGTCGCCTGTTTCCAGACCAGGTCTGCGAAGTCCTGAGAGAAGCCGGTCTGCTCTGCAAATGCGTGCGCCACGTTGATGTAGAACTCAAAGGCAACGGAGAAGCGGTCATCCATGAGGCGGGTGGAGATGAATACGCACTGGGCATCGCCGAGGGTGAGGTTGCGATGGCAGATGGCACGGTCGCTGAGCAGGACATCATAGCGGTCAGCAATCAACGTCTGGTCGCCGTCAGCGACGGTGAGGGGAACAAAGTAGAAGGCCTTGCGCGTGAGTACGGCGGCAATGGGCGGAGGGACGGCGCCAACCATGCGCTGCAACTCGTCGGTCGAGATGTTGACTTCGCCGCTGGATGCGTAGCAGATTCCATTGGGAGCTTGCTGCACGGGGGAGAGCCGTAATATTTCAGCGGGCGAGTGCGTGGTTGCTTGTTGGGTGTGCGGCATAGGAAACTATCATTCTAGCGCAGGCTGGCTCCTGGCGATATGAGAACAACCAGCAGCGGAGGGAAAGCCGTGAAGGTCAGCGAGATGGAGGCACGAGGAAGTAAGACGCTGGTGGCGAGTGAGCCGATGAGGCAGCCGAGCTGGCTGGTGTGGAGCCTGATGAAGGCTTCGCGAGTGGTAATGCTGACCGTGCTGTGGAGCGGTTTAGGCATGGGATTTGGGTTGCTCGGCGGAATCATCCTGGTGCTGGCTCATAGTGTGATTGCGCACGCAGCTCCAGACATGACCGTTGCCTACAGGCAGATCTCGATTCCGGTGGCGCTTTGCAGTGGGGGCGGGGCATTTATCTGGAACGTGATGCGAGTGTTGCAGGCTGCGGTTCGGCGGCGGCGCGGGAGGTAGAGTGGCCGCGTTTGCAGGGTGGGTTGGGCGCGGGTTACACTAGAGAGTCTGTTTCTGACAGATGGATGAGGACTATGAAAGCAGCAACCCACCCGAAGTACGAAGAAATCCACGTGAAGTGCGCGTGCGGCAACAACTTTGTTACGCGCAGCACAAACCGTGGCGACATCCACGTTGAAATCTGCTCCGCCTGCCATCCGTTCTTTACCGGCAAACAGAAGGTGCTCGACACCGCTGGCCGTATCGAACGCTTCCGCCGCAAGTACGCCAAGAACGAGAAGGCGGAACCGGCAAAGGTCGAACAGAATTGATCCCGCGGGTGGTCGGGGTCTCCGGCAAGCGATCCTTGCTGGGGTGAAGACGCCCTCGGCGCAAGATTTGAGCCCTCGCTTCGGCGAGGGCTTTCTGTTTGGTGGCACTAAGGCGTTTGGGGTGGGGTTTGACAGGGGAGTGCCGCTACAATGTGGGAGTGCAGAAGTTTTATGACAAGCCGCAAGTTCATGAAGCTCCTCCGGGGGTCAGGGTAGCCGCGAGGCTGAGAATTGGTTCGGTGGAGATCGCGCCGGCGACGGTGTTGGCTCCGATGGCGGGAATCACCGACACAGTGTTTCGACGGTTCATTCGGGAGATGGATGGCTGTGGTTTGTTGATGACCGAGTTCACATCAGCCGATGGTGTGGTGCGGAAGAAGGACAAGAAGGCGCAACGCTTCTTGCATTTCTATCCCGACGAACATCCGATCTCGTCGCAGTTGTTTGGTTCCAATCCGGAATCGCTGGCAGAGGCGGCGAAGATGGTGGAGCAGCGCGGATTCGACATGCTGGACCTCAACCTGGGGTGCCCGGCAAAGAAGGTGGTCAAGTGCAATGGCGGCAGCGGGCTGTTGCGCGAGCTGCCGGTGATACAGAAGATCTTTGAGGCCGTGCGCTGGGCGGTGAAGATTCCATTCACGGTTAAGTTTCGTGCGGGATGGAATGAGAAGGAGCTGGTGTTTCGCGAGCTGGCAAAGATGGCGGAGGGCTGTGGTTTGGATGCGGTCGCAATGCATGCCCGCACGCGTGAGCAGGGATACAGCGGCCAAGCGCAGTGGCAATGGATTGCGGAGATGAAGTCCCTGGTGTCGATTCCTGTGATTGGGAACGGCGATGTTCGCAGTCCAGAAGATGCGCGCGCGATGGTGGCAGCGACTGGTTGCGATGGCGTGATGATAGGGCGGGCAGCTGCGTCGAATCCCTGGATCTTCAGGCAGATTGCGCAGTACACGAGTGCCGGTTCGTACGAGGTGGCCTCAAGAGCTGATCGGTACCGCATGATCCGGCGGTACTTTGTGATGCTGATTGAGGAAGGGTACCCGGATTCGACGGGGAAGATGAAGCAGTTCGCTTCATGGTTTACGCACGGGGTGGAAGGCGGGGCGAAGCTTCGCAAAGTGATTTATGAAGCGAAATGCCCTGAGGGAATTGTGACTGCTGTGGATGAGTTTTTCTCGCGTAGCGCTGAGGCGGCGGATGGGCTTGTTGGGGGATGAGACCGCGGGAGAAGCAGTGAGGCGGAGAAACAGTTTTGACGTGGACGAAAAGTAGTACTGAGGACGAGAGAATTCTCGCTATGGAGTGAGGTATGCTCGCGTGGTGGAGTTGGGCGGAGCGAACGGATTGTACCGTTGATTAGAATGTGTGAGGTGCGGAGTGGAAGCGCCACAGCGTAGGTATAAGCGATTCAAGGTTGATATTCGGATCAAGATTCGTCGGTGGGAAGAGGCCGACGAGTCTGCGATTGTGGTGCGTACTTATGAGCTGAGTGAAGGTGGGATGAGCGTGTACGCAGCAGAGGCTTTGGAGATTGGTACGTTCATGCTCGCGGAGTTGGCTCTGCCGAATATGGTGAAGGCGCTACGGGTGCGCGCGGTGGTTCGGAATCGCAGGGGCTTCCGGTGTGGATTGGAATTCGTGGACCTGGCTGCGGGCGGGCGGTTTGAAATACTGCGCTATCTTGGTTCAATTGAGGGCGTGAGGGAGACGGGGACGACAGGTGGTGCGACCGGTTCTGGGAGGTAGCGCCCGGAGGTATCGCGCGAGATGTAGGACCATGGAGTCACCGGATCGTGAGTGAAGACGGTGAGCCAGCGTTCAGGAATTGCTTCCTTGTAGTAGCGATGGCGGTTGTCGATGCAGTCGATGGGTGAGAGATCGTAGGCCATCACCCAGGTTGGGTGGATGTGCGCAGAGGTGGGAATGAGGTCGCCAACGTAGGCGGCCTTTTTGTTTTGGCTCTGGATGAGGACGGCCTGATGATGGGCGGTGTGTCCGGGAAAGAGTTGGACGCGGATTCCGGGGACGATTTCGGCTGCGCCGTCGAGAAGAATGGCCTGGCCGTTGGCGACAAGGGGATCGTAGTTGTCGGTGAGGTAGCTGACGCGGTCGCGTTCGTGCTGCTGATGAGCGTGGGCGAGTTCGCCGCGCTGGTAGTAGTAGCGGGCTCGAGGAAACGTGGGAACGAGGACGCCGTCGGCGCGGCGCGTGGTGTTCCATCCGGCGTGGTCAAAGTGTAGATGAGTGTTGATGACGATGTCGAAGTCTTCGGGGGCGAAGCCTGCGGCTTCCAGGTTGGCGAGGAGGCGTTCTTCGTTGCCGAAGATGCGGCGTGTTTTGTCGGGGAGTTTATTGCCTGCGCCGGTTTCGATGAGGATGGTGTGGTCTCCGGTGCGAATGGCGAGGGAATTCATGGCGACGTGCAGCCGGTTGGTGGAGTCGGCGGGGAATTTCTTTTCCCAGAGAGGCTTGGGGACTACGCCGAACATGGAGCCGCCGTCGAGGTAGTAGTTGCCGTCGGTGACGATGGTGAGTTCGAAGTCGCCGAGAGTGGTGCGATGCAATGGGCTGCTCCTGGAGCGGGATGTTTGGGTTTTAGATGAGGAATGTTGTTCTGGGATTCGGAGGATGTGGGGAGGATGGTGAAGCGGGAGCGGCGCGGGATATAATCCCGGAGCGGAATACAAACTTGTGAGGGTGATTCGATGAAGATTCGCGGCGTAGTGGCGGTGATGGTGTTGGGTGCGGCAGCGATGTGGGCACAGGCGGCTCCGGCGGCTCCGGATGCGGGGAAGCCCGCTGTTCATGAGGGTTGCAAGCGGGACAAGAAGAGCGAGATGAAGTGCTGCAAGAAGGACAAGGCCGCCAAGTCCGGCGAGAAGATGGAGTGCATGAAGGACAAGGACGGCAAGATGGCGATGGAGATGGGCAAGGATGGAAAGATGGCAATGCCGATGGCCAAGGAAGAGAAGATGGACATGGGCAAGGATGAGAAGGCTGGGGCAATGCACTGCGAGAAGGATAAGGACGGCAAGATGTCCATGGATAAGGAATCCAAGGGCGAGAAGAAGATGGAATGCATGAAAGAGCATGACGGCAAGATGGCAAAAGAGATGGATTGCTGCAAAAAGGGCAAGTGCAAGCGCGAAAAGAAGGAAGACGAGAAGAAGAGCTAGACCACTGAAGGATGTACTATCCGGGCAATCGTTCGGAAGGCTGTAGTTAGTCCAGGCGCAATGGTTCAGGAATTTCTGAACGATTGGCTGATCGGTCATCCGGATTTGAGGGTTTGGTTGTGCAAGTGGTATATGGATTGGCTCTGTGCGGGGCACGGGGCGGGCGCCAATCCACGGAGGGCTGTGGCGGGGAAGTCGCATAGATAGACATATATAAATGTATAGCGGGAGGAAACGGACGGCTTGACGCCGTCCGTTTTGTATTAGCGGGAAGAGTTGAGCATTTCGAGAACGCGGTCGAAGTCTTCGAGAGATTTGTATTCGAGGACGATCTTGCCTTTGCCGTTCTTGTCCTGGATCTGGACGCGGAGTCCGAGGGAGCGCTGGAGTTGCTGCTCAGCTTCGCGGACGTTCGGATCCAAAACGCGCTCAGGTTTGGCGGGTTTGGGTTCAGGGTGCATGAGGTTGTAGGCTGCGCCCTCAACCTGGCGAACGGACATGGAGAGCTGAACGGCGCGCTGGGCGAGCAGGAGCATGGCTTCGGGGGAGTCGAGGGTCATGAAGGCCTTGGCGTGTCCGAAGGAGAGCTGACCGGATTCGACGAACTTGAGGACGGCGGGTGGCAGTTTGAGGAGGCGAAGGAAGTTGGAGACCGAGGAGCGGTCTTTCCCGGTGCGCTGGGCCATCTGCTCCTGGGTGAGTCCGAATTCACGGCCGAGGCGGTCGTAGGCGTGGGCTTGCTCGACGGGGTTGAGGTCTTCGCGCTGGAGATTCTCGATGATTGTGATCTCCATGGCCTGCTCGTTGGAGACCTGGCGGACGATGGCGGGGACGGTGGTTTTGCCCGCGCGCTGGGAGGCGAGCCAGCGGCGCTCTCCGGTGACGAGCTGGAAGCGTCCGGCCATGGGACGGACGGTGATGGGTTGAACGACGCCGGAGGCCTTGATGGAGTCGGCGAGTTCGTTGAGGGCGGTTTCGTCGAAGTGAGTGCGGGTCTGATAGGGGTTGCGGTCGATGAGCTCGACCGGAATGTCGCGGACGGCGTCTCCGACGGGCTGTTGGGGGGCGGAGGGGATGGCGGACTGGATTCCGCGCGCGGCGGGGAGGAGGGTGTCGAGGCCGCGTCCGAGGGCTTTGCGTTTGTCGTGTGCTGGGTTCACTGGTTTCCTCGCTATGCGGGTGGCTGAGCGGTAATGGCGCTGCGGTTCTTGAGCCGGAGGGTGACTTCTTCGGCCAGTTTGAGGTAGCTCTCGGCTCCTCGGGACTTGGGGTCATAAAGAATGGCGGGCTTGCCGTGGCTGGGGGCCTCAGCGAGGCGGATGTTGCGGGGGATGACGGTGTCGTAGAGGAGTTCGCCGAAGTAGTTCTTGAGCTCACTGGTGACGCCCTGGGCGAGGTTGGTGCGGTCGTCATACATGGTGAGAACGACGCCTTCGACGAAGAGGCTGGGGTTGAGGGTCTGGCGGATGCGCTCGATGGTGTCGAGGAGTTCGCTGACGCCCTCGAGGGCGAAGTACTCGGCCTGCATGGGGACAAGGACGGAGTCGGCGGCCACGAGGGCGTTGAGGGTGAGGAGGTCGAGAGCCGGTGGGCAGTCGAGGACGAGAACGTCGAATTGGTCACGAATTGCCTGGAGGGCGTGGCGGAGGCGGTATTCGCGGTATTCGGCATTTACCAGTTCGATATTAGCGCCGATGAGATTCTTCGAAGAGGGAATGACCTTGAGGTGTTCGAGTCCGGTTTCCTGAAGGAGTTCGGCGGCTTCGGCGTCTCCCATGAGGAGGTCATAGGTCCCTGGACGGTCGGCGTCTTTGACGAGTCCGAGGCCGGAAGAGGAGTTGGATTGCGGATCGCAATCGACGAGGAGAGTGCGAACTCCGCTGAAGGCGAAGCTGGCGGCGAGGTTGATGCTGGTGGTGGTCTTCCCTACTCCGCCTTTTTGATTGGCGATGGCGATGACCCGCGACATGATGGCTCCGGGCAGCCGGGGTGGAACGGCGGCGGCTGCGGTGTTGGACAGCTTTGAGGGTATAGGGCGCGGGGCGGGGAGGCAATGGGGCGAGGGCTGTGGAGGGTTGTGGATTCGGTGGATAAACGCGGAAAGCTGTGCAGAACGGCAGAAATGTTCCACGTGGAACATCCGGTGTGCGGAGTGAGGAGTGTTCCACGTGGAACATCCGGGCGCAGATGGAAGCGCGGTGTCCGGTTGAGCGGTGGCGGCAAGCGAGCGCTGTGCACGGATCGCGCGCGTGAAGTGGAGGGTGGAGTGTTCCACGTGGAACTACTGCGAAGGCGTCCAGGAAAGAAGAATGCGCTGATCGGAGGCGGGGAGGGGAGTCGCTGAGCTGTGGCCGGGAGGAAGCAGGGAGAGGGCGTGCTCGCGCTGGGACTCGCCGATAAGGATGGCGAGGCGGCCTCCCGGGGTGAGCAGGCGGGAGGCGGCGAGGAGAGCCTGATCGAACTTCTCGACGGCGCGCATGGTGACAAGAGAGGAGCGCTGAGAAAGGCCCTCGGCGCGGGCGTTAAGGACGGTGAAACCGGTGAGGTGGAGATTGCGGCCGACTTCGCGGAGGAAGGTGGCTTTCTTGCCGTGTCCTTCGATGAGAGTGAGTTGGAGTTGTGGTGCCCAGTACTTCATGGGGAGGCCGGGGAATCCTGCACCGCTGCCGAGATCGAAAACCTCCTGGGTGGAGTCGCGGGAGAAGAGCTGGGTGGCGGCGAAGAGGGACTCTCCGAAGTGGCGGACGACCATTTCCTCGGGGGTGCGGAGGGCGGTGAGGTTCATGCGCTGATTCCAGCGGAGGAGGAGCGAGAGGTGGGTGGAGATGGATTCGAGGAGGGCAGCGTCAAGGGTGGGGGCGAAGGGAGCAAGGAGGGAAGGGAGATCCATAGGGAGTAGGATAAACCAGATCATAGATTTAC
>CAILAZ010000130.1 GCA_903832295.1 uncultured Acidobacteriota bacterium
CGCAGTTTGCCTTCTCCACTGGGGAAAGCGTGGTAAGGGTGGTGACGTCGGGATAGCTGTATGCGTTGAAAATCGCGTTGGAGTGCTTCCGGAACTCGAACCACGGCAGCAGTGCCTCATTTTGCGGATGATAGGTGTATCCGTTCAGCGTAATGGGGTAAACGCCGTTGGGCAGCCCTTCAATGACGTCGCCCACTTCGAGGTTGTCCTGGCAGTTTCCATTGGGAGATAGCCACCACGGCGTGATTCCGTGGACGTTATCGTCGGCAACGAATGGGTCGTTAAAGGTCTCCGCAATTTCATGGCTGAGAGCCGTGACATCCTGAAAGCCGCCACCGAACAGTCCCGGGGAGATCCAGCTCGAGTAATTCATGACGTACTTGCGCTGCCGATTCCCGTTGGATGCATCGCCGGGCTCAAAGTCATAGGAGTGGAAGCCGAGGATGCAGCAGTTGGAGGGATCGCCAACGTAGAGGAAGGTGTTGGGGAAGAGCAACGTCGTCAGTTCTGATGTCTTCATATCACCCGCCAATTCGGCGGCGCCGATGATGGTGGAGTTATCCACGGGAGAGGTCGGCGGGAACAGCTCGTTGCTGAAGGTGTTGGAATCGACGAGCACATAAGCCAGGGTTCCATCCGCATAAGTGGCGAACAGGTACGTGCCCCTGATGAGCACCATGACGCGCGGGGTCCTTACTCTTGGCGAGAGCAAGGTGTGCCAGTTATCTTCTAAATCGCTCCAGAATTCGGCGCGTTGCACGGCATCGGTGATCTGGGTTGGCTGGTTGCTGCTGGTGAACGAAGCTTTGGAGAACACTGGAGACTTCAGGACAGGGGCGACGTACTGGGTTGCATCCAGGTAGAGACGCTTGCCGGTTGCCGTGTCAAAGCGAGGACTCCCATCGAAGTTGCGAAGATCGATGGAGACGGGGATTACCGGAGCATGCACGGTGGTGACCCCTCCCCGCTCAGGAGAGTTTCCGACCATGGTGTAGTACCAGTCGTGTTTCGGATGTCCGTTGGGATCGTATCCAAAGGTTTCAAAGTGACCGTTGAAAGAAACGAGAGTGTCTATGGTGGAGTTTGGGGTCGCGCCATTCAGCCCGGCGGCGTTTCCCGGCTTTGCTGCCCCGGGAAATGCAAGGTAGCGGGGCGATTTTGTAGCAATATCCTGAACCGAAAGTTGATCGTTATCCTGCGCAAAAGCGGAAAGCGATGTGGCGGCAAAGAGCAGTCCGCAAAGGACCGCACCCGTGATTTTTCTCGGCATCATCGGTGCACCTCGAGTTGCAACTCAGAATTCTGAAACAGGAACAGACGGCAGCGCGGATTCTGAGATGCGGAGAAGAAACGAAGTGTTTGAGGAATAGAGAAGAGAAATTCACAAGTGTGGATATTGTGCTCTCAAGGCAAGGAACGGCGCGTACCCCCCAGTGCATGGCAGCGCGGAAGCTTAGTTCAGGTCCACGTAGTCATTGCCGTCGGCAAACTGCATGCCTGCAATGTGACGGGCGCGGAACTGGACTTCGAGGTAGGCTTCGAGGATCTGAATGTGCATGAACTCGCGCTGCGCGGGGCTGGTGCATTCGGTGCGTGCAAGGTCGAGTGCAAGATAGCGGTCGTGGGCCAGCACAAAGCGGTTCATCTCACGAAGCATTGGGAAACCTCATCTACAGTGTCAGGCCGCAGACCAGCAAACGGACATCAGCAGAGAACCTTAGCGACTTCGTGAGATTTGCCGCAGAGCAGCTAAGGGGATTAAGGCTACCAGCGATCACCCCAGCCCCAGAGCTTGGGGTCTGCGCCGATCTTTTCCATCTGCTGCTCAGCCACCAGTTTGCCCCCGCCGGAGCCGCTCTGGGTGCCGATGATATGGATGAGAAACAGATAGTCCTTGGCGGTGCCTGAGAGGCACCAGACGTTCTGGCAGCCCTCGATGGGCACAGCGGCCTCGCCGGCCAACGCCTGAAGCAGATCCGTGCGATACGCGGTCCAGTCGTCATCCTCGCTGGCAAAGCGCAGATACTCGCGCAGGGCAAGCTCTGGAGACTCGCCCAGTCCCTGGTGAACATAGGTTCCGCCGAGAAATTCGATGACGAATGTGTAGCGGGTCTTTCTACCTCTCATGGCTCGCTTTCCAGCCGGCAATGCCGGGAGTGCAGAACAGCAGAGGAGCTGTCCTGCAACTTCACGGCATATAGTTTGCTCGAAACCGGGCTATACGACAAGCGTTTCCGGCTCGTCGGAAAGTTCCAGGGTGGAATTACCGCTGAGGACCTTGCGGAGTTTGTCCTCATCGAGGGTCTTGCACCAGTGTCCAACCACGATGGTGGCCACGCCATTGCCGATCAGGTTCGTAAGCGCACGCGCCTCTGACATGAAGCGGTCAATGCCAAGAATGAGTGCAACGCCTGCAACCGGCACCGTGCCGGTGGTGGCAAGCGTGGCAGCCAGCACAATGAAGCCGCCGCCGGTGACCGCGGCAGCGCCCTTGGAGGTCAGCATCAGGATGGCCAGCAGGCCAAGCTGCTGACTGAGCGAAAGGTGCGTGTTGGTGGCCTGAGCAATGAAGATGGCGGCCATGGTGAGATAGATGGAAGTGCCATCGAGATTGAAGGAGTAGCCGGCCGGAATCACCAGCCCGACGGTGGCCTTCTGCACGCCGACGGCTTCCATCTTCACCATCATTCGCGGCAGCACGGCCTCTGATGACGAGGTTCCGAGAACGATGAACAGTTCCTCCTTGATGAACTTCAGGTACTTCCAGATGCTGAAGCCGTGGAGCCGGGCCACGATTCCCAGGACAACGAAGATGAAGATGAGACAGGTGGCATAGAAGCATGCCATCAGCTTGCCAAGCTGGAAGAGAGTTCCCAGCCCGTACTTGCCGATGGTGAACGCCATGGCGCCGAATGCACCGATGGGAGCCACCCGCATGATCATGCCGACCACGCGGAACAGGGCGGCGGAGATCTGCTCGATGACCGCGTACGCCACCTTCCCCTTGTCGCCGATCATATGCAGGGCGAAGCCGAAGAGCACGGCAAAGAACAGGACGGAGAGGATGTCTCCCTTGGCAAATGCGCCGACGATCGTGTCTGGAATGATGTCCAGCAGAAAGCCGGTTGTGGTTTGCATCTTGCCCGGCCCGGTGTAGGCGGCCACAGCCTTGGCATCCAGAGTAAGGATGTTGACGTTCATCCCTGCGCCGGGACGGACCACATCGACGATGACGAGTCCGATGACGAGGGAGATGGTGCTGAGCACTTCAAAGTAGAGAATCGCAAGCGCGCCGGTCTTGCCGACGGCCTTCATATTCTCCATGCCGGAGATGCCGAGCACCACGGTGCAGAAGATGATCGGCGCAATCATCATTTTGATGAGTTTAATGAAGCCGTCGCCCAGGGGCTTCATGGCGGCGCCGGTTTCTGGATGGAGGTACCCGAGAACAATACCGATGGCGATTGCAACTAATACCTGGAAATACAGGTTCTTGTAAAAGGCTTTACCGCTGGACATCCCCATGGAACTTCGTACTCCTGGACCCAAGAATCAGTAGAAGGTTCAGGATAAGTACCACTGCTGGCGCTGAAACGCGAGCATTTTTTTGTCACAAGGGCCTGTGACTTTCAACAAGCCCAACTAAAGTGCCGACTCCAGCGTGGCGGAGGCTCTCTCCAGCGCAGATGTGACCTCATCGAGCGCAGATGCGGCAGCGGCAGAGTCGTTGTGGTCCATCGCTTCATTCACGCCTGGGATGACGACCGCAGCGTAGCCGGTGTACTCGCCCGGAGCATACACCGTGTGGCGGAACCACGGACGGTGGGGAAGTCCGTTGCCCAGCATGGCGCGCTCCGTACGCACCAGCGCAGAGTTGATGCGCGTGAGTTGCGGAAGCGGGACGGTAGCCGACGCCTGGCGAACGGCTCGTCCGGCGGCGGCCAGGCGGTCGGCCGCCTTGAGCGCGGCTGCAAAGTCGGGCTTCTGCTTCCAGCCCAGGTCCTGGGCGCGGCGCTGGGCATTCTCCAGATGCTTGTGCACCTCGCTGCCATAGGTTTCGTAGTCATAGGGCAGGGCGTCGGCCTGCGCCATGCGCAGCACTCCCAGGCCAAAGACGCGGGCCATCTGCTGCTCATAGACAAAGGTGGGATCGGCAAACTTGGTAAACCATGCGTAGTTGTCAAACACGGAGTGATAGACGCCATACGGCCCGCCGGAACCGATGTCTGCGGAAGGCACGCCGAGGTGCTGGAGGAAAGCCGAGTAATCCGAGCCGCTGCCCAGATCGCCGACGCGCACATCGCCACGGTCGGCCTCGCCACGGCGCTCATTGAATGAGCCCGCCTCGGCAGCGTCGCGACGCTTGCGGACGGCCTCGCTCTGCGTCTTCCATGCGTCATACACCGTGCCTCCCTTGGGACTGGGCACCCCACGGGCAAGCTCGCGCAGAAAACCCTTGAGGCTGGGTACGCTGGAAGCGCCAAAATCCGGCCCGGCAACGGCAACATCCATGTTGAAGTAGAAGACCGCTTTCTCCAGCGGCACGGCAAACTGCTCGGCGTATTCCGTGGAGCCGATGAGTCCCTGTTCCTCTGCGTCCCAGCTTCCGAAGATGATGGTGCGCTGGGGACGCCAGCCGGTTTTAAGCAGCGCGCCGAGTCCGTGCACGGCCTCAAGCATTGCGGCCGTACCGCTGTTCGGATCCACTGCCCCATACACCCAGGCATCGCGATGATTTCCGGCGACCACCAGCGACGTGGGATCGGATGCGCCCTTGATCGTGCCGATGACATTCCATATCTCGGTGTAGGAAAAGTCCTGCACCAGCTTCATGTGCACCCGCACCGGGCCGGAGCCGGTGTGATAGGTGAACGGCAGCGCACCCTGCCACTCGCGCGGAGTCTCCGGGCCGCCGAGTTTTTCCAGCAGCGGCGAAACGTCGGCATAGGAGAGCGGAGTGACCGGAATCTTCGTCAGGCTTGCGGCCTTCTCCGGCGGCGTGCGCTGCGCC
>CAILAZ010000131.1 GCA_903832295.1 uncultured Acidobacteriota bacterium
GACCGCCGTGCCGCTCACGAAAGAGCAACGCACCTTCTACCTTTCCAGCCTACTTGCGGAAATAGTTCATCGCCTACGGGTTCCACGTGCCCTTGGTACAAAACAGGTCTCGGAAGGCGCAGTCCAGCACGGTAGAATGCGCCACTCTCAGGGCTATAGTTTGTCAATGATTATCGAAGAATCCCGCATCTTGCAGGTCAGCATCTTTGACACTCTAAGGAAGAGTCTGACCACCGTGGATTTCAGTCTCTTACTGGCGGATGTAATGACCATCGCCGACGAGTGTGATTCGCACTTGAAACAGGCCGTCCTAAGTTTCTCGTCATTGGCAGTCGGAAGCGCCAGCTAGACAATGCCACTCCGTCCGTTGCGCAGACCTGCCGGGACTCGCAACCGAAACAAACGATCACCGGCCTCATGACCAGTGGCGGCAACTACAGCGTAGGCCGCTTTGAAAATGCCTCCCGCCTTAATCGTGAAGCACGACGCTTACTTCTGCCGCGTTGCGTGATTCGGTTCTGTATGAGTTTTGGCGATTGTGGACGCACTTCGCTATGGCGAGCGCAAGATAGCTGAAGAGAGCTTGTAAAGAGGAATCGATCTAAGAATGCCCAATCATAACCTTGACTGGTTGCTGCAACACGGCGGGCTGGCTTATCAACAATCTCGGTGAACAACATAGGGACTGGAGATTTCCGAAGCCACTATTTTCGATCACCTGTCCTGTGCTTTCAATGCGACTACGGGTGTGAGCGTCGCGGGCTTAGGGAGCGCAACCGTGGAGGCTTCCGCTCTGGCTGGTTGCGGATGAACTGCACGGGCGATATCGAAGACGCCTGTATTTTGCTTAAGGCTGAAGCGACCTTCAGTCAGGTAGAGCAACGCGACACCGCCAGCAACCGGTGGAGTCACGACGGCGAGTGGTATGACGTACTTCTTGGATTTCAGTAGTCCCTCGGCCACATCATCCACATGTCTGCTGCGCGGGATGCTGCCTGGTACCTGCGGGATTTGGAAGCAAGACATCTCTAAAGTCGGATGGTGCTTCGCATAGCTGGCCAGTGACTTGGCAACCTGTTTAGGCGTGGTCATACCTGCGTCCGCGAAATAGTTGCGATGAACAGCATGTGGGGCATAGAAATTCAGCACGTTGCGGGAGAAGTCTGCACAGTTGGCAACGAAGAGATTGAAGTGAGCTTTGTTCTTCCGCCTGTTCATCCAACGAATAAATGCCGTATCCTGCTCCGGGCTTGTTTCTATCTGGAAGCCATAGAGTTTCCGGTCGTAGGCAGAGCCTACCAGTTGCGTCCAGTCGCCCGGCGGCTCATGTCCATCTGCGTCATTGGGAATCAGCGCGAGGAAATGGGCGCGACGATAGGCATCCCGGAGTTCCGCAACGGAATCGGCATCAGCTGATGCCGGAATCTTCTGCAAAGTATCTACCGCATATAGGTATCCGAGCAAAGGAATAGCGATCCAATCGTCACCCCCTACCCTGTGATAGCGGCTGATGACCACGCCAGGCTCTCCTGGCTTGCAGGGCCGTAACCGCGTGGGTGAGGAAGCACAGACATGCGTCAAGTAGACCGCCGCGTGCCCCATCGGTTCAAAGGTGCCCATCTTTCCGTACGGCTCTTCCAGAAGGAACGCCGCATCCGCATACGCCGGCGCCAGCGCTGCCGCGACAAATACAAGAACCCACAATTGATTTCGCATCACTTCGTTTCTGTCGCTCCTGTATTGCCTAGCCGTGTTGCGAGGATTACTACGATGAGAGCTGAAAGTTCGGATACCGGAGCACCCGTTCAAGCCCTGTAGCGCTCGCGAGAGAGATAAGGGGCACACAGGCTTTCTCCGCCCAGTGCTGCGCAACCAAGCCAGTGGACCGGCTGTAAATAAGCAAACACTGACAAAACGTTGGCGAAGACTACACGCTGCCGTACGATCTTTGGTGACCATCTGTCCCAGCGCCATCTTGCGAGAGACAACTAATCGTGAAGCACAACGCTGAGCAGTGAACTGTGGACGAGCATGCCGCCGGCGTTGTAGTCAATGAAACCCATCTCCCGGAACCGATTCATGAAGAAACTGACTCTCGAACGAGTTGTGCCGATCATCTCAGCGAGTGTCTCCTGACTCATCTTCGCAATGAGCGGTATCGGTTTCGATTCCTGACCAAAGTTAGCCATCAGCAGGAGCAATCGGGCGAGGCGCTTTTCGCCGGAGTTGAACAAATGATCAACCAGATCAGCTTCCATGCGGATGTTGCGGGAGAGCATGTAAGTGAGAAATTGTTCAGAGAATCCAGGTTCACATTGCAGCAGGCCGAGCATCACAGTCTTTTCGATACGAACGACGGCGCAGGGTTGAAGTGCGCTCGCAGTGGAAATGCGAAGCGGTTGTCCGGCAAGCGAGCCTTCGCCGAAGAAGCTTTTCTCTGGAAGGTAGGCGATGACGGCTTCCTTGCCGCTCGTCGATACTACGGTGAGCTTCACCTTACCACTCTGGATATAAAAAACCGCATCGGCCGAATCACCTTGCGAAAAGATAGAGCCACCAGTCTGGTATTCGCGTACGGATTTTCCGGCCACAATCCTGGTCAGCAGAATCTGAGGTTCGAATGCAGGCTCCTGACTCGGCAATGCGTCAATTTTCTTCGAAGCAATCTTAAGCTTACGATTCGCAGGCGAAGGTGCGGGAAAGGACAGGCCAACCGGAAACCTGGGAGCCATACTCGTCATAGTTGCGCAATTAGTTGCCATCTCGATACCTTCCAATCTTTGCAGAGTCTTCCTGTGTAATCGCTACGACTAAAGCCAAGATACAAGATGAGAAAAACGACGGAATCAGCGAACACTGTTATTGCTGTAGGCGTTGTCACGTGAATTTTGTAGGGCTTTTCTTACGCCTGAACATTGATCGAATTGAAGCGGGTGCGCGATGTGGCATGGGTGGAGGCAGTAGGACATTGCGCTTCGTCGCATCCATTCACGATGCGAGTTCGATAGTTGCGTACAGTATTTTCGCAGGGGATGCCGAAGACGTGAACTCGTGCTCTCTCAGTTCTGGAGCAACTTTTCATAGCACTCATCAAGGCACGGGAGCAGTTTCTAGTTCAGGTCCCGGGCGGACATTGCGCCATCCAGTATTTTCCTGATTGCCGGGGCCAGTTCCTCTGAAGCGCTGTTCTTGTTGACATAGGCGGACGCTCCGGCCCGCAAACAGCGCGATGCATACTGGTTCTCAGGCTGGACGCTCACCATGATCACAGGAAGTTTCGGGTACATATGCTTTACATCTTGCAACACTTCCAACCCGCTGCGTCCAGGCATGTTGATGTCGAGCAACAGTACGCGGTATTGAGATATGGCCAGTTGGGCCATCACCTCGTCTCCGTTAGCGGCTTCAGAAAAGTGGGCGCCAGAAAAGGCATCCGTCAGAATCTCTCTCAAACCTCGGCGTACGTTCGCGTGATCGTCTGCTATTAGGATATACATCTTTGTATCCAACCTGAAGCCACGATACCGTACAGGAGATGAAATTGCCATCAGCGAAAACCGTGATTTGTGTAGGTGTTTCAGGGTTCGCTGTGTAGGGTTTTTCCTACACTAACGGGTCAAGCTAATCGATCAGTTTGTGCGTCATGGCGTAGCGAGTAAGTTCGGCATTGCTTTTCATCTGCATTTTTTCCATGATGCGCGCTCGATAGCTGCTTATCGTTTTTACACTGACATGAAGTCTCTCGCCAATATCAGTCAAGTGCGTGCCGGAGGCGATCATTCTCATCACTTCGTGCTCACGGTCCGAGAGCTGCTCATGCAACGGCTTGTCGAAGGACTCATCCAAATTGGCAACCAGCTTCTCGGCGAGGCTTGCACTGACGTAGCGGCCACCTCCCAGAATCTTCTTCGCTGCCAGCGCGAGTTCTTCTGATGCGCTTTCCTTATTGATGTAGGCGGCCGCGCCAGCCCGCAAACATCGCACCGCATACTGATCCTCCGGTTGGCAACTCAGTATGATTATCGGCAGCCGTGGGTAGGTGTGCTTCACATCCCGCAGTACGTCCATCCCGCTGCGCCCCGGCATGTTGATATCCAGCACCACCAAGCCGGTTTGGGATTTGCCAAGGTGTCCAAGCACCTCGTCTCCGTTTCCGACCTCGGCAAAGTCCGCGCCGGGAATAGCGTCGGCCAGTATCTCCCTGAGGCCACGGCGTACGACGGCATGGTCATCCGCTATCAGTATGTGCATGTTTGCTCCCTCTTAGTGCCGGGAGTATCTACAGGAACGCGAACTGTGACCGTTGTGCCTTTGCCGGGCGAACTGGAGACTTGGACATCGCCACCGCAAAACTGCGCTCGCTCTTTCATGCCCAGGAGTCCCAATGATCCAAGAGAATTGGACAAGTCGGACTCACGGAACCCTATTCCGTCGTCTTCAACAACTAGGAGGATATTCTCATCTTCCTGACTCAAGGATACGCGCACCGACTTTGCTTGCGCATGCCGGATCACGTTGGTCAGACACTCCTGAAAGATTCGGAAAGCTGCGGTGGCCCGGTCACCATCCAAGTGCAAATCGACAGGCGGAACAGAAACTTCGCACAGAACGCCATTGCGAACGGAAAACTCGCCGGCCTGCCATTCGATGGCTGCCGCCAATCCAAGATCGTCCAAAACTCCCGGACGCAACCCGCTGCAGATTGCGCGCACCGACTTGACACCATCATTGATCAACTGGATCGACTCCGACAGTCGAACGAGCAATGCGACCTCCGACTCGGGCAGATGACGAGTCATCCACGTCATATCCATTTTGATTGCAGTCAGAATCTGCCCGATCTGATCGTGCAGGTCACGAGCGACTCTCTTGCGATCCTCTTCGCGTACCCACTGCAGGCGTTCAGCCAGTGCCCGAAGTTGTTCTTTCTGCAAGACAAGCGACTCTTCCCCCCGCTTGCGTTCCGTGATATCACTATTGATCACCAGCACACGAGGTAGTTGATCGCGCTTGCCCCACTGCAATGCCCAGCGGCTGGCCACAACAATATGCCTGCCGTCCCGAGCCGTCTTGGTAAGATCGCCCTCCCAGTGTCCCTCGCGCATAAGTTCCGCCTTGATCTCATCCAGCGGAAGCGGAAACTCGGTACGGAGCAGGTGGTGCGAGTTTTTTCCAGCGACCTCGCTTTTGGAGTATCCAAACATCGCTTCCGCCCCACGGCTCCAAAAGTGAATGGTCCCATCCACGTCGATCACGAAAACGGAGTCCTGGGTGAGTTCGAGCAGAGCGGCCTGCTCGGAAGTAGCCTCCTGCTCTCGACGCCTCTCCCCAACGTCGCGGAAAACCAGCACCACGCCGATGACTTTTCCTCCGTCGGCGAGGATCGGCGCCGCACTGTGCTCGACAGGAATTTCGCGGCCATCTCTTGCAATCAGTGCCACATTATTGGTCACTGTCAGAATCTGTCTCTCTTGGAGCACCCGAAGCACTTCATCGTCGGCGCCCAGCCCGGTCTGCTCGTTGATGATCCTGAACACATCCTGGAGCAGCTGATTTCGAGCTTCCTCCAAGGGCCACCCGGTTAGAGCGGCGGCGACCGAGTTGAGGAACGTGACACGAGCTTCGCTGTCAGTTGCTATCACGGCGTCGCCAATACTGCCCAGTGTAGCCGTCCATCGCTCTTCGCTCTGCAACAACTTAGTGCCCAATCGTACGATGTGGTATCGAGTGAACAGCGTGAGGAAAACCGCAAACCCTAGACCAAGACCAATGCAACTTGTGGCCATCAGTGCCCATCGCCGGTGAGCGATTCGAATGCGCTGAACGCGCAGTTCTGTTTCCACATCTTGGAACCACGAGATCTGCTCTCGAAGGGCGTCCATTCCGCGTTTCCCTTGCAAGCTCTCATAGAGAGCGCCGTCAGCTTTTCCAGCTCGGCGAAGGGCAATAACTTTGTTGGTGTACCCCACCCAACCCACATAGCCGGCGCGGATGTCCTCCAGACGCTGCTTCTGCGGAGAACTGTCATCCACTAACTTATACAAAGCCCGGTATTCGGAATCGAATCTCTGCGTGCCCCCCAGATAGGGCTGAAGGAGTGCCTCGTCGCCGGTTGCCAGGTAGCCGCGCATGCCGGTTTCTACATCTACGAACAACTTGAGCAGACGTGCGGACTGATCAATAACTTGATCAGTGTGGTCAACCCACTGCAAGGATCTGTTCAAGTCGAAGGATTCCCACAGAAGGAGTGCCGCAAGAACGGCCGTCACCACCATTGGGATCACAATCACTCGGCGGAGCAGCGATTTGAATTTTAAGTATTCCATCGTGACCGATCACTCCTCGGACTTACGAAGTTCTGACTCTCCGAGCAACAGTTCGTTGCGAGGCACAAAGTCCTAACTTGTGGCTCTAGCAGAGAGCAATCTGCAATCCAGTGAATTCCATCTTCAGCATTTGCCACCGTCATGCAGCACACTCGTCAGCGAGCTATGCACAAGCATCTCGTCGCCGCGGGAATCGATGTATCCGAGTTCACGGAAACTGTCGAGGAGGAAGCTTACGTTGGAGCTGGTCGTGCCGATCTTTTCTGCCAAAGACTCCGGACTGATCTTGGCAGTGACTGGGATGGGCATCCATACGGTGCCAGATTGGGCCTCTGTACCCCGCGTCTTGGCGTGGCGCTTTTCGCTCAACTCGAACAGATGAGACACCAGGTCCGCTTCGATACGGATGTTGCGGTAGAGCACGTGAGCGAAAAACCGGTCGGCGAACTCCGGATCACTGCGGAGCATGTCCATTGTGGCCTGCTTGCCTATTCGCACGATGGTACCGCGCACGAGCGAGCGCGCGGTGGCGCTGCGGACCGTCTGGCCGGCCAGACAGCATTCGCCAAGAAAGCTGCCTGCAGAAAGTACGGAGACGACTGCATGCTCGCAATTTACTGATCGAACGGTGAGCCGCACCTTGCCACTCTGGATGTAGAACACCGCCTGAGCCGGGTCCCCTTGCGAGAAGACTGGATCATCGACCAGATACTCGTGCCGGGTCATCCCTGCCGTGAGCTTGGCAAAACATCTGATGGGATCGAGTACGAGTGTTTTCTCTGGAGCCCTAACCTTTTTGTTAGCAGTGACCTTCCCTGCGACTCGTTCAACAGGCGCGCACGTGCCATATGGGGGGTCTTTCGCCTTCACTGACACGGGCCCTGCGCGGTAGTTGACACTCATGGAACCCTTCCGCACGCCTTGGCGCATCCTGAAAGCCCTGCTGGTTAGACTATAGACGCTCCACCGTGGTCACGGATGGTCAATACGGATCACCTGGAATTTAGTTCCTTCGTGTATTCTTTTAGCGGCTCGCGGGTTAATAAACTGAAATTGTGCTGAGGCTCCCCAAAACGCTATTGGATTGATAGGCGCGAACGGAACTCGTCGGCCACCGCTTGTAGCATCTCAAGCACAATGCGGTTCGTGTCGCCTACTCTTACAAGCTGCGCTCTCGGCAAGGATATGGTTTATCGCTCTTCACAGGCCCCCCTGGCCGACAACGTAAAATGAAGAAGATGCAACTCATTCGCTGCAAAGTTATGCCTTAGAAACGGCAAAGTTATGGTTTAACTCACATGGGTGTGACTTGAAGCATAAAATGTCACTGAGAGCCGTTGAAGCAGGTGTGCCGATGCCCAGACAGAATCGTGTGAATCCATTTGGTGAGATCATTGCCACGCCTGAGCGGGGAACATTCATGGGCAATCGTGGCGTTCTCCATGACGATGAAGGCCGCATCAGGCGGAAGTGGCAAGGAAAGCGATGGATCGTGTGTGTGCTGGAGTTTCGTGGCCGCAAGCGGAAGGTAATGACGCCAAGTCGTTACACCGAACTCTTCTTCCTAGACGAAGCGACCGCTCTGGCAGCCGGGCACCGTCCCTGCGCCGAATGTCGGCGGGAACGGTTCAAGTCCTTTTGCTCCGCCTGGCAGCAGGCTCATCCTCAGAAAGCTGGCTCGCAGCCCTCGGCCTCTGACATCGACTACTGCCTGAATGCAGAGCGGGTGGCCCCAAAGAAACTCTCCATGGCAAACCTGGCTGATTTGCCGAATGGCGTCTTCGTCAAATTTGCGGAAGAACCTTATCTGGTCTACTACGACTGGTTACTGGCCTGGTCGGCGGGAGGCTACACGAAACGCATGGACCGTCCGCACAATGCGGAGGTCATCGTCTTGACGCCGAAATCGACTGTGGCGACGATTCGTGCTGGCTACGTCCCAGAAATCCACACCTCAGCGAACCGATGGGGGGATGGGCCATGAGCCAAACGACTACTGGCGATATAGCCGGAACCGCAGGGTGCGGCCGCCGCGAGTGCGCTCATCTTCGAGACTCGCCCTCCAATGAACAAGACAATTCAACCGTTCTTCCCTTCACACTCTCGATCCGGTCAGTGAGATACGGACAGTCAAGGATATTCCGTGCATCCGGTTCCCTCCCCACGGAAACCGCATCGATACCAATGGAATAATTCTTATCTGAGAGCCGTTTCCAGTTCCTGAGCGGAACCCTCGCCCCTTTGAATTCCACGACGTTGGTTTTGCCTAGTGGTCTGCTCTCTGTACCCAAATCAACGACTCGGAAAAGCCCCGGCCCTTCTTCCGGCATGGGTCCGAGCTCCTCGAAGGATGCCATCACGATTACGGATTCGTTTATACTTTGCAGCCGCTGAGCTGCTGTTCCCGAGAGCTTCACAGAGACTGTAAACTGCGGCACCTCTACGCTCTGGTCATGCAGCTTGAGGATGAAAAGCGGAACGGCCACAAGAAGCAGGGCTAGCAAGGCACTTATAAGCGTTGGAAAAGTGTGCGCTGTAACTCTCCGATGCTCGCGTGACACCGGGAGCGTAAACGAAGCCGCGACACGGCGAACGCATAAGAAGAATGCAGATGCCAGAGCAAGTACGCCTATTACCGTCCACTTCTCCCAATGAAATCCAGCACTCGGTTGCAGTCTGAACTCATGACCGGGCGCGAAGACTTCAGAGAAGGGCACCGTTGCAATGAAGTAGAAGTGGATCGGCAAGGCAAGCAGCGACGCCGCAATCCCCAGTGCAGCGGCCAGTCGCGGGTACCAGAAGGTCATGGCAAGAGCGAAAACGAAGAGAAGGATTCCAATCTCGGCCAGCGAGAGCAGGGGTCCTGTAAGCCATCCTCCGCTGAACTCTGTGCCTGAAAGGTCGATCGTGTTGCGAACAGTGATGAAGACGCAGAGGAGGCAACTGATCGCCTGCAACACCTGCTGCGATTCTGGCTTCTTCATTTAACCTCCGCCGAGCGGCAGGGCGCGATTTGGTGATTTCACTCCATCGTTCGGGATTGTTACAGCTTTGAAGGTGCGGCGCAAGATTTGTGTCGCAAACAGGGCTTTTGCGCCCACTATCCGCATCCGGGAATGCTGGGGGCAGCGCTCGGTGTGCGAGCAGACCGCGTTATGCGGCCTGCTCGTCGTACAGCGGGATGGGCTCGGTGCCGCCGGTGAACTCGGCAAACGCTGGATCATCGGAGTGCAGGTGATTGCCGCCGGGCTTCCAGGAGCTGTTGCGTGCCGCGGGAGCGAGCGGTTCCGCGTGCACCTGGCGTCTGCCATCCGGCCCGGAGCAGGAGACCACGCGGAACATCGTCGAGGTAGCAACGGCCCTCAAGGCCGGGGGCGTTGCGTAATTGGGGTTCAAGAGCAGCCCCGTGCGCCTCCGCGCGCCCTGCTCTGGGCTCGCGAGGACAGAGGCCGTGATGAGAATGGGCGACATGTTGAGTCACCGCGCGGCTACACAGCCACGGCCGCCGTTGCAGCAGGGATGCAGGGCGCGCTCGCACTCTTCGGCGGCGCCGAGAGAGCGTGGACGGACACTGCATTGGGCACGGAGAGTTCACCCGGCCGGGGAACGCTCAGCGCAGAGGCCGGTGGCTCCGGGCGCGGATCGTCCGGAGAAGGAAATTGCAGCAGTTTGCACATGGAGATGTACCTCAGGATTCGAGTAGTTTCGTGTACTGCAGGGGCGGTGATGGAAGCAGGAGCATCGCTGGAACGATGCTCCTCGGGAACCAATCAGGCAGCGGTTGTGCCGTGCTGGCGCTCCTGCTCTGCCTGGTAGATGGTGGTGACCGTGCGGCCGACAGCCTTGAGATCGCCGAAGGTCTGGAGATCGGAAAGCGACTTGGCCGAGTGGGAGTGCAGGATGCTGGGCAGGGTGTTGTCGCTCGGCAACATGGGCTCCATGGTGTTGATCTGGTCGATCAGGTCCACGGCCCTGTCCAGGTTGAAGAAGACATCGTTGACAAGATTCCCAGCCATGCGCCCGCTCGCATACAGTTCGGAAAGACCCGTGACTACCGACGTGATCAGGGGCTTGGAGAGCTGGCCGAGGTAGCCGGTGAGGCGTTGCTTCGCCTCGGGAGTCCGCAGCAATGCGAGTTGTGCCTCGATGCTAGCCGCCTGAGTGGCGCTGGTTTTCGCCGCAGCACCATTCCTGGATGCAGCCGCCGGCGCGGGATCGGCCGTTTTCCGGGATGACTTCGCCGTCCTGGCGCGTGCCTCCTGCGCTTCGGCGAGTTCCGACGGGTGAATGGCGCAATCCGGTAGGACCGAGAAATGCGGCCGCTTGAAGTAGCCCTTCGC
>CAILAZ010000132.1 GCA_903832295.1 uncultured Acidobacteriota bacterium
ATAGCCGAGGCGGGTGTTGGAGTATTTTCCGCGGACGGGTGTTGCGGCAAAGGCAGCGCCTAAAGCGAGAATCATGAACAGATAAGAAACCGTTATGCGACCCATAAGAAGATTCGATTTCCTGTGAAGCTCTCTCAACCATAGTCTTAAACACCGTTGGCCTGAAGAGATGCTTGGCTTGTATGGTCTGTTTTTTCTGGTACTTCGTCCAGCAAAAACTATACCTGAGTCGTATGATGAACGTCGCGCGATACGCGCCAGCAGAAGAGGACCATAGAGAAATGCGCTCCGGCGGTGAAGTGACTGCGTCCACGGTTTTAGAGTTTGCCCAGCAAGAGGGCGTGCAAATGGTAGATCTGCGCTTCTGCGATCTGCATGGGCTCTGGCACCATATCTCCTACCCAGTTACGCGCCTGACTGCGGAGTCTTTCAGGGACGGCTTCGGGATGGATGGGTCTTCGATCCGCGGCTGGGCGGCGATTCATGAGAGCGATATGCTGCTTATCCCAGACGCATCAACCTACGGGATTGATCCGTTCACAGAGGCGCCGACACTGGGGATGATCGCGGATGTGATCGATCCGGTAACGCGGCAGCGGTACGATCGCGACCCACGCTACATTGCTACGAAAGCCGAGATGTACCTGGCCTCATCGGGGGTGGCGGATACGGCGATGTTTGGGGCGGAGGCGGAGTTCTTCGTCTTTGACAATGTGCGCTTTGAGCAGGGAACGAATCGAGGCTTTTATCACGTGGATTCGGACGAGGGGGCATGGAACTCCGGCCGACGTAAAGAGAACTTGGGATACAGGCCCCGGGCGCGAGAGGGATATTTCCCCGTGGCGCCGACGGATCATCACCAGGACCTGCGAACGCAGATGTTGCTGACCATGCAGGAGTCTGGGCTTGAGGTGGAGTGCCAGCATCATGAGTCGGCCAGCGGAGGACAGGGCGAGATCGATTTGAAGTATGGCCCCCTGCTGCGGGCCGCCGACGCGATGATGATGTACAAGTACATTGTGCGGAACGTGGCACGGCAGCATGGGAAGACCGCGACGTTTATGCCGAAGCCTCTGTTCGGAGAGAGCGGAAGCAGCATGCACACGCATCAGTCACTGTGGAAGGATGGCAAGCCGCTGTTCTTCGGCGATGGGTATGCTGGCCTGTCAGAAATTGCGTTGTGGTATATCGGAGGACTGATCAAGCATGGGCCGGCGTTGGCGGCGCTGACGGCTCCGACGACGAACAGTTACAAGCGGCTTTCGGCGGGCCTGGATGCGCCGGTGAACCTGGCGTACTCGCGGCGGAACCGGTCGGCGGCGTGCAGGATTCCAATGTACTCGTCGGCGGCGGAGGCAAAGCGGGTGGAGTATCGTCCACCGGACCCGAGTTGCAATCCCTACATTGCGTTCTCAGCGATGCTGATGGCGGGGCTGGACGGGATCGAAAACAGGATTGATCCGGGAGATCCGCTGGACAAGGATATTTACGATCTGGGGCCGGAGGAGTTGCAGAAGGTGCCGTCGATTCCGGCCTCGCTGGAAGGGGCGCTGGATGCGCTGTCCGTGGACTACCAGTTTCTGCTGAAGGGCGATGTGTTTACCGAGGACCTGGTGGAGACGTATATCGCATACAAGCGGGAGAAGGAAGTGAACGCACTGCGGGCGAGGCCGCATCCTTATGAGTTTGTGATGTACTACGACGTGTAGTGCAGGTTGCGGCAAAAGAAACCAGGCCCACATTCACCCGATGTGGGCCTGATGTTTTGTAGGCGGAAGAGCGGCATGAGGTTCGGTGAACCCCATGCTATGCTTCGGGCAAGATCGCGAGAGGCTGACGAGTGACTCCACAGAATACGGAAAGGACGGCGACGCTGTGTTTTGGGGAGAGCGCGACAGCGGAGCGCTATGAACGGGTTCTTGCGCTGTTGCCGGGGCGAGCGGCAGCGCTGCTGGCGAATTTTGTAACGGAGTCTGGGAATCCAGACCAGGCGGTGCTGCTGATGGAGGTGTTGCTGCAGCGGCACGGAGCAGAGGCTCTGGCGGCGTGTGAGGCGAGCGCGATGGCCTTGCGAGCTTGCGTGGGGCTGTTTGGGGCGAGCGCCTGGCTGGGGAAGACGCTGCTGCAGAATGTGGATCTGCTGGAGCTGTTTGCGCGGCCGATGGGGCTGATTGGGGCTCGGACGGAGGACGAGTTTGGTGCGGGGCTGGAGGGGTTCCGCAGAGAGAGACCGGAGATGGCGCTGCCAGTGGTGTTAGCACGCTACAAGCGGCGGGAGTATGTGCGGATCTTTGTGCGGGAGCTACTGGGGCTGGCGTCGCTGGCGGAGATTATCTCTGAGATTTCAGGGCTGACAGACGTGCTGATTGAGTGCGCGCTGGAGCAGTGCGCGGGGGAGCTGAGGGAGCGGTACGTAGGATGGCCGGAAATGGCTGGCGGGCGGCCCGCGCGCTTTGCGGTGCTGGCGCTGGGAAAGCTGGGAGGGAATGAGCTGAACTACAGCTCCGATGTGGACCTGCTGTATTTGTGCGACGACAGCGAGGAGGCGGGGACGATTGGGGCGCGGGAGTTCTTTACGCGACTGGCGCAGGAGCTGACGGCGACACTGAGCGAGGTGGGAGTGGACGGGCCGGTGTTCCGGGTGGATTTGAGGCTGCGGCCGCTGGGAACGAGCGGAGAGATGGTGGCGGGACGGGCGCAGGCTTTGCGGTATTACCGCGGGGTGGCGGAGGACTGGGAGCTGCAAGCACTGCTAAAGCTGCGAGTGTGCGCGGGGGACAGGGAGCTGGGACGGGAGTTTGTGGGAGCGGTGCAGGAGCTGATTTATCGCGATGAGCTGTGCTTGTCGGCCATCCAGACCGCGGCGCGCTCGCTGGAAAAGATAAGGCGGGGAGCGGTGCAGCGGCGTGCGACCGGAGTGGACGTGAAGAACGGCGCGGGCGGACTCCGGGAGATTGAGTTCGCGGTGCAGTGTCTGCAAAGGGTGCATGGTGGTGGAGAGAGATGGCTGCGATCGAGCGGGACGATGTTTGCGCTGCAGAAGCTGCATGACAAAGGATACGTGGGCGATGGCGAGTTCCGCGAGCTGTTTGAGACCTACGCGCTGCTGCGGGCGATTGAACACAGGCTGCAATGCAGGCAGGGAGTGCAACTGCACAGGCTTCCGGAGGCGGAGGGAGAGCAAAGGCAGTTGTTCCGCTCGCTAGGGGATGGCGGGGTGGAGAACCTGGAGGAATTGCGGCGGAGGATGCGGTCGGCGAGCGAGCTTTGCGCGCAGGTGCTGCGACTCGGGGAAGAGACGGGAGTGGAGCAGGAGAGTGTGCGGCAGGTGGGGCTGGGGGCTCCGGGGGCGGAGATGCTGACGCGCGAGGTGGCGGGAAGGTCAGAGGCGCTGGCGGCGGTGTTGGCGGCTCCAGTGGGGGACCGGGCGAGAAGGAATCTTCAGCGCTTTCTGGCGGCAGCCTCAACGGGCGAGGTGCGGATGCGGGCGGCGGTGGAGAGCGTGGTGTGGATGGAGCGGGCACTGCCGGTGTTTGCTCGGAGCACGCTGGGAACCGAGATACTGGCGCGATATCCAGATGACATCGTAGCGCTGTTCCGAGAGGTGGAAGGCGGCAGGGCCGGGACTGCGGGGGACCGGCTGAGGATCAGGGCACGGAGGGGTGCACTGCGCAATGTGGGGCGGACAGTGCTGGAGGGCACCGCGGTGTGGGAGGTGCTGCGGAGGTACTCGGATGGACTGGACGGGATTGTGCGGGGAGCGATGGAGGAGATTGGGGCTCCGGCGGGCTTTGCTGTGTTTGCGGTGGGGAGGCTGGGAACGCGGGAGGTGGATTTGATATCGGATGCGGACCTGGTGTTTGTGCGGAGCGCAGAGTGCGAACCGGAGCGGGCTGAGGAGTGCGCGCGAGCACTGGTGGCTATGCTGACAGGGTACACGAGGGAAGGGTCAATCATTGTGGTGGACACGAGGCTTCGTCCGCATGGGGGCGAGGGTGAGCTGGTGGCCTCAACACGGAAGTTGCGGCAGTACTTTGAGAGCGAAGCCAAAGGTTGGGAGGCAATTGCTTTTGGGAAGATGAGGTGGATTGCCGGGGACGAGAGCCTAGCGGGTGAGGTAAGGGAGGCGCTGAGTGCGCTGCGCCGAAGGTTTGCCAAGGACGCTGAGTTTTCGCGGAAGCTGCTGGCGATGCGTCGAAGGCTGGAGGCCTCCGGTGGAGAGTTGAGTTTCAAGACGGGAGCAGGAGCGCTGTACGACATCGATTTCCTGCTGGGGCTACTGGAGACCAGGAACGGGCTGGAAGCGGCGGGAATGCAGGGAGTGGCACGGCTGGAGAGGCTGATGGAGCGGGGGATGCTGGCGGCGGCAGAGGGAGGAGAGCTGCGGGATGCGCTGGAGCTGTTCCGAAGGGCGGACCATGCGACACGGGTGGTGGAAGGGCGCTCAAGGCGGTGGCTACCGGAGAGCGAGGGGCTGCGGGCGGACGTGGAAGCGGTGGCGGAGTACGGCGGGCTGGACGCGGCATTGCGGGAGAGAATGCGGGTGGTGCGTCCGATCTTCAAAAGCATTTTCGGAGATTGAAGAGCAGGGCTTCCGGTGATAATCTCGACTGTCCGGATAAAAGCAGATACGGAAGAACACGTTGTAGCGGAAGGCCTTGTGACGGGAGCCCGGTGGGGTGCTGCCGTTGCGGTTGAAGCGGCAGACACCCGGAATGGAAGACGATTCCGGTCCACCCCTTTGTTTATCTCACAGGAGGATTGAATGGCGGCTTCTTACAATGGAGTTCCGCTGCCGGCTGACGGCCGCGCGGTAGAGTTTGCAAACGGGAAATTTGTAATCCCCGATAATCCGATCATTCCCTTCATCGAAGGGGATGGTACTGGGCGCGATATCTGGAAGGCTTCCGTGCGGGTGGTCGATGCGGCGGTGGAGCAGGCCTATGGCGGGAAGCGGAAGATCGCCTGGTTCGAAGTGTTTGCCGGAGAGAAGGCGAAGGAACTGTTCGGAACGTGGCTTCCGGACCAGACGGTGGACGCTTTCAGGGATCTGCGGATCGGGATCAAGGGACCGCTGACAACGCCGATTGGCGGCGGTATCCGCTCGTTGAACGTGGCGCTGCGGCAAATTCTGGACCTGTATTCGTGCGTGCGCCCGGTGAAGTTTTATAGCGGGATTCCTTCCCCGGTGAAGCACCCGGAGCGGATGGACATCGTGATCTTCCGTGAGAACACGGAGGATGTGTACGCTGGCATCGAGTGGAAAGAGGGAACAGCAGAGGTCAAGAAGCTGATCGACTTTTTGAACAACGAAATGCTGGCAGGAACCAAGAAGAAGATTCGCGCGGATTCTGGAATTGGAATCAAGCCGATGTCGATTACAGGAACCAAGCGGCTGGTTCGAATGGCGATTGAATTTGCGCTGAAGCACGGACGCAAGAGCGTGACCCTGGTGCACAAAGGGAACATCCAGAAGTTTACCGAGGGCGCATTCCGCGAGTGGGGATACGAGGTGGCGACCGAGGAGTTCCGGGCCGAGACGGTGACGGAGCGCGAGAGCTGGATCATCGGGAACAAGGATAGCAATCCGGATCTGACGCCGGAGCAGAACGCGGCGCTGATTGAGCCAGGCATGGAGTTTGCACCCGAAGATTTCCGGCAGGGAATTTACGCGGAAGTGAAGAGCGTTCTGGATGCAATTTACGCGACTCATGGCAAAGGGCAGTGGAAAAAGAAGCTGCTGATCAACGACCGCATTGCAGATTCGATCTTCCAGCAGGTGGTGACGCGTGCGGATGAGTACTCCGTGCTGGCGACGCCGAACCTGAATGGGGATTACATCTCCGACGCGTGCGCGGCACAGGTGGGCGGCCTGGGAATTGCGCCGGGGGCAAATATCGGCGCGGAGCACGCCATCTTTGAAGCAACGCACGGCACGGCTCCAAAGTATGCGGACAAGGATGTGATTAATCCGGGTTCGGTGATCTTGTCTGCGGTGATGATGCTGGAGTTCATGGGCTGGACGGAAGCGGCGAAGCTCGTGGAAACCGGTATGGAGCGCACAATTGAGCAGAAGCGCGTGACGTATGACTTTGAGCGGCTGATGGAAGGCGCGACGAAGTTGAAAACGAGCGAATTTGCGTCTGCGATCATCGGGAACATGGCGGCAGTTGCCGCGAGTGCGCGATAATTCAGACAGCGTCCGGGAAGCAGGTTTCCCGGACGCAGATTTCTACTGTAATCATCAGTCAATGCCCTGAGGGGCTTGAAAGGAAGACGATGCGTAAGAAGGTTTCGATTGTTGGCGCGGGAAACGTGGGGGCCACTGCGGCTCATTGGATTGCAGCGAAGGAGCTGGCGGATGTCGTACTGATCGACATTATGGAAGGCGTTCCGCAGGGCAAGGCACTGGATCTGCTGCAGGCGATGCCGGTGGAAAAGCGCGATTGCGCAATCCTGGGCACGAACGATTATGCGGACACTGCGAACTCCGATATCGTTGTGATCACCGCCGGAATACCGCGCAAGCCCGGCATGAGCCGCGACGACCTGCTGA
>CAILAZ010000133.1 GCA_903832295.1 uncultured Acidobacteriota bacterium
GGCGATGCACGCAAGCGGAAGATAGACGCTATCCTCGTGTGGCGCTTTGATCGTTTCGCACGCTCCACGAAGCACCTGTTGCTCGCCTTGGAGGAATTCCGTGGTCTTGGCATACAGTTTATTTCGTATCAGGAGAATCTGGATACGACCAGCCCACTGGGACAAGCCCTCTTTACCATCGTATCCGCAGTGGCGCAGTTGGAACGCGACCTGATTCGTGAGCGGGTCAACGCCGGAATCAGGAACGCCAGAGCAAACGGCAAATCGCTTGGCCGTCCCCGGCGAGAGGTAGTGCGAGATGAGATTGTGCGGCTCCAGACCGAAGGCCGCAGTCTGCGTCAGATTGCTGCGATTCTGGGCGTGGGATTCGGGACCGTTCGCGCTCGTTTGGCGGCGAGCTAAAAACCCTATGAAAACGCGGCTGACAATTGCCGAACTAAATGCCATTTTCGCGGCAGTTCTACGCCGCGCGGAAAAGTAGTAATTTGCGCTCAAGTTTCGGTGAGGACAAATCTATGACATACCGAATCAGAGATCCAAAGTCTATCTGGCGATTGTCGCGCGTGCCGCAGTTTCATGGAATCCCTGATGACACGCTGATGCGATTGGCGCATCGCCGCACAAAATATGTAGTCCCAGACCGCTGGTCGGCCATCGACCTCATCCTGAAATATCCAGTCCCGATTCCAGTCCCCTCTAGAATTGCTGTAGAGGAGCATGAGGCAACCATTGATAATCGTCTGTATTTCTGACACTCACGAATTGCACCGCGAACTGGTCGTGCCTGACGGCGACATGTTGATTCATGCTGGTGATTTCACTTTCTTCTCTCATCGCAGAAGGATGATTCAGGATTTCAACGATTGGCTGGGCGAACTTCCCCATACGCATAAAGTTGTGATTCCCGGCAATCACGAGGGTCTATTCGAGAGGGAGCCTCCGGTTCGTGACGAAATCACGAATGCGCGATTGCTGATTAACGAGTCTGCAATGATCGGCGGTCATCTTGTCTGGGGCTCCCCCGTCACGCCGCCATTTGGCGGGGCATTCACCCTGAACGCGCCGGAACGTGCAAACCTCTACGCTGGCATTCCGCATAACGTAGAGATTCTCGTCACGCACACCCCTCCGTTCGGGACTCTTGATTTGCCGCCAGATAGCCCAGAGCACGCGGGCTGCCCCGAACTGGGCCAAGTCGTGGACCACCTATCGCCTCGGTTGCATGTGTTCGGCCATATTCACGGAGCTTATGGCAGGTTGTCCGCAGGCGGAACAACTTTCGTCAACGCAGCGCTATTCGGTGAACTCGGTGATTTGGACCGTGCACCAATCGTTGTAAACATCCCTGACTGGTAGGAGGAGGCAATATGCAGATGCGGAACAATAAGGGCGAAGTCGTTGCCGAGCAGAATGTCGGCATTACGAAAGAGGGCAACGTCGTTTCCACAAACACCATGTACGACAACGGGCAGCCCGTCGTGCAGAACATCTCGGTGCGGGACACTCAAGGCAATGTCCGCAGTGAGAGCATCCTTGGCGGGAAACTCCTGCCGTAATGAAGCCGGAACTGGAAGTGCAGATTCGCGCCTGTTGGCCGAATTGGTTCGGCCAGCACACGGACACAAGCAAGTCTTTGATGGGGGTTGGCTTCCAGCATGGCGATGGCTGGTTCGATCTTCTAGTGAGGACGTTTAGGCGCATTGAGCCAGATGTGGCAGCTTTCAACCTGGAACTGTCGAAGATCGGTACGCAGTTTGAAATCATCGTAGTGAGGCAAAGGTTCGGCGAGTTAAGCATCGTTGCAATGCCGACCACCACGGAAATCATCATTGCGTTTCTGGATGCCCGGTACGAATCGCTGACAATTTGTGAACTCTGTGGCGCTCCCAGCGAATTGCACACTGCGTACAGCCAGACTCGTTGTACGCAGTGTGCGCCGCAGAAACACTAGGAGCGAGGTTGCCCCCCAACCTTGTTCGTTCCTTGATCTCAGTCGTCGGGTAGTTGTACAGCTTGGATGAAAACGTTAACCAGTTTGTCCGTTGGCTCATCGACGATGGTTGATCTTTGCGTGTCGCGATCCGTGTACCGAACCCGACGGTGAACGCTGAACCTCACATTCACTTGGACAGCGTAGTTAGGGACATCACGATCTCGGCGGTATGAGCTACAGTCGGAGTACCAGACACCATCTACCCACTGGCCATCACAAGTCCACGTGTAGACAAAGTTGGGCGATGATGTTCTATATGCCGTTCTGTTGGAGAATAAGCTTCACTACCGCCTGAGACTGGCCTTCGTGAATGCCAAGTTTTCTATTGAAAGCAGCAACACTTGCTTCCATAAGTTTGGACCTGGCTTGTTCGTAGCCTTGTACAGATGCCTTGCGATACCAGCGAAGAGCCTCGGCTTCGTTCTTCTGTACGCCGTCTCCGCTTTCGTACATGCTTCCAAGGTAGTACTGTGCGGCAGCATTACCTTGTAATGCTGCCGCACGAAACCAGCGACCAGCCTCAATTTCGTCTCTTTTAAGGCCGCCATACCCGTTCCGATAGTAAATACCAAGGTTGAACTGAGCCTTAGCTTGACCCTTTTCGGCGGCTTTACTAAACCATAAAGCGGCTTCTGAGTCGTCTTCTTGAACACCGATGCCCTTTGCGTACCTAACGCCCATTTCATTCTGAGCTTCTGAGTCGCCGCTATCGGCTATTGTCCTGAGCGCTGCCAATTCTGGGGGCTCCGTTTTTGTAACGGGTGACAGCCCGGCTTGGGCACCAGGAGCATTCTCATGCGAAGTGCCGGGAGCACAGTACGAGCCGTATGCCGTTTGTGTACGAACCGTACCTTGCGGACATTGCCCGACTGCAAAACCTAACGAGCATAAAACCAACGCACATAGGAATGCAGACTTCCGATTCACTGTTTCTCCTCAGTACCAGGGTTGATTGCGCCAGCTCTATCGGGTCGCGTATCCGGAGCTTTCGGTGCATGGCCTAAACTTAGACTTGCTTGAACCTTGTACGGCGCTAAAACTGGTGAGTAAGCGATACCCGCCGCAGAACTTGCCTCATGAAATGTCTTTTCAAGTTTCAATTCTTCGTCCAGGGCAGTAATTGCAGCAGCGTCCGCTCGATCCGTTACGCGGTTGAATTCGGTCACGGTTCCTCCCGCACGAAGCTTGAGGAAGGCTTCTTGGTAATCGATATTTCTATCCCGCAAAGCACGAAAAAGAACATTTTCTGACGCCAATAGGGCGACATAATTCCTCTGAAGCTCAGGGGAAAAGCTCAGGTCAAGGCTTTCGGCCTTTACCATCTGCTGTTGCCGCTGCTCCACCTCTTTGTCAATTTTCGGAATTGCTTCGTACAAAGGGAAGTGATGCCAAGTTGCGATCAGAGTCCGCACTTGGACATCCGATTGAGCGGCCTCCTCCCGAACCACTTGCTGGAACTGTTCTAGTTTCAATGCGCGCTGATGCTGGACGTATCCGACGCGTGCTAACGCGCTCGCAACGAGAACTGCACCGAGCGCAATCACGACAACAGTCTTGCCTTGCATAAACAATCCTCCGTTAGGCGTAGTACGTTACCTGTTTCGTCACGCCGCCACCACTGGCGTATCTCGTAGCAGATTCGTAGCTGATTAAGCACATAGCTTATATTCTATGTACTTACGTGTCCAAGCATAAAACCATCGGTATGTGGTTACATCCGTCACCGATCCCAGAAAACCGCTTGGCGCAGCGATCCGTAAGCGGAGGCTCGCGCTGGGACTCACGCAGGAGCAACTCGCTGAAAAAGCCGATTTGCATTGGACATACATTTCCGGCATTGAGCGCGGCATCCGTAATGTCAGCATCGTGAATCTTTTCCACATAGCGACCGCACTGGAAGTTCGGGTGCGGGATCTGGTCAAGTTCTAAACGTCGTCGCTCTTCAGCCGACGCTCCAGCCGTTTCCGTTTCCGCTCATGCCGAGCCGCAGCCGTCGTTTCTCTATCCGTTATTCGCTCTGCAATCTCGCTACAGACCACTGCACGAATCTCAAGCAGTTGGGCTTCGTAAAGGCGCAGGGACGGGTTGTGCAATGAGAATAAGCGCAGATTGCGCAGGAGTTCCGCTGATTCAGACAGATTGACGTGCAGGGATGAGAGCGCGAGGAACAGGTCTGGGCGCTCCGTCATCAGTATTCGCTCGGCAATAGGAATGTTGTAGCGCTTCTATCTGCTTCCGTGATGATCCAAATTTTGCATCCCGATTCCAGCTTGTACGAAGAGAGAATGCGGAAACCCGCTTTGACCGAAAGCTCATTCTCGGCGCGATCCTCGGGACAGAGGTCGCCCCAGTCTCCGCTGACATGCTTCAAAAGAAGCGAGGCGGGATTAATCCCCGCCTCTTCCATCGCCGCTAACGCACCGGGCGTCGCCACAATTGCGCCAAGTTCAAACTTCATTTCGCGTCCTTGACGGGTTCTTTCACGACGGGCGCAACCTTCGGCTCCTGAGCCTTTTTGTCAGCCGCCACATCAAGCGTGAACAAGTTCCCGTCAGCGCTGGCTACCAACAACTTCTGGCTTTCCAGCGACAAGATGCGACGCTTTGAAGTTGCATTCTTCGTTCCGTCCGAAGCGACGATGCGGAACAAGCCGTCAACTTTCATCACCTTCGCGCCCGCGCGGAGCGCCTTGAGGATGTCATCGCGCTTGCGCAACTTCGGGCCAATCTTCTCTTCCGGCTTGCTGGCCGAGGCCGGGGCCGCAGTCGCCTGCGGTTCGGTGCTTGCGGTCTGGGCGGCCTTCGCTGGGGTAGTAGTGACAGCAGCGGCAACGGCAGGCTGAGTGGTCTGCGCAGCGGGCTTCTCACCAGAAAGCGGCGTCAGGGCTGGAATCACATGACGAACAACGGATGTCGGAATTGCAATAGGCTTCGCCACGGGGATAGCGGGCGCAACCTTAACGGCGGGCTTCTTCGTATCAACCATAAGGCAGTTCTCCTTTTCAGGACTACCCTTTGATCTACCGCGAAGCCCGCCAAGTGTTGTCACTCGCTGAAGAAGTCATAAACGGTGCACGTCTCCGCAACGCGACGGAAGATTGCAGGGCCTGTCTCGGGGCCGAATTGAGCGGCGAACTTTTCAAGAGTGAGATTCGTGTTGAAGACCAGTTGCACGCCATGCTCGTAGCAGGCGTCAAAGAGTTCGAACAAGGCGTTTATCTTGAACTCCGTGAAGTGCACCTTGTCAATCTCTTCAAGAAACAGCGCACCCTGTTCACCAGCGCGGGCAAGCTTCTCTCCGTTTACAACAGGATGAACCTTCTGGCCGTGCTCATCCACGTCGCCCAGGGACTCCTTATGAAAATCCTCAAGCAGTTTCTTGGCTGATACAAGATAAATGGGATAGTCCTTCAGGTAACTCTTCGCCCGCTGCACGCCATAGTCGCCCACCAGAGGAAGGACTCTGCAGCTGTTTACCCACCGAACAGCGCGCTCCCGATACAGAGCAACACAGAAGGTCGTCTTGCTGGTGCCAGCGGGACCAAAGAATGCATAGCTATGTTGCGGATTTGCACGCAGTTCCGCCAACACCTCCGTCTGCCTTTCGGTGGAGAGTTGGCTTCGTTCACTCGGCACCAATCCGGCCAGCCGGACAAAGCGGTCATGCACCGCAATCTTCTGCTCGGCAATATACTGAATGAGCTGAACCTTCCCGCATGCACAGAAAATTGTTTCAGCGGAGTCTCCGTCTTTGGTCTTACGCCGATACTCTCCACGGTCATGGCAAGTGGGGCAGGCCATTTTGCGGTTAGCAACTGCATCAACCGTCTCGCGGTCATAGTCAAACAATCGGCGCACTTCTGCATTCTGTTCAGTATTCATCTTTGGTCTCCTGTCTTCTTATTAGTCTGAGTCAAGAACTTCATGGCCTCCGCCACGCCTGGCTTGTTGGTGTTATCAGTGACACGAGAGGACACTGAAGTTTTGGGGTTTGCCTTCGGGCGACTCGCTGCCTTGTACTGCTCTTCGATCTGGTCAAGGCTCTTCACGAAGAAGGACATTGGGTAATTGGCTCCCGCAAGATGTTGCCCCCACCATGGCGCGGTGCTTGCAAACCGCAGCAAATGTTTCAGCTCGTTCATGGGCCGGGAGGCCAACGCGGTGTTGGCTTCGGGAATCATGCGCTTCAGGGTCGCCGAAGGAATGGGGTCGGGAAGCTGAAGAATCTCAGCGCACAGGAAGTGCGTCAAGGCTTCAGCTTCACCAACACCATCGACGTTGGTTTTGACTTTGTCTTGACCAACCTGAGAAGGAGGCGAGCCTATCTGCCTATCTACCTTTCTTGTTTTGTTATTTTCTTGATTTGTTGTATAGGGTACGGTCTCAGGTACTCTGTCAGGTTCCTTATCACGTACGGCGTCAGGTACGGTCTCGTACTGCGGGCGATTGCAATCCGTAGTTGCTGCGAGAGTTAATCTCTTCCCCCTCAGGTTGCCCGTGGTCACAAGATACTTGTCCAGCAAGATAGGGTGAATTCCGCGCTGCCCCTGCCTGCGGTGACGACGGATATAGCCCTTGGCCTCCAGTGAGCGCAAGGCGTCTTTCGCTGCCTTCGCGCTCACCTGTCCCCCGGAGATATAGCTCAGTCCCGCTGCACACCCAGTCCATATACCTGTATCGCTGTCGGCCAGCAGGATCATCAGCACCATGGCTGTGAACTCGCTGGCCGTCATATGTCCGTCGTGCAGGTGCTGTACGAGGCCGCGACGAATTTGGACCCAGCCGCCAGACAGATTCATGCCTCTCCCTCCAGGGCGGCCAGTTCAACTACATGCTCAGTAGTATTCATCGTCATCTGAATGCCGCAACCAATCCAATAGCTCTATCAACTCTTGTCGCGAAAGCAGAACCTCGCACTTGTGACGGAAGCGCTTGCGGAGGTAGTGCAGGAGTTGTTCCTTGTCGGCGCGGGTGGAATTGTGCGTCTCTCTGAGTTCATTCAGATAGCCGGGAACCGTCTCCAGCACCCTGAACATCTGCTCTGGAACCGCAAACTCATGGCCTTCGCTTATTTGCTTACACAGCCACGCCGCAACTTGTTTTGCAAGCTCCGGCTTGTCTGCATAAAGCGAGTCGGCAATCATCTTCGGGTCCCAGCGCAGCAGGTCACCGATCTTGATTGGCGCGGGCAACTTGCCCTCGCGCACATAGCGCAGGACCGTTTCCTTCCGCATCTGCATCAGCTCTGCAATCTCTGCCGTATCCATCAGGGTGTTGCGCTCTCGAAGTGTGTCTGCAATGCTTTTCGTCTCCATAATTCCTCCTGGTCGGCTATGGCCCGCGTACCGACGCAGTAATGCGTTCTGGAGCGTTTCGTTGCGTTTCCGTTACCGGGCGAAGATTTCGCTGGAAAAGACGGGGATTTCTCGTGAATAGGACGAGCGTCGGGCGCTTCTCATCTGGGGCGAGCAGAAAATCTTCTTTGTGACGAAGACTTCTACTCGCCGCCCCAAACAGGCTGCTACTGCTCCACCGTCAACGGGTCTGGGCATTCGTGCATCCCGGTCCGCACGAAGAAGACCTCCGTAATGCGCTCCCCCGAAACCTTCGGAAGATTGCCGTGCAACTCATGCACGTCAGCGATGAGGACATCCCCCGGTTGGTAATCCACGGCCACGCCATGCTGCGGGAAACACAACTCCGCACCTTCGAATTCGCCCAGCGTCGTCAAGATACCCATGCCTGTCGGGATGTTGAAGCCGTCGCGATGGACTGCGGTAGGCTTGTTCTTGATGACATACATGGTGGTGAAATTGGTGTCGGCCAAACGCAACGCTCGCGGAATCTGCTGCACGTACTCCGCTTGACGCGCGTAGCACGACGGAGCGAATGCGCGATAGACCTCATCAACCGCTGTTCCTAGCTTGGCCCCGACCGCTGCTGCCTCGGGACACTTCCGCGTCCACGATGTCAGCGAGCAGTGCGGCACTCCCGGCTTCAGGTTCTTGTAGCGATAGCCACCAATGAGATCGGCCTTTGCCGTGGGCCACGCCTTGACAAACTCCTTTGCCGTTTGCACGCGGGGGGATAGGAAGCCGTCTTCACGGCGACGATTCATACGAGTGCCCTTGCCGAATATCTCTGGTCGGTTGCTCGGATCACCGTGGACCTTTCGCAGAACTGCATACGCCTCACCGACCAACTTGGGCTCAAGAATACCCTTGATAAGCATGGCCAAGAGGCTCCCGTCTGGTCGAAGGAAACGGCTCTGTTCTCGGGCGAACAAAAACTTGAGGTCCGCGACTTGTTGGAAGAGGAGGTGCTGCCCGGCAAATCGCGCTTCGGATTCTTCCGTAGAGAACATCGGCTTCGCCTGATGTGTAATCATGCCGCCACCGCCTTGATGTTCTGCATGATGGAGCAGACCATGCCAACGAGAGACTTACTCGCTGCCGACTTGTCATTGGAATGAGTTTCGACCAGCTTTTCAAAGGCAGCGCGGAAGCTCTTCTTTTCGTCGTCGGAGAGCCCGAACAACTGCATGTTGAAGGTGGTGATGTCGCCAGTCTGTTTGCGGCGCTGCTTCTCAAGTTCCGCCACTTCCTCAATTAAAGAGTTGTAGGCTTTCGTGTGAGCGTCACCGGAATTGCGCTCAAGTGCCTCTTCAAAGCAATCAACGGAGACTTCTTCGAGTCCCCACGTATCTTTCTCATCCTGAGAAAGACGGATTGGAAGCAGGTCGGCCAGCCCATTGCGCACCGCCTTATAACGCGCGATTCGGCGGTAAGCTGTAGCATCGGAAAGGCCCAACGCGCCCGCCTTGCGGAGTTGGTCCAAGTCCGCTACAAACGTGCCACTGCCAGGCTTGGCACGCTCCTTCTGTAGCAGGACGAGAAACTTTCCTTGGAGATACTCAGCGACAATCGAAGCGCCGTAGTAGCGCAGGATGGCGTGCTTGGCAACCTCGCAGAGCTGCTCGTCCTGCTTGCCAACTTGAGCAGACCCGGAGGCTGCACTGGCTGGGAGTTGGGCGGCGAAGTTGTTCAGTTGCAAATTCAGGTCGGCGTCCGGCTCGGTGGATGCAGGAACATCGACGGTAACGTTGGGAGCCTGAGGCGTGTGCGAGAGCGCAACGGCCAACTCTTCAGGGCTCAAGATAACAGCCTCGGGCTGCTCGGCAGGCGACTGAACGGACGGCACGGATGAAGTCGAGACTATGATGGCCGTCCCCGTAAGGATAGCTGTCGGCTCGGTAGTGGTGGAGGGAGTGGTGGACATTGTAGTTGTGCCTCTCTGCCCAAGACGGGCGGTTGCAGGGTTGATTTTTGGCACACGAATCCTGTCCGCGTCAGAAACGCAGGTGGAAGTTGTGCCGTGGATGGAACTAAGACCTAGAAGATAGAGCCCGCCAATTGGCTAGGGCGGGTTTTGAGGCAGGGAACACCGATACTGTTCTAGGCGGAATGTGCGCTGACGTTGGTGGTTGTGGTGGTGCCGACCAGTCCGAGTTCGGAGCGAACCTCTGCACGTTCGCGGACACCCAGGGACTGGTAGGCGGCTTTGAGATCAACGAGCAGCTGACGGGCCTGCTCGGGGGTGCATACGGGCTGCTTGAGTACCTGCATCTACGGCCTCCAGTTTTCGCTTGCATGACTCAAAGATGCAGCAGACACAGACAAATATCCACGCAAGGTGTCTCCCAATAGCAACTTAGCTGCTTCGCGGTTGACCTTTCGAGCGGGGAACTCTATCGTGGAGGCACAAAAAGGGGCGCGATTTTTGCGAATTATTTTCCCTGTTGTTTCAGCGACTTACGTTAATAGCCACACTTGCGAACGAACTCCATTTCACCGAATATCCGGATTTCGAATTATTCTCGAAAACATGCGTGAAAAAGAGTTGTGGGACTCTGCCGGAGATCGGCAGGAGCAGCAATATCTTGAGCAGCAGGCGGAGAAGCTTGCACAGGAGCGTGCGAAATGGGTGCTATACAAAAACCTGACGCCTCGGCGCACCCAGGAA
>CAILAZ010000134.1 GCA_903832295.1 uncultured Acidobacteriota bacterium
ATGCAGGTCAGTCAGTTTGCCGGCCTGATTGTCGGGAATAGTCCCACCCAAGAGATGTTCAACGAATGCGAACTGATTCGGTGCATCTTCAATTCCGGCCACGACATAATCCGGACAAAGACGAACGCCGAAGCAGATCGCGTCACCCGCACCATAGCAGCACTCGAAGCCGCGCTGAAGTCAAAGGATGAGGATGCCATTGCCGTTGCCCGTAAGGCACGCACCAAGGCGCTCAAGTCCCAGCAGGTTGCTGAAAAGTGGGCGAAGGAAAAATCCCGGTCCCTTGGACACATTGTCGCCGCCTGGAGTATGTCGAAGCGCACCAACCGTAAGGCTTGGTGCCAGGCGATGCACAGCATTGTTCACAACAGCAAGTCGCCCCTCGCTACTGGATCGTTGGCCATTCACGCGTTTCCGCAGGAGTTTGTGGATGCGCTGGCTGAACGGACAGGCGGGGTCCGCTCTGTTGTAGCGATGCCCAAGGTACTGGGCGAGGTAGTGGTTGAAGATGATGCGCTGTATCTCTACGGAGCGGGCAGAGCGAAGTCCTATCTCTTCCGTTACGACCAGAAATCGCGCGCCATCGTCAAGTAGTCGAACCATATCGATCATTCGGGAGGACGTTGCTCAAGTTCCAGCGTCCTCCCGGAAGGGATGGACCTGGATATGACGGCAACCTCTCTTAACTCGTATGAATTGGGCAAAAGGGGAGTCGCGATGTTTCTCACGTCCTGGTTGTTTGTGATTGGCTCGCTTCTGCTGTTGGCGCGCCTTGCCAGCCACGCAAGGCTGTTCACGCAATCATTTGTGCATGTCGTTAAGCCTTCCCATCAGACCGGAGGATCTTCGAATCTTCTTGGTGCCCCCTCGGGGAGGTACCAGGTACAGATCGATTTTGGGAAGGCCGCAATGGCCGACGGCGCCATGCAGTTCCACTACCAATGGAAGCTGATCCAGAGCCAGTCCGGTCTCCGGATCACGAAGGAAGACAAGGAGGTGCTTGACAGGAAAATTCAGGCGTACTGCAAACACGCTGTAGAAGATCCAACAGTCGCAGCCGGTGATCACCGCCTGCTGCAGTGGTTTAACTAGCAGCACATCGCATGGCAGGGGGCGCAGTCTGGCCTCTCTGCCATGCAGTCAAGAAACGGGGACCGCTAAAGACAAATGAAACTGCCGACCAGAATCCTGATTTCCGCTGCCATGTTCCTCATGTTGATCGGTGTCAGTGCCGGGGATACTAATATCGCAACTCACATCGCGACCGAAGTTCTCCAGCCGGGCAAGGTGACGCGCGTTGCCACTGCTCTGAATCACGTCACGATCATTGAACTGCCTGAGCCTGTTGTGTCCTATTCGATCGGCAGTGATTCGATCCGCGTCGAATATCACGACAATCGGGTCCTTCTTAAACCGACCAAGCCGAATGTCTCCACCAACCTTTTTGTATGGACCGCGACGAGTCATTCCGTCTACGAAATCCTTCCCGCCGGCGATCCGGCCACCATGTCGTATGTGCTCGATCAGGTCTTTCCGGTGCCGCCATCAACGCCCGAGCCCTCTCGGGAGGAAGTAGAAAAGCAGACGGACATCCTGTACTCGAGCGCGTTGGCGAACCTTCGTCCCATTCGCAGTGGCAAGCTGCCGCACGGTCTCCGCTTCTGGTATCGCCATTCAGGAGAAGATCACTGCGACGAGTGTGTGCAGCTGCGCGTGACGCGCATCACGGAGGATTCCAGTAGCTACTATGTCCATGTAGTTGCCGAGAACAAGGCCGCCCATCCCTACCGCCTACGCGAGGCCGCCGTCACGGCTCTGCGGCCGTCATTCTCGGAAAACATTCCCGCCCACTACATGAACCAGCAGATCTCCGTGGACGCGCTGCGCGAGATGGGGCGCTTTGCTCCTGAACCTCTTCGTACGCACGGATCTACGCTCAATACGCCGCGCGATCTGAAAGCCGGCGAGCGCGCCGAGTGGATCGTTGGCTTTGCGAAGCCAGGGCGTACCCCGGCCGTCTACCAGTTCAGTCTTCCGGACGACGAACGGCACCCTGTCACTGCAACCGTTGTGTTCTAAGTTCACGGCAGTTTCATAGTCGGCCTGCGACAAGGGCCGTCTATTTTTGGCCAAAAACAGAGAGGAAGTGCGATGGAATCCAAAAACACGACCATTGAAATGCCATTGACAACCATCACGCAAGAGGAAGGTGTGGCTCTTGCCAGGAAGGCATTTAAGAGAGTGCAGGTTCGTGATTTTAAGACGTCCCTGCTCGACCGCATCACTGACCCCATCAGGAAATATTCATACAAGCCTGATGCCAACCCCGACGATCCCGGGCGACGACGCCTGCACCCCATCCTGGTTTCAGGGCTCGTCTGCTTTGGCTTGATGCTTGCCGTATTTCTCTACTTCTCGTATTGGCGGTAGACGTTTGGGTGACTCCGATGGCCCACGAAGCTAGCAACACGTTCACGACAATTCGCGAGAGATTTCACCCTATAGCGCTCGTTGGAGGCCGCCAGTACGCGGCGTTTCTACGCATCCGCAAGGTGGAAGGGCGGCTCTATGTCTCGGAGCACAACCAGTGGTTGTGGAGTCCCCTGAGCGGCGAGAAACCGCGCATTCTCACGGATTGGGAACTGGAAGAACTGGCCTCGCCTCTTGATGTCTGCCGGACTCTGCTGTTCTCGGCGCAAGACGCAATGAATGAACTCCTGCGTCAGATCGACTGTGTTCAAGCCCCTTTGACCCCCACGTGGACGGAGCCCGGTCGCCGCTATGCCGACGCAATGATCAGTGAGTTATTTCAGCTAAAGAGTAAGTCATGACGTTCACATTCAATGAGTACACCGCAATACCCAGAAATAGGAGAGCGATACATGGATGAACATAAGATGACGCAGCAGGAGGAGATTCGCGAGCGCGAAGCATTGTTCGTGCTCTACGTTCTGGCCGGGGGCATTGTGGCCGTGATCCTTTGGGTCGCGCACAGCCGCCTCTATCTCACAAACCAACATCTCACTGAGCTGGCGGCAAGGCCCCTTCTCGCCATCGCTTTTGCAATAGCGGTGCTGCGCTACTTTGCAACCCGCCAATTGCGCCGTGAAGAGCAGTGGCCGCGAACCGCTCCAGTGATTGCGCCCAGTGCGGACCGGAAATATCTTGCCGAGGCGGCCGCCAGAGACGCCGTCCTGATTGGATACCGGACAAATGGCTCGCCGTTTTATTGGTCAAACCAACTTCGCTCGATGCAGGCCATCTGCTTCGGCCAGACCGGTGCGGGAAAATCAACGCTGTTGGAGTCTATTACCCAACAGGATATCGCCCGTGGCTGTCCGATCATTATCATCGACGGCAAAGGCGAACAGAAGCTTCTCCAAAGCCTCCTGCCGGCCATACGCACCGCTGGAAGAATGCACCAGCTCCGCCTGATTGATCCCCAGAACTCCGAATATTCGGCTTTTTATAACCCCCTCTGGGTTCCCGATGGGGTGAGCCCTGAGGATCAGGTGTCCTTCATCTTCGATTCATTCAAGATGAATACGAATGAGTTCTTCGACTCTCACCAGCGCGTTTATCTCGAGAATCTCGTCCGCATCCTGTACTACTCCGGCCGCCGCTTCAACATGCACGACATTCTCGTCGTCGCCTACGATGTCTCCGTGCTGAAGCACCAGGTGCAGGTCGCGATGGCCAATATGGCCCGACTTGCCACTTCTCCGGAGGAACGGCGTGCGTTGGCCATGAGCGTCCGCAATCTTGCCGCAACCTTCGAGGACAAGGAGCGTGTCCCGAAGATTCAGGGGCTGATCAACCACCTCATGACCTTCATGACGAAGGAAATGGCGCGCATCACCGGAGCTTACGAGAACGTCGTCACCATGGATGAGGTCATCGACGAGCGGCTGATTCTCTACCTGTCTCTCAACACTAATATCAACACAACTGCCATCACATCTCTCGGACGGATCCTGCTTCAGAACCTGCAACTGATGATCGGGCGGCGCTACTCCAAGTCCGGTTATGAGACCGTACATCCGTTTGTCAGCGTCATCATGGATGAGTTCGCGCCCTTCGCTTACCAGGAGTTTGCGCAGATTATCAACCAGGCGCGCGGAACCAATGTCGCCTTCCTGTTCGCTCTGCAGAATCAATCGCAGTTGCTCCAGGTGGGCGAGTCTTTCCGGAGCGATCTGTCGTCATCGCCGAATACGACCTTCATGCTGCGCATCAAGGACGACGATACGGCCAAGATGTTTCTCGACGCGTCTTCCCGCGTAAAGGAGATGAGG
>CAILAZ010000135.1 GCA_903832295.1 uncultured Acidobacteriota bacterium
CAAGTATAGCGAGATCGTCCGATCTTAGCAATCACTCCGTTGTCCAAATTTAAACTTGCGACTCGTTTTAAACGGGCTTTGAGGAGTGCGTATTGGCGCGGCAAAAACTGTCTTTTTTTCCGTGGTATGCGGCTGAATCCACCGCCGATGAAGACTGGATTGCGATGAGTATGGCCGAGCGCGGCCTGTTCATAACCCTGTTGGAATATGGCTGGATCAACGAGGGGCTGCCTGTAGAACTATCAGCGTTAGCAAGGATCGCGAGGGTTTCGGACGATGCGTTCGCATGTTTGTGGGATCGCGTCAGCAAGAAATTTGTGAGGCGCGGAGAACGCTACTTCAATCAGCGGCAAGAGATTGAAAGGGAAAGGGCTAAGTCGAAAAGCCGCAAGGCAAAAGAGAGCGCAGAATCACGTTGGAATAGTGAGAAAGAAGTAGATGCGAACGCATTGCGAACGCAATGCTATATATCTAACTCTACTTACAATTCTTCCCAAGTAGAAGATCTTCCCAAAACACCGGAAGGGAGTATGAGGGAAACCAAACTCGCAGTCGTCCGGCGCGAGGACGAATTTGCGGACTGGGCCGAGAAGGTTTACATCCTGCATCCGAAGCAGGCAAATAAATTTCAGCCACTCACGCAGCTCGCAAGCTACTTCGCAAAAGATCCAACCGCAAAAGATATTTTCGAACGGAATTATCCGCAGTGGATCGAGTATTGGAAAAACGACGATCCGAAGTACGTACCACCGCTGGCGAACCGCGAGGGCGGCGGATTCGTCGGCGATGAGACCTGGAGGAAACCACCGCCAAAACTAAAACCGAACCGCAGCGACCGGAAGGAAGTGGCAAGGCAGGAATTTTTACAACGATTGGAAAGGGATCACTTGAATGGCAAAGGTTGACATGATGGATTTAGAGCGCGCTGTGGATGACCTCGGTACGCTTCGATTTTTTCCCGTAGACAGCAGGGCGGCCGTGATGGATCAGTTGCGGCGCATGATGCCGAGCCGTGAAGCACTGCAATGGACGATTCAAAACATTTTGCTTGTCACAGCGGAATGGCCTGGGCTGAGTGAGATTCGCGGAGTGTTGTGCTGGAAGTATGATGCACTGGATGGCATCGATGGGTATTCCACATTGCCGCGTTTCAACTGCATCGAGGGCGAGGCACGAACACTCGACGCACACAAAGCCGTGATGGAAGGCAGTTGGCCGTTGGAAATGTTCGAAGGCTTGCAGGTGAAGCAACTGTCGGGTGAAGTGAAGGCGCAGCATTTCGTTGATCCACCCGCAAGACCGCAGAAGCGCGAGCGCAACAGAGTGCCAACTCAAGCCGAGTTGGACATGCTTCGCGCTGAGGCTCATTCCGAGAATCCAGAGATTGCCAAACTTGCGAACGAGATGCTTCGAAAGTACAACGCAGGCGCAGTATGAACCGCGACTGGGCCAGGCGCGATGACTACGAAGACGAACCCAACCCCTTCGACGCTCCACCACCTGCACCACTAAAACCAGAACCCAAACCGCAGCAAGGGCCGTGCATGTTCTGCGATGGCACCAAGATCAGCGGCTACAAAACCATCACCAGCGCATTCAACGGCGAGCAGTACAACGTCGCTATCGCTTGCGCCTGCACCAAGCAACCCGATCACGATACCCACACGAAACGGAGAAAACGCAAATGACCGGCAGAAGCTCAGACCTTGTCAGCATCCGCGCTGCGATGCGCCGTGCCATTCTCGATCACGGCCACATCGAAACCTGGTGCAAGTCACCCGAACACACCCGCACCATCCACCGCCCCAACGAGATCCGCGTGTACGGAGCGCAAGGCCGGCTCATCGCACGCTTCACCCCGAACGACAAACGCTACGATGCCGCTCTGATCTTCTGGATGGGACTCGACACGCATACTCACCAGAATGCGAAGTACGCGAAATCGACAACCAGACAGCCTGCCAAAAAACACGTGCAGGTGAACCCGCTCCGCTACCGTGCAAGCGGCAAGAATCCCGAACGCTCACCCGGCACGCAGGATGCCATCCGCAGCTATGATTCGCAATTCTGAGCGGGAATTTGCTACGCTGTGAGCATTACGCAACATGCAGCCCCATTTCGCAGATTCGCTGACCGCACAACAGGCAAAGGCCGTCGCTGTGCTG
>CAILAZ010000136.1 GCA_903832295.1 uncultured Acidobacteriota bacterium
CATCACGCAACCGGGCTTGGCGCAGCCAATACAGCGCGTCGCTTCAATCTGCACATCCTCAACCGTCAGCCCCTGGTTCACTTCCTCGAAGTTGCGGCTCCGTACCGTCGGGTCTGCCTCCGGCATGTGGGTGCGCTTGATCTTCATCCGCTCTTTGTTCGGCAGAGTATTCTTCTCAGGCATTGTGCGCCTCCTGCTTGGGGTACTGTGCCCGGATCGCGGCCATCTCTTCGTCCTTGTTTTCCTCAAAGCGCTTCAGTGACGCGCATTCCTTCTCGCGGTACATTGTGTTGCGCTGCATCAGCACCTCGAAGTTCACCATGGAGGCGTCGAACTCCGGCCCGTCCACGCATGCGAACTTGCTCTTGTCGCCCAGCAGCACGCGGCATCCGCCGCACATTCCCGTACCGTCCACCATGATCGAGTTCAAGCTCACCATCGTCTTGATGCCCAGCGGCCCCGTGACCTGCGAGACGGCGCGCATCATCGGCACCGGCCCCACGGCCAGCACAAAGTCGATCTTGCGTCCGTCGGCGATCAGGTCATTCAGCTTCTTCGTCACCAGCCCTTTTTCGCCGTAGCTGCCATCGTCGGTCATGATGTAGGTCTCGCTGCTCGCCTGGCGGACCTCGTCTTCAAACACCACCATCTCCGTGTTGCGCGCGCCCTCGATAAACACTACGTGGTTGCCAGCCGCTTTCAGCGCGTTTGCCGTTGGCAGCGCCATCGCCGTGCCCACGCTCCCCGCCAGAATCGCCACCGTGCCGAACTTCTCAATCTCCGACGGATGCCCCAGCGGTCCCACAATGTCCTGGATGTAGTCGCCCGTCTCCAGGCAGTTCAGCATGGTCGTCGTCTTCCCAATCGACTGCACCACGATGGTCACCGTTCCCGCCTCCGGGTCCGAGCACTTGATGGTAAGAGGAATGCGTTCGCCGTTCTCATGGATGCGCAGAATGATGAACTGTCCGGGCTTTTGTTTTCGCGCGATTCGAGGCGCTTCTATGACGAACTGCTTGATCTTGAATCCGACGCTCCGCGCGTCCACAATCTTGTACATTGACTCCACTCCAATCAGAACGAAGTTCAGATAGCAGCCTGTAACTTACAAATCGGTACAGAAGATTACCACCAATTGCCTGCATAATGATGTGGCACGGCGCACCAATCAGAAATCCACACTTCACCTGAGAAACCGCGCTTCTGCCCGTGCTGAACCTTAGATCGCAGTAGCCTTCGCCAGCCCCAGAACTTCCAGCAGCTCAGCCGGATGGTCGATCATTACGTCGGGCGGGTGAATCTTCAGCGACTCGGGCGAAAGCCCGTACGTCACTCCAATCGAGTACATCCCTGCGTTGTTCGCCGTCAGCACGTCGTTCTGCGAGTCGCCAATCATTACCGCCTCTCCCGGATGTGCTCCGTGCTCTTCCATCAGCACGCGCGCCCCATGCGGGTCCGGCTTCTTCGTCGAAAAGCTGTTGCCTCCATAAATCTTATTCATGAAGCCGCTCAGCTTCAGTCCGTCGCAGATGCCCCGCGAGGGGCCAATCGGCTTGTTCGTCAGCACCGCCATCTCAATCTTGCCGTGCGCCTGGATCGCCTCCAGCGTCTCCATCACTCCCGGATACACGAACGTCGAATCCAGCAGGTGCTCGCGGTAGTACAGCATGAAGTATTCCAGGGCATTGTGTACAAAGCCCTCATCCTGCGGGTCTCCCAGCGCCCGACGCACCAGCATCGGGGCGCCGTCGCCAATGTAGCTGGCCACCACCTCCACCGGCAGTTCCGGCCGTTTCAGGTGCCGAAGCATGGCGTTGATGGCGTGTGCCAGGTCCAGCTCGCTATCTACCAGCGTGCCGTCCAGGTCCCACAGCAAAAGCTTTATCTGGGAAGAAGGAATCGGGCGATTGATCTGAATCATCTTAATCTCAGTATATTCTCAGGCGGAGAGGACCACAGCCGCCTCAAAGGGTTTCATTTACAATATGCGCTTGGCCGTGGCTCTTTCCTGCATCCAAAGGGAGCGGCCGGCAATTTCATCGAGGGAAGACCGAATGTCCACCAAAGTGCAAAGCGAGCCGCTGATCGCATCGGAAAAGACGTTCGAGGGACTTGTCCCCCAGCAGTTGCTGGACATGTACCGCCTCATGTACCTCTCGCGCCGCATTGACGACCGCGAGATCCTGCTCAAGCGTCAGCAGAAGATCTACTTCCAGATATCCTGTGCCGGACACGAAGCCCTGCTCGTCGCCGCCGCCGCCCACCTCCGCTCGGGCTATGACTGGTTTTTCCCCTACTACCGCGACCGTGCTCTCTGCCTTGCCTTGGGCGTCACTCCCCAGGAGATGCTCATGCAGGCCGTCGGCGCTGCCGCCGACCCCGCCTCCGGAGGCCGCCAGATGCCCTCCCACTGGGGCCATCGCGACTACAACATTTTCACCACCTCCTCGCCCACCGGAACCCAGTTCCTCCAGGCCGTGGGCTCCGCTGAGGCTGGCCGCTACTTCAATCAGCATGAAGGAGCGGACGCTCCGGTCGATGGCGACTACCGCGAGTTCAAGCGCGTTCAGCACCATTCAGACGAGCTCACCTACGTCTCCACCGGCGAAGGCACCACCTCGCAGGGCGAGTTCTGGGAGTCGCTCAACACCGCCTCCATCCGCAAACTCCCCGTCCTCTACCTCGTCGAGGACAACGGCTACGCCATCTCCGTCCCCGTCAAGTACCAGACCGCCGGAGGCAACATCAGCCGCCTCGTCGCCAACTATCCCAACTTCCATTTCGAGGAGTGCGACGGGACCGATCTGCTGGAGAGCTACGCTGCCATGCGCCGCGCCGTCGAACACGTCCGCTCCGGCAATGGCCCGGCCCTCGTTCACGGACACGTAATCCGTCCCTACTCCCACTCCCTCTCTGACGATGAGAAGCTCTACCGTCCCGAGATCGAGCGCAAGAAGGATGCCGAACGCGATCCCATCGCCCGCTTCCAGAAGTTCCTGATTGCCGAGGGCCTGCTCGACGCCGATGGTGCGCAGAAGCTCCAGCGCGAAGTCGATGCCGAGGTGCAGGCCGCCAGCGATGCCGCACTCGACGCCGCCTTCCCCGCAAAATCCAGCTACTCGCTGCATGTCTATTCGGAGGACCTCAAGCCCTCCGACCCGCGCTTCGCCTCGCCTGCCGTCTCTGAGGGCGGCGACCGAACCATGGCCGACCTCATCAACACCTGCCTCCGCGACGAGATGCGCCATGACCCGCGCATCGTCATCTTCGGCGAGGACGTTGCTGACTGCTCCAACGACGAGTACCTCAACGACAAGAAGATCAAGGGCAAGGGTGGCGTCTTCAAGCTCACCAACGGCCTCCAGCGCGAGTTCGGTTCCACCCGCGTATTCAACTCCCCTCTTGCGGAGGCCAACATCGTTGGCCGCGCCGTCGGCATGGCCGTGCGTGGCATCAAGCCCGTAGTGGAGATTCAGTTCTTCGACTACATCTGGCCCGCCATGCACCAGCTCCGCAATGAGCTTCCTCTCATCCGCTGGCGCTCCAACGGTGCCTTCTGCTGCCCCGCCGTCGTCCGCGTCGCCATCGGCGGGTATCTCACCGGAGGCGCCGTCTATCACTCCCAGTGTGGCGAGAGCATCTTCACCCACACTCCCGGCATGCACGTTGTCTTTCCCTCCAACGCGCTCGATGCCGCGGGCCTCCTGCGCACCGCCATCCGTTGTGACGATCCCGTGCTCTTCCTGGAGCACAAGCGTCTCTACCGCGAGCCCTTCGGACGCGCCCCTTATCCCGGCCCCGACTACATGATTCCCTTCGGCAAGGCCCGCATCTGGAAACAGGGAAGCGACGTCACCATCGTCACCTACGGAGCCACCGTCCCCCGCAGCCTGCAGGCCGCCCAGCGCCTTGAGCGCGAGCACGGCATCTCCGTCGAGGTGCTCGACCTGCGCACCCTCAACCCTTACGACTTCGAGGCCATCGCCGCCTCCGTCTCCAAAACCAATCGCGTCCTCATCGTTCATGAGGACATGCAGAGCTGGGGCTACGGAGCCGAGATCGCCGCCCGCATCGCCAGCGACCTCTTCGACAAGCTCGACGCTCCCGTCCAGCGCCTCGCTGCCAAAGACACCTTTGTCGCCTACCAGCCCGAGCTCGAAGACGTCATCCTCCCCCAGGCTGATGACATTTTCGCCGCCGTCCAGAAACTGCACGCCTACTGAGGAAACCTGCTGCCGAAAAAAGACCGCCGTGCTCGGGCAGAGCGCGGCGGTCTCCTTTTGTGGCCTGTCCTTCCAACTGGCAGGCCGCAACTCTAAATTGTGTGCAGGTAAATACTGCCGTTCACCGTCTCCAACTCAATCTTCTCGCCTCCGGAACCCATGTTGCTATCCACGCTTGCTCCCGGCGCATACCGGTTCTTCTGTACCTCCACCGGCAAATCCGAGTGGATTCCCCCATTCACCGTGCTCGCCTTCACATGTGCGTTGCTGTTGGCTGCGATCGCCAGTGCCAGCCCGCCATTCACCACCGCCATCTTCACCCGGAATTTTCCTGCGTTGTTCAACGAGGCTTTGATCTCTCCGTTTACCGAGTTCAGCTCCAGCTCATCGGAGGCGTTCCACACCTCAACCTTCCCGTTTACCGTCTGCGCCTTGATGCGTCCGCCCACGCTGTCAATGTGTACCGCGCCGTTCACCGTCTCCACCGGAGCCAGCCGCGCCCGCCGTGGAACGTGTACCGTGTACTCCACCGTAGCGCTGTTGTTGCTGTGGTCCGGATACCGGGTCACCACGTCCACCGAATGCCCGCTGCCCGCAACCTCAATCTTCGCCTCGCGCAGCTTTTCATCGGATCTGCCGGTCTTCACCGCGTCAATCTGCACTTCGTTCTTGTCCCATCCGCTGATCGTCACTGACCCGTTCACGTTCTTCAGCGAAAACACACCGTTGGCATCCATCGCCACCGTCTTGTGGAACTCCTCGCGCACCTCCGCCCATGCGGGCAGAGCGGCTAATGCAATGGCAAGCACTGGCGCAATCAGCAGCGCCCTTCTTCCTGCGTTCAGCATGGTGGTTTCTCTCCCAGCCGTTGGACGGCATCCAGCAACATTCGTGAGCCTGAAATTGCGTGCCGCGTGACGGGAGGCGAGGCGCTAGAAGAAGCGGTAGCGGAACAGGTGATAGGTCGCAGCCAGCCCGTCCACCCAGCGAATCTTCTTGCCCTCCGCGTAGGTCCGCCCGTGATACACGATCGGCACTTCATAGATACGTGCTCCGGTGCGCGCAAGTTTCACCGTCAGCTCGGTTTCCATGCTGAATCGGTTGCTCTCCAGCTTCAAGGCATCCACCGTATCGCGCCGTAGGACCTTGTAGCAGGCCGTCACGTCGGTCAGCGCCAGGCTGGTAAGCACATTGCAAAGGACGGAGAATGTGCGGTTTAGCAGGTAGCGGTAAAAGCGCGGAACCCTGTGCGCCCCGGGGTGGAAGCGGTTCCCGAACACCGCGTCCGCCTGTCCACTCAAAATCGGCCGCAGCAGCGCCGGATAATCCGCCGGGTCATATTCCAGGTCGGCGTCCTGCACCAGCACCAGTTCGCCCTTGGCCTGTGCCAGCGCCGTCTTGATGCTGGCGCCCTTGCCCCGGTTGCGGTCGTGCAGCAGCAGTTGCACCGTGTCCCCTGTGTCGGGGCAGAAGTTCTCCCAGTCCACGCTCTGCAGATACTCGCGTGAGCCGTCGGTCGAGCAGTCATCCACCACGAACACCTCTTTCGCCAGTGGCGAGGTGTCCTGCAGCAGCACTTTCTCCAGCATCGTCATCACCGTGTTCCGCTCGTTATAAACCGGAACGATGATCGTCAACGTGTGGTAGTAAGGGTGCGGCTCACCCACCTGAGGAATGTAGCCCGTCAGCTCTGCCGACCCGCCCAGCAGCGGAAGCAGTTCTGCCTGTGCGCTCATCGCCTCCGGCATGGAAACCAGGCGCAATCCACGCTGCTCGCGTGCGCGCCGCTGGCTGCCCGTGCCTCCTGATCTCAATCCGCTACCCTCCCCACCGGGCCGGCCGCTGTTCTCCAATATAGGAACTCATCCGTTCTGGCGAGCTTGTCTTCCTGCAAATCTGATTCACAAAGTTTGGGCACAACGCTGTTTTGATGCAGAAATGCTTCCAGGTTTGCCCCCTGAATCTTCACCGAATCAATCGGGAATAACCAGCCCATCTTAACCCAGCAGGTGCAAACTCCCCGGGTTGCGGAAGCCCGGGAACACCATCTCCATGCGCCCAATCCCAAGCTGCCTCCCCGCCGCCTCGGCAATCACCTGCCGGAAGTCCGTAGTCAGCGCCAGGTCGCGCTCCTCGTAGAGCTGCTCCACCCCCAGCCCCGGCCAGCGCCCGTACACTTTGCCTCCGCGCACTCCGCCGCCCATCACCAGCATCACGTTGGCGTGTCCGTGGTCGGTGCCGCGCGTCCCATTCTCCCGCGCCGTGCGCCCAAACTCGCTCATCGTTACCACCACCGTCTCTTCCGCCAGCGCTCCCATATCCAGCCAGAAGGCTGCCAGCGATCCGCTGAACTCCTTCAACAGATTCGCTAACTGTCCCTCGCTCGCCCCCTCGTTCACGTGATGATCCCAACCCCCCACATCCGTAAACGCAACCTGCACTCCCAAATTCGCCTTCACCAGTTGTGCCGTCTGCTTCAGCGCATCGCCAAAGCGTCCCTTCGGATACACCACCCCCGCTGCCGGACGGTACCCTCCCGGATTTGCCGCCTTCAGCATCTTCACCGCTTCAAACGTCTCCTGCGCCGTGCCGTGCAGCACTGCGTCCACGCTCCCTGCATACATGGACTCAAACGTGTTTGCCAGCGGTTGTGCCTGCGGATTCCGCGGCGCCACCCCAAAGTCGTTCACGCTCCCCATCGCCAGCGCCGGAGCGCTCCCACTCAAGATTCTCGGCAGCGCCGTTCCCAGCGCCACCGCCCGGAAGGGCGCGCTCGCCGCGTTTCCCGTGGACGTCGCGGCCAGCGCCCGGTTCAGCCACCCATCCTGCGTGCTCTTCAGCCCCGGCGTTCCGCTTTCCATAAAGTCCTGCGCGTCAAAGTGCGAGCGGGTCGGGTCCGGAGACCCCGCCGCGTGTACAACCGCCAGGTGCTTTGCATCCCACAGCGGCTTCAGTGCGCTCATCCCCGGATGCAGCCCGAAAAATCCATCCAGGTCGATCACATCCTTCTTCGGAATCCCAATCGTCGGACGCATCGCGTAATACGCAGCCTCGCCGTGCGGCACCACAATGTTCAGCCCGTCCGCCGCCCCCCGCTGGAAGATCACCACCAGCCGCTTCTGCCCCTGTCCGCTCTCCGCCGCCATCGCCGCCCGCGTCAGGAACCCAGGCACCGCCGCCATTCCCACCACCGTCATCGCCCCGCTCTTCATGAAGATCCGCCGCGTAATCGCCATCGCCATCTCTCCTACCGCCGTTGAAACTCCGGCGAGCCCAGAATCAGCCCCGCCACCGCGCCCTGGTTCACCGGCTTCGGAGCGTCGTCCAGCTTCCTCCCCGTCACCGCCGGATCCGTCAACTGTCGCGCAATCGTCTCGTGTGTCTGCCCGGAAACCCCACCCGCCAGCAGTGTCCCCTCCAGCGCCTTCTGCACCGCGCCCGCCTCGCTTCCTGCTCCGGCCAGCTTAGCCGCGTCAAAGCGCACTCCTTGGAGCTTGCCCGTCCCCAGCGCCAGCGCAAAGTTCATCCGGCTCAGCAGCGCCCCGGAATTCACCCAGCTCTCTGCCCGCATCGAATACCCCGTCGGCGGCTGCGCCCCATAAAGAGGCATCCCCATCCGGTTCAATGCCTCGCTCACGCTCTGCACCCGCGTCATCTCCGCCCCGGTTGCCCGCACGGCAGAAACCGCAAACTCCAGCGGCGTCTTCACCTTTGACCGGTACGCGCTCTTCTCCCAGAACTCCTGCGACCGCAGCATCGTCTGCAGCACCTCTCGGGTGTCGCCGTCGCTCCGCGCAAACGTCGCCACCATCGCCTCCACCAGCGCCTTCGGAGGCGTATCGCTCACAAACCTCTGTGCCAGCTTCGTGCAGAGAAACCGCGCCGTCGCCGGCTCCCGAGCCAGCATCTCCAGGGCCGCCACTCCCTCGCGCTCCCCATTCTCGTGGAACGTCCGCCCCAGCACCGTCTTGTCCCCCGGCTCATGCCGCGCCTCGCGGAAGACGTATCCTCCCCCCAGCCTCGGCTCCTCCAGCGTCCACCCCGTCAGCACCCGCGCCAGCTCGGTCACGTCCTTTTGCGAGTAGCCTCCATTCACCCCCAGCGTGTGCAGTTCCATCACCTCGCGGGCGTAGTTCTCATTCAACCCCTGCGCCGCCGGTTTTCCATTCGGTCGCGCCCGTCCCGCCGCCTGCGAATTCGGACCCACGCTCTGCCAGTTATCCAGGTACCACAGCATCGCCGGACTCTTCGCCGTCGCCAGCAGCAACTCCCGGAACTTCCCCAGAGCCAGCGGCCTTATCACGTCGCGCTCGTAGGCCGTTACCAGGTAGCGGTCCGCCCCCTTGCCCAGATACACGTTGAAGTGGTTGAACCAGAAGTCCGTCATCACCTCCTGCAGCTGCCTCTCGCTGTAGGCCGCCCGCAGCAGCTTCCCCTGCATCAGCTCGCCGTTCACCACCGCCACCGGATTCTCCAGCGAAAGCAGCAGCTCCCGCTGCAGCGGAGTCATATCCGCCGTCAGCCGCTCCCGGTCGTCCTGCGAGAGCGCCCGCCAAAATCCTCTCCGCTCATCCGCATCCATCCCCGCCAAACTCTGCGTCCGCGCCTCCGGAGCCAGCTCCATCAAATCCAGTGCCCGTGCTCGCGCATGGTCCCGAGCCCCCTGCCGCTGCGCCTTCATCTCCGCCGTCATCTCTTCGGGACTCATCTCCAGCAGGTCAGCGTTCTCCGCCGCCTTGGCGTTCTTCTTTTCCTTCTTCTCGCTGATCCGCGCCAGCCCCGCCGTGTACACTGCCTTCAGCTGAGGGTCCTTCGGCATCGCCATCTTGCCCTCTGCCACTGCCTTCAGCACCTGCTGTGGAGGAAAGTTCTCCACCATCTCCGCCGCCGTCATCCGCAGCGTGCGGTAGGGTGCCAGCCGCGCCTCCAGCGCCGAATCATTGATCTTCCCCGGCTCCAGCTGCTCGGCAATCCACTTATCCACCCCCACGGCCAGCACCCGCTCCACCTCTCCCGGACGCGGCCCAAAGGTCAGCCTATTCAGCGCATGGATCGCCCTCTCCCGCTCATCCATCTGCGGAACCGGCGTCGTCAGCTTTTCTTTCTTGTGTTTTGCAGCGATTAAAGGCAGGCAGCAGCAGAGCACCATCAGCAGTGCCAGCGAACCATACACCAGCTTTTTCCGGGACATCCCACTCTCCGGGCAGAAAGGTTCCACTGCCATGTATGAACCCGCCGCCCCGGAAAAGTTCTCACCTGTTTGCTGAGGGCTGAATCCGCGAATCGCCTAGAACGTCTCGCTCAGCAGCTGAAATCGCTCCAGCGTCAGCAGCCTCTGTCCCTCCGGAGCCGTGCACAGCTCCGCGTGTTCCAGTATCCAGGTATCCGCGTGCGGGATAAACACCGCGTTCAGTCCCGCCGCAATCGCCGGGTTGATATCCGACTTCGGACTGTTGCCCACCATCCACGTCGTTCGCCGCTCCAGCCCGTACTTCTCCACGATTCCGTGGTAGCTCTCCGCGTTCTTCTCCGGCACCACCTCCACCGCCTCGAAGTACGGCTTCAGCCCTGAGCGTTCCACCTTGCCTGTCTGCTCCTCGTGGTTGCCTTTGGTCACCAGCAGCAGCCTGTGCCTGCCGCGCAGCTCTTCCAGCGTGGGAGACACATGCTTCAACAGCTCAATCGGCTGCTCCGCAATCGCCCTTGCAAAGCCGTGGATCGTCTCATGCAGCGCCGGGGTCAGCGGCTCCACCGAAAGCTTCTCAAACGTCGCTTCCAGTGCCTTCGCAAAGCTGTGCAGCCCGTATCCCACCTTCAGGATGTATTCGTGCTCCACTTCGTTCAGCGTCTGCCTTACCTGCGCTGCCGTAAAGTGGCTGTGGTTCAGAAATGAGATGAATCCCGCAATCGCGCGCTCAAAGTAGATGTTGTTTTCCCACAGCGTGTCATCGGCGTCGATCATTAACGTCTGGCGAGTAGTCTTCAGGGCTGTCGTCATACCCAATCAGTTTAGCTGATCGCCCCGCAAATCCGGGTTGCTACAATCGGGTGCAGGAAGTGTTCTCCATCATGCGATCTGCTCTCCTCGCCGCCGCCCTCCTGCTCGCCGCGCCCGTCCTTGCGCAATCGCGCCACGCCGCGCCGCCCAGGTCCTTTCCCATCGGAGGCTCCGCCCCCAGCGGTGCGCAGCTCAAGGCCCCGGCCGATCTCTCCTCCCGCATTGCCCGCTGGCAATCGGTGGACATGCTCTTCCACTCCCAGGGCCTCACTTCGCGCGAGGTCAAGCTCGTCGGCAAGCTCGTCGAAGCTGCCCGCGAACTCGACGCCATCTACTGGCGACAATCCGATCCCTACGCCCTCACCCTGCACGCCCAGCTCAGGAATTCCCGTGCCCCGCGCGATCAGCAGATTCTCCGCTACCTCCTCATCAACGGAGGCCAGTATGACCTCCTCGACGACAATCGCAGCTTCGTCACCGCCGAGCCTGCGCCGCCCGGGCGCGCCTTCTATCCCCCAAACGCAACCCGGGCCTCCATCGAGAGCTACCTCGCTTCCCATCCCGATTCCCGCACCGAACTTCTCAGCCCTCTCACCCTCGTCCGCCAGATGGGAGCCGATCTCGTCGGCCTCCCCTACCGCTCTGCTTTTCGAGCCCAGCTCACCCAGGCTGCCACTGCCCTCCGCCAGGCCGCAGAACTCAGCGACGACCCTGACTTCGCCGCCTACCTCCGCTCCCGCGCCGACGCGCTTCTCAGTGACGATTACGTCCCCAGCCACCGCCTCTGGATTGATCTCAAGTCGCCCAAAATCGATCTCATCTTCGCCCCGGACCTCGTCTATCTCGACCAGCTTCTCGGTGTGAAAAGCTCCTACGGTGCAGCCATCCTGATCCGCAATGACCCTGAAACCCGCAAGGTCGAGTTCCTCCAGCAGTACCTTGCGCAAATCCAGCAGTCGCTGCCTCTCGATGCCCTCGATAAACCCTCCGCCCAGTCCTCGCCCATCGAGGTCGTCGAGTCACCATTCCGCACCGGAGACTTCTTTCACGGCTACCAGTCGGTCGCCGCCACTCTTCCCCTCGACTCCCGCGTCCGTGCTGCTAAGGGCACCAAGAAGATCATCTTCCGGAATTTTATGGACGCTCGTGTCCACCACGTCCTGCTTCCCCTCGCCCGCAAGATGATGGACCCCTCGCAATCTGCCCTTCCCACCCCGGACGCCTATTTCACCACCGTGCTTCTCCATGAGATCGCCCACGGCCTCGGCCCATCCTCCTCCCGCGTCAATGGCCGTCCCGTTCCTCTGCGTGAATCGCTCGGCCCCATCTTTGCCTCTCTTGAGGAGGCCAAGGCCGACGTCACCGGAATGTATGCCGCCCACTGGCTCGTCGAGCACAACGCCATCCCCCGTGAGCGCGAGCCCGCTCTTTACGCAAGCTATCTCGTCGGAATCCTGCGTTCCATCCGCTTCGGCCCCGGCGAGGCTCACTCCCGCTCCGAACTCATGGAGTTCAACTATCTCTTCTCCCAGAACGCCATCGTCCCCCACGCCGGAACCCTCAGCCGGGGCACCGCTCGTGTCGTCTTCAGCTTTGATCCTGTTCGCCTCCCGGCGGCCATCGAGTCGCTCAACCGCGAACTCCTCGCCATCGAGGTCAGCGGAGACCGCGCCCGCGCCGAGCAGTGGTTTGCCCGCTACGGCGACGTACCCACCTCTCTGCGCTCCTCGTTCCTCTCCACCACCGGAATCCCCGTGGACATCTTCCCCAGGTTCTCCTGGGACGTCCCCATCCAATAGCACGCAATACAAAAGGCTCCGCGCATGGCGGAGCCTTTCTCCCAATGTTTCTCTAAACTAAACGCGATTTGCCGAAGCCGTCTCGCTCACCCACTCCAGCTTGATCTCCTGTGGGATGATGCCTTTTTCGTGGCCCATCGTCAGCAGTTTGGCCACCGCTTCGCGTCCGTCGTCGCCATAGTCCAGCGTGCGCTCGTTCACGTACATGCCCACAAACTTGTCGGCGTCATTCGTGTCCAGGTCGCGCGCAAACTGCATGGCATACTCCAGCGCCTGTTCGCGGTTGTCCAGCGCGTGCTGAATGCTGTCCCGCAGCGCCTTGCAAACTTTGGCAATCACTTCCGGCCCCAGGTCCTTGCGGATCGCATTGGCCCCCAGCGGAAGCGGCAGTCCTGTCAGTTCGCGCCACCACTTGCCCAGGTCCAGAATGCGGTGCAGCCCGCACTTGTCATACGTAAGCTGCCCCTCGTGGATAATCAGCCCCGCGTCGAACTTGCCGTCGAGCACTGCCGGAATGATCTGGTCAAACGGCACCACCTCGGTCTCCACGTTCGGCGCAAATAGCCGAAGCGCAAGCACCGCTGTCGTCAGCGTCCCCGGAATCGCGATCTTCAGCTTCTTCACTTCTTCCAGCGAATATGCCTTGGGCGCAACGATCATCGGCCCGTAGCCATCGCCCACGCTGCCCCCGCTCGGCATCAGCGCGTAGCGGTCCTGCAGGTACGGATAGGCGTGGAACGAGATCGCCGTCACGTCGAAGTAGGCTTCCGAAATTGCCTTGTGATTCAGCGTCTCAATGTCGCAAAGCACGTGGGTGAACTTGAAACCCGGAACCCGAATCTTGTTCGTCGCCAGGCCATAGAACATGAACGCGTCGTCCGAATCCGGACTGTGCGCAATTTTGATTTCGATCGTCTCAGAACCGCTGGTGCTCATAAACCTTTTTCCGGGCCCAACAGGCCCTGCATAAGAGTGCGAATGACATACCGCCCGCTGCCACTGGCGCGGCGTGGAACTTCCCCCCGGACCCCTCCTGAGAAGTCCGCCGCAATCATCCTTTCGCTCTACGGTGCCGGTTCCGCCGAATCCCGTGCCCGTCGCGACTTCAAATGCCACCACACGCGCACAAACACAGCGATTGCCACCCCAACCAGCGCAGCCGCCGATAACACCAGAATCGCAAAAAGAGCCTTGATGATCACAAGCCTCTAGCATATCAGAGTAGAGGCCAACAGGCAGCCCAAAGGACGAGCCCATCGTGTGCACATTGCGGCGGCCTTGCCGCCTCAACCCTCATCCGGTTCTGGTTGAGGGTTCCATCCATAACCTTATAAGTTCAAACAGATTCTGTACCCATAAACCCATCTACTTCTTCATCGCCGCTTCCACTTCCTCTGCGGTATGCGGCAGGGCAGCCGTCAAATTTACCAGCCTTCCGCTCTCATCCAGCATCACAATGTCCTCAATCCTTACCCCGATCTTCTCCTCGGGGATATAGATCCCAGGCTCCACCGTAAACACGTCTCCCTTTTCCAACGTACCGGAGCCCACGTCATGCACTTCCAACCCCACCCGGTGTCCCAGTCCGTGGATGAAGTACTTTCCCAACGGCTGCCCATGCAGGTCCTTGCCATGCGTGTTGATGTAGTCGTACGCCACCTGGTACAGCGAGTCCTTGTCGCTCCGCAGCAGTCCGCTCTTGCCCGCCACCACTGCCTGCATCACCGCCTGCTGCGCGCCCAGCACCACGTTGTAGATCTCCCGTTGCCGTGCCGTAAAATGCCCGTTCGCCGGAATGGTGCGCGTAATGTCGCTGGCATACATCCCATACTCGCCCGCCACGTCCATCACCACTACCTCCCCATCGTGAATCTCGTGGGAGTCCTCCGAGTAGTGCAGCACTGTCGAGTAGAACCCCGACCCCACAATCGGCGCATACGCCGGACGCTCGCATCCGCCGTCCTGGAACTTGTACTGCATCAGCGCCGCCACCTGGTACTCGTACAGTCCCGGATGCATCGCCTTCATCGCCGCCCGGTGGCCTTCCATCGAAGCCTCGGTCGCGTGCCGGATGCGTTCGATCTCGCCCCGGTCCTTGTGCTTGCGCAACTCCGCCAGCAGCTCGTCAATCCCCAGGTAGCTCACGTAATTCGGAAACGCGTTGCTTCGCTTCAGCCACTCCAGCGGCGTTGTTGAGGGGGTCGCCTCCGGAGCCTGTGCAACTGCCGAATAGATCACCGCCCGTGGCTGCGGCACAATCTTCACCAGCAGTTCGTGCATCTGGTCGAGCGTCGCAACCCGGTCAAAGCCCGTTTCTTTTTCCGCCGCCGGATCCTCGGCCCCCAGCTTTGGCCCCGTCCATCTCTCCTGTGTCAAGTTGTGTGCCGGAAGAAACAGGACCTCCGTGTAAGGCCGTGCCGGAGCGCTTCCCGAGGCCGCCACCGCCGGGGCAATCACCACCGCCGCCCCCGGCTCGCTCCATCCTGTCAGGTAGAAGAAGTTATTGTCTTGCCGGAATCCGTACAGCGCGTTCGGTCCCTCCGCCTCCGTCGCGGCAAACAGAACCGCCACCCCGCCGTTCAGTTTTTCTGAGAGCGCAACCCGGCGGGCGCGATAATCCCCTCCTGCCTGGCGGTCCAGTGCGGGCAGGGAAGTGCATAGGAGGAATGTGCAGAGAGCAAGCAGAATGGCAAGTCGAAATGCGCGCAGCTTCATGGAAGCAGAGTATAACTTGAGCCCTCCGGCCGGGGCTAGCTCTGCGGTGCCGTGATCGTGTCCTGTGGCAGCGCAATCTCCTGCTGCTCTACGCGCTTCTTCAGCGCGTCGTTCATGTGCCGGAACCCGGCTTCCGCCTGCAACTGGTAGAACTGCATTATCAACGGCACCAGCGTGCCGGAGTACGTGTCGTGCTGCACAAATCGTGTCTGTCCGCCGTCGGTGCTCTCCAGCACAAAACGGTGCTGGCCATCCAGCAGCCCCGGCAGAATCAACTGCTCGCTCCATGCCAGCTCACTCTGAGGAGTCACCGTCTGGATCTTGGTGGAGTAGTTCAGCGTGCGCTCATCCAGCCGCGCCTGCACGTGGATGCGTTCCCCTTCCGCGCACTTGCCGTCGATGTTGGTGTAAAACGGGTTCCACTGCTGATAGGCGCCAAAGTTCGTCAGCACCGTCCATACCTGCTTCGGGGACGCGTCAATCGTGGTAAACGTGAAGACCTCGCGTACCGGACGGATCGGCGAAACGCCATATACCAGCGCCAGTCCAAGCAAAATCAGCAATGTGAGCAGAACGAATCTTAGTGCCCTCATGGATGGACCACTGCTCCCAG
>CAILAZ010000137.1 GCA_903832295.1 uncultured Acidobacteriota bacterium
ATTGGAGTATGATTGGGTACGCTCCTTTTGGTTTTTTCGCAGACGCCAATATTGCTCAAGTTGGCAGTACGGTAGAGGCCGCAATAGGAACTTCATTGCTCTCGCAGAATAGAGACACAGCGCCAGCAATCGATGTGTTCACAAATGTTTACTCTATCAATCCAACGGGTACGATGCCTTACAGCACGGCGCTTTACACTTACGCGGAGGAGATGGTGCAGACACGGCCACGGGGGCAACTGCAATGAGGCGTTTCTCGACGGGACGGCGGGTGATTTGTGCAGTTGCTGTGATTGGGCTGGCAGCCCTGATGGGAGCGTGCGGGTATCATGCGGCGGGGAAGAGCTCGCGGCTCACGCCGGATATCAAGGTACTGGCGGTGCCGGCGTTCCAGAACCAGACGCATACCTACCACGTGGAGACCGGACTGACGGCGGCGGTGATACGGGAGTTCAACACGCGGACGAAGTACCGGGTGGTGCAGAGCGAGGGCGAAGCCGACGCAGTGCTCCAGGGAACGGTGGTGTCGGCTGAAGTTGCGCCGGTGGCCTATGACTCGGTGACGGGACGCGCCTCGACGGGACTGGCGACGATCATTGTGAAGGTGACGCTGACGGCGCGCGACGGACGGGTGCTGTACAGCAATCCGAATTATGTATTTCGCGACCAGTACCAGGTTTCGAATGAGCTGGCCAGCTTCTTTGAGGAGCAGGGGCCGGCGATGGACCGGATGGCGCGGGATTTTTCGCGGACGCTGGTGAGCAATATCCTGGAGGCGTTCTAGGGTGAAGGCATTCGCGCAGGTGGATCGCTTCGTGAACGACGTGAGCTCCGGCAAGACAAAGGCCGGATACGTGTTCATTGGAGACGAGGGATTCTTCCGGCGAACCTGCCGCGAGGCGATTCTGAAGCACCTGGTGCCGGAGGGAATGCGCGAGTTCAGCCTGTATGAGTACGACCTGGAGAGCGCCGAGGTAGTGGAGATACTAGACCGGGCGCGGACGCCGTCACTGATGGCGAACTTCCAGGTGTTTTTTGTGCGCGGAGTGAAGACGCTGTACGGGCGGGGGAAGCACGACGCGGAATTCAAAGCGATTGCCGAGTACATGAAGAATCCGAACCCCGACGCGCTGCTGGTATTTATCGCCGACCACATCAGTATTCCGGCCGATATCCGGCGGATGGATATGACGGACAAGGATCGCTACGAGCGGATCAGGGAGACGCTGGGCGACTGCCTGACGATTGTGGAATTTGCCCGGGTGGAAGAGGGCGAGGCGGTGAAGTGGCTGAACGAAACGGCGGCGCAGCAGGCGACGAAGATTGAGCCGGACGCCTCACGCGAGCTGGTGGATTCCCTGGGCGGCGACATGATGATGATCTCCAATGAACTGGAGAAGCTGCTGCTGTATGTAGGGGAGAAGAAGCGGATTACGCTGGGCGACGTGGAGACGATGGTGCTGGCGGCGAAGCAGCGCACGCTGTACGAACTGACCGAGGCGCTGAGCACGCACAACCGGGGACGGGCGCTGGAGATTCTGGACGCGATGCTGACGACCGGAGACGGCGACGACGCGGCGATTGGACACCTGTACATGCTGGCGCGGACCTTCCGCCAGATGCTGGTGATCCTGGAGAACAACGTGCGCGACACACGGGCGCTGTACCAGGTGCTGTGGCAGGGATTTCGAATTCCGCCGTTTGCGGCCGAAGATGTGATCCGGCAGTCGCGGCGGTACAAGTCACGGCGGGAGCTGACGAGGGCGATCCGGTTGATTGCGCGGGCGGACGCGGCGCTGAGGACGAATCCGGTGAGCAAGCGGATGGTGCTGGAAAACCTGGTGCTGGAACTGGCAGCGGAGCCCAGGGAGTTGGCTCCGGCATGGCAGCAGGAGGCGCTGCTGGATTAGGGGTTTGGGGCGTTTGAGGCAAACGAAAGCGGCAGGCCGAGGCCTGCCGTCAGTGTTTGAATCCTGAAAGATTACTTGGTTGCGGTTGCGGCCTTGACGCGAGCCGAGAGACGGCTCTTGTAGCGCGAGGCGGTGTTCTTGTGCAGGATGCCCTTCTGCACGCTCTTGTCGAGAGCCGAAACGGTCTCGCGGAAAGTTGTATCCAGCGTGGTCTTGTCGCCGGAGGTCAGTGCGGTGCGCAACGAGCGCAGCGCCGAACGCATACGCGACTTGTTGGCGCGGTTAGTCGCCGTCTTCTTTTCTGTCTGTCGTGCGCGCTTCAGCGCCGAAACATGATTCGCCATACTTACCTGTATCCTTAGAGTCACAACCGGGACTTCGCCCCGAACAATTCATTTTACGGTGAAGGAGCAGGTTTCTGCAAGGCGGGCAGCGTGGATGAGGCGGCGCGGGAGTTATTTCGGCTGATATGAGATGATGGAGTGCGAGTTCGCACGCAAAACGAGGCACACAGAAAGCAGTTTCTCATGTCTGGAAACATTGGTGACAAGGCCAGATTCAATCGGCTTCGCAAACAAAAGCTGTTGAAGCGCCGCAAGAAGGCGGCAGTTCTAGCGGCACGGGTCGCAACCGCGGCTCCCGTGGTGGAAGCAAAGACAGCATAGATCAACCAGCAGCGCGCGCAGTTCACACGCCCCGCCCGAGCCTGGCTCGCGCGGGGCTTTGATATATGGGGGCTGCGTTTATACTGAATTCTTATGCTGAGAGTGAGATTTGCGCCTTCTCCCACGGGGTTTTTGCACGTGGGCAGCGCCCGCACATTCATCTTTAACTGGCTGTACGCCCGGCACAACGGCGGGACGATGGTGCTGCGCCTGGACGACACCGACGTGGAACGCAACTCCGATGCGAGCGTGACCTCGATCTTTGAGGGGCTGCGCTGGCTGGGGCTGGGCTGGGACGAGGAGTACAAACAGTCTGAACGGCTGGGGCTGCACCGGCAGGTGGCGGAGGCGATCTTCGCCAGGGGGATGGCGTACCGGGACTTTACTCCGGCACACGCGGGCGAGAGCGACAAGAGCGCGCAGGGTGCGTGGTTGTTCAATCCGGGGATGCGCGAGCTGAGCCGCGAGGAGAGCGACCGGCGGGCGGCAAGCGGAGAGACGTTTGCACTGCGCTTCCGGGTGCCGAGAGGCGACGGGCGGGTACTGCGCTTTGTGGATGCGGTGTATGGCGAGCAGACGAAGCTGGCCGACGAGGTGGAAGATTTCGCTCTGCTGCGCAGCGATGGAATGCCGACGTACCACCTGGCATCGTGCGCCGACGACGCGGACCTGCGAATCAGCCACATTATCCGGGGACAGGATCACCTGTCGAATACCTATAAGCATTTGCTGATCTTTGAGGCGGCCGGGGCGGAGGCTCCGACGTTTGCGCATTTGCCGCTGCTGGTGGCGCCGGATGGGACGAAGCTGAGCAAGCGCAGGCATGGGCCGGTGGTGAGCGTGACGACGTATCGTGACGCGGGCTTTCTGCCGGAGGCGTTTGTAAATTTTCTGTGCCTGCTGGGGTGGTCTCCGAAGAACGACCGGGATTTTTTGACGATGGCAGAGCTGACGGAGACGTTTACGCTGGAAGGCGTGAACCGCGCGAACGCCGTGGTGAACTTCAAGGAAGAAGACCCGTTCGATCCCAAGGCGGTGTGGCTGAACGCGGAGCACATAAGGGCGCTGAGCGTGGAGGAACTGGCGGGGCGGCTGATGCCGTTTCTGCAAGAGGCCGGGCTGGCGGCGAGCGTGGAAAAGCTGGCGCAGGTGACGCCGCTGATTCGGGAGCGGATCAAGTTTCTGAAGGATGCGAGTGCGGCGGCAGACTTCTTTTTTGTGGAGCAGCTTCCGCCGTATGATTCTCTTGATCTGATTCCGCAGAAGGGCGACGCGGCGCAGGCACGGGCGATTCTGACGGAGGCGAGTGCGGTGCTGGGGACGGCGGCGTTCGATCATACGGCGCTGGAAGCGGCACTGCGCGAGGCGGCGGGGCGGATGGGATTAAAGGCCGGTCCGATGTTCCAGCCGATACGGGTGGCGGTGTGCGGAAGGAAGAATGCGCCTCCGCTGTTTGAGACGATGGAAGTGCTGGGTCGCGAGGTTTGCCTGGAGCGGATTGCACAGGCGATTGCCAGCCTGAAGTAATTCAGCAGGATTGATGTTTTGCCATACATAAAGGAATGTGAGTTATGAACTCTTCGAGTCCGGAAAATAAAGAAGCTGCCAAGGTTCAGGCTGAGAGCGCAACCCGTCCATCGAACTTCATCCGCGAGATGTTTATCGAGGATCTGAAGACGAAGAAATACGGCGACGCCGTGGTGCAGACGCGCTTTCCTCCGGAGCCGAATGGATACCTGCACATTGGGCACGCGAAGGCGATCTGCCTGGACTTTGGGCTGGCCGACGAGTTCGGCGGCAAGACGAACCTGCGCTTCGACGATACGAACCCGGAGAAGGAAGAGCAGGAGTACGTGGACTCGATCCAGACGGACGTGCGCTGGCTGGGCTTTGAGTGGGAGCGGCTGTGTTATGCCTCCGACTACTTTGACCAGTTGTTTGAGTGGGCGGTGCAACTGGTGAAGGCGGGCAAGGCGTATGTGGACGACCTGACGGCGGATGAGATTCGCCAGCACCGGGGGACGCTGACCGAGCCGGGGAAAAATAGTCCGTACCGCGAGCGCAGCGTGGAGGAAAACCTCGACCTGTTTGAGCGCATGCGGAAGGGCGAGTTCCCGGACGGAACGCGGGTGCTGCGGGCGAAGATCGACATGGCGTCGCCGAACCTGAATATGCGCGACCCGGTGATGTACAGGATTCTGCACGCGGAGCATCACAGGACGGGCGACAAGTGGTGCATCTACCCGATGTACGACTACGCGCACGGACAATCGGATTCGCTGGAGAAGGTGACGCACTCGATGTGCACGCTGGAGTTCACCGACCACCAGCCGCTCTACAAGTGGTACATCGAGCAGCTGGGGATTTTTCCCTCGCAGCAGATTGAGTTCGACCGGCTGAACCTGACCTACACCCTGCTGAGCAAACGCAAGCTGCTGCAACTGGTGCAGGAGAAGCGGGTGAACGGCTGGGACGATCCGAGGATGCCAACGATCTGCGGCATCCGGCGGCGAGGATTCACGGCGGAGGCGATTCGGAACTTCTGCGGCGCGATTGGGGCTTCGCGGACGAATGGCTCGACCGACATCGAGATGCTGGAGCACTTCCAGCGCGAGGACCTGAACAAGCGGGTGCCAAGGGCGATGGCCGTTCTGAGGCCGCTGAAAGTGGTGATCGAGAATTATCCCGAGGGACAGGAGGAGTTCGTCGAAGTGGCGAATAATCCCGAGGACGCGGGGGCGGGAGTGCGGCAGGTGCCGTTCTCGCGCGAGATCTACATTGAGCAGGACGACTTCCGCGAGGTGCCTCCGCCGAAGTATTACCGGCTGTCTCCGGGGAAAGAGGTAAGGCTGCGCAATGCGTACTTCATCACCGCGAAGAACGTGGTGAAGGATGCGGCAGGCAACGTGGTGGAGGTGCATTGCACGTACGATCCGGCGAGCCGTGGAGGGAATTCTCCAGACGGGCGCAAGGTGAAATCGACGATCCACTGGGTTTCGGCAAAGCACGCGATTGAGGCGGAGATTCGCATCTACGACAAGCTGTTCACGAAAGCCGACCCGAGCCAGTTGGAAGAGGGCGAGGACTTTATGAGCGGACTGAATCCGAACTCGCTGGAGACGCTGATGGACGCGAAGCTGGAGCCGTCACTGGCGAGCGCAAAGGCCGAGGACCACTACCAGTTTGAGCGGGTGGGATACTTCTGCGCGGATCTGGATTCGAAGCCGGGCAAACTGGTGTTTAACCGGACGCTGCCGCTGAAAGACACGTGGGCGAAGATTGAGAAAAAGGCTGGCGCGTAAGGCTCCAGGCGGTAACTGCGCCCCGGTTCAGGCCGGGGCGTTTTCTTTTGCGGCGAGGCGAGCGGGCGGGCTTGCTACAATCGCAACGTGTCCACCCAAAGCGAGCAATTTCCTATGCAATCCGCGCCGCGCCCCTGGCCGCTGGCTCCCGAACCGGAACCGGTGTTTGGGATGCTGGAAGTGTGCTTTGCCTTTGGAGCGATGCTGGCGGCGGTGATCTTCTGCGGCGTGGTGGCGGTGGCCGTGGCTCACCACATGCCCGGATTCAGCGGGATGAAGATGACGGAACTGGCCAACGAGACACGGGTGCTGCTGCCGGCGCAGCTGGCGGCCTATTGCCTGGTGCTGGCGGCGCTGTGGCGGCTGTTCGGACATCATTTTGGGATTGGATTCTGGCGGGCGCTGGCATGGCGCTGGCCGGGGCGCTGGCCGGTGTTTGTGATCGGCGGCGTGGTGCTGGCGGTGGTGGTGCAGGTGGGGGCGCACTTTCTGCCTTCGCCGCCGGAGTTGCCGGTGGACAAGATGATGCGCACGGCCTCCGATGCGTGGATGATGAGCATCTTCGGGGTGCTGATTGCGCCGTTCGTGGAGGAAGTGCTGTTCCGGGGACTGCTGTTTCCGGCGCTGACGCGACGTATGGGAGCGCTGGCGGCATTGCTGCTGAGTTCGCTGGTATTCGGGGCGTTTCACGCGCAGCAACTGGCGGGAGAGTGGATCCAGGTCTCCTGCATTGTGGTGGTTTCGGTGGTGCTGACGGGGGTGCGGTGGCGCTTCCGGTCACTGGCTTCTTCGACGCTGGTGCATGTGGGTTACAACGGAACGCTGTTTGCGGCGTTGTTTGTGCAGACCAACGGCTTTACGAACCTTTTGAGACGGTAGGCGAAAACGGCCCCGGCTTGCCCGCATGTTCTGCTCTTGCTATCGTGATGCTCATGCCTGATGCGCGCCTGCAACTTCTCAGACTTCTCTCCAAACAATCTTTCCGGCTGGGTGAATTCACACTTTCCAGCGGGGGGACGAGCGACTATTACATTGATTGCCGGACAACCACGCTGGACGCAGAAGGGGCGCGCCTGACGGGGCGGGTGTTTCTGGACGAGATTATGCGGCGTGACTGGCATCCCCAGGCGATTGGCGGAATGACGATGGGGGCCGATCCGATTGTGGTGGCAGTGGCGATGTTGAGCGCGCAGCAAGCACGCTCGCGCGTGGGCGAGGACGGCGTAATTCCGGGACTGCAGTATGTACACGGGTTCCTGGTGCGGAAGGCGGAGAAGAGCCACGGCACCGGACAGAGGATTGAGGGTTTCCGCGAGAAGGGCGCCCGGGTGGTGATTGTGGATGATGTGTGCACGACGGGGGCCTCCACCGTGCAGGCGATTGAAGCGGCCCGTGAGTTTGGATTTGAGGTTGTGGGTGTGATGTGCCTGGTGGAGCGCGAAGAGTCCTGCGGGCGCCCGTCCGTGGAGGCGGCGGCGAAGGGCATCCCCTTTGTTTCGATCTTCAAGGCGGGCGAGGTGCGCGCGGAGCACGTCCGGCGACTGGGTTAAGGCGCGGTGGAATTGCCCCGAAATGCAGGGCGGACTAGGATGGATTGTTGGCGGCGCAGAGAGGCGCGGCCCAGGAGTGGCAAGCAATGATGTTCGGCAAACTCGGCCTGGTGATGGTAGTGGTGCGCGACATGGATCGCAGCGTGACGTTTTACCGCGACGTGCTCGGATTGAAGCTTCTCCTACAGCAGAGCAACTGGTCACAGTTCGATGCGGGAAACATCCTGATCGGACTGCATCCGGAGGGCGACGAGGTGAAGGTGAGTCCCACGACCGGAATGAGCATTGGGATTTACGTGGAAGACATAGACAAGGCGGTGGCGGAGATCCGCAGCCGCAATGGCAGGGTAGCTGTGGGACCGCGTCCAGAGCCGTTTGGCAAGTGGGCGCTGGTTTTTGATCCGGATGGATACAGCGTGCAGATCATTGAGATGGCGCGGAGTTTGCGCGCGCAGCACAAACTTGCGCCCGAGTCCGGGAAAGCCTAGTTCCCAAGCAGACAGGAATCCCTCCGCCAGAGCGAAGGGATTCCAGGCGCAAACTATTACTGAGCGCGATGCGTGCTGTGATGTTGATGGTGATGCTTCTTGTGGTGCTTTTTGGCGGCAAATGCCGGCATGGCGGCGCTCAATAGCAGAACACCTGCCAGCAGGGCAATTAGAGATTTCTTCAACGCATTTCCTCCAGCGACGCCCGGAAGGACGCCCACTCTGTTTCTAGCACTTTGAGGCGCTGGTTTCCATGGGCTAAGGTCGATTTCTTTTGTGAATCAGCCAACCTGCGAAGGGGCGCGGGTTTCGTTTCAGCATTCGCGCTGAAACCATTTACACTAGGCTTGAATTCAATGGGAGTGGTAAAAATTCTGTGCTCGAAACCTTGAAATGGACTGACTCCGGCGTACTTTTCATCGATCAAACCAAGCTGCCGACCGAGGAAATCTGGGTCACCTGCAAGAAGTATGAAGCGGTTGCGGACGCGATCCGCACGATGATTGTGCGCGGGGCTCCGGCGATTGGAGTGGCGGCGGCGATGGGGATAGCCCTGGGCGCTCGCGACCTGGACGTAACCAGCATCTCTGAATTTCGCAACGGCATTGGCCAGATCTGCCGGGTGATGGGCGAGACGCGACCGACGGCGGTGAATCTGTTCTGGGCGATCCGGCGGATGCAGCGCCGTTTTGAAGAGATCAGCGGGAGGCCGATCCCGCTGGTGAAGCAGGCTTTGATTGACGAGGCGCTGGCGATCTACAACGAAGACATTGCCACCAACCGCGCGCTGGGAGCCAACGGAGCATCCCTGATGCCCGATGGTGGAGGAGTGCTCACGCACTGTAATGCCGGGGCACTGGCCACGGCAGGGTACGGCACGGCGCTGGGCGTGGTGCGGGCGGCAGTGGAGGCAGGGAAGAAGATTCATGTGTATGCCGACGAGACGCGGCCATTCCTGCAGGGAGCGCGGCTGACGGCGTGGGAGCTGATGAAGGACAACATTCCGGTCACGCTGATTTGCGACAACATGGCGGGCGTGATGATGGCGCAGGGAAAAGTCCAGGCGGTGATTGTGGGTGCGGACCGGATTGCCAGCAACGGCGACACGGCCAACAAGATCGGCACCTACTCGGTGGCGATCCTGGCGAAGGAGCACGGCATTCCCTTCTACGTGGCGGCGCCTTTCTCAACGGTGGATATGGAAATTCCGGACGGCTCAGGGATTCCGATTGAAGAGCGGGCGGCCGCGGAACTCACGGTCATTTATGGAAAGCAGATTGCGCCGACGGGTGTGCGGGTGGAGAATCCTGCATTCGATGTAACTCCGGCACGCTACATTCGCGGCATTATCACCGAGCGCGGCGTGGCTACGGCACCGTTCAGCGAGTCACTGCAAAAACTGGGAGAGGTGAAGCCCGCACTGGTTTAATTCACCGACGTTGCGACGTTTGAAGGGCAGCCACAACGGCTGCCCTTCTGCATGAGCGCAAGTGGAGGTCAGGCGGCGCTGGACTCCGGTTGCGAGTTGAGGCGGCGACGGCGTGCGCGGAGGTAGTCCTGCGCGTTGTGGTAACCCTCCATGGTGCCGACGTCCATGTAGTGCTCACCGACGGGGGCGGCGTGCACGGGGTTGCCGGCGGCGATGTAGGCGTTGAGCAGATGTCCGAGGTATTCGTCGGCGCGGTGGCGCGACTCCCAGAGCATACGGAGCTCGTGAAAGGCGCGGCCAGAGGCAGTGACGGCACCCCATATCCACGTGCTGGAGGGGTTGGGCTGCTTTACTTCGACGCGCTCGACGAGGCCGCATTCATCGCAGACCACAGCATCAAAGGCGCTGGGATTGGCGACGGGGAAGAGCACGAGACTGACGCCGGGACCCTGTTCGATGGAAAAACGGTAGGCGTTCTCCGGGAACCAGATGGTGTCGGGAAGGCCGATGAGGACGGGTTCGTCGGGACGGACGAAGGGCTCGGCGCGGAAGAGAGCATCGCAAAGTCCGAGAGGCTTCTGCTGCACGGCGTAGAAGATTTCAGCGGCATAGTCGCGCTCGGCATAGTAGCGGACGATGTCACTCTTCTCGGCGGAGATGACAATGCAGACCTGGCGGGCTCCGGCGGCGATCATGCGCTCGACGAGATATTCGGAGACGGCCTTGGGGCGCTGGACGCCGTCGATTTCGCGCGAGCCAACGGGGAGAAGCTCCTTGCTGCAACCGAGGGGTTGAATGCGCAGCCCGGCTCCGGCGGCGGGAATGATGCCGATCATGCGGCCTCCAGATTGTGGGGAGTGGATGTGCGGGCGGCGTCAAAGGCGGCGAGCATGGCGAGTGCGCGCTGATGGCCGGTGTGCTCGTCGAGCGTGCGCTGGCGGGCGCGGCGAGCGATGCGGAGGAGTTCGGCGTCAGAGCGGCTGAGGGCATCGAGAACGCCGGCGGCATCGTTGGCAAGCAGGAGTTCCTGGCCAGGTTCGAAGAAAGTGTTGAGTCCTCGAAACCAGTCGGTGACGATGGGCGCACCGCAGGCCGCGGCCTCGAAAAAGCGAGGCGAGGGGCAGTAGCCGGAGGCGGCCATCTCGGCGCGGGTGAGGTTGAGGGTGAGCCGCGAGGAACAGTAGAGGGCGGCGTGATCGGCGGGCGAGATGTGCTCAAAGCGGCGGACGTTGGCGGGCCACTGCCACTCCGGGGGATAGAGTGAACCGGCGAGGAGAAACGAAGCCGCAGGGCGCAGGCGCGCAGGCTGCAGGAACATGGACTCCAGCTTGGATTGGCGGTCGGCCGCGTAGGTGCCCATGTAGCTGAGTTCGCTGCGGAGTTCGGCGGCGGGGGCTACGGGATGGTAAACATCGGGATCGACACAGCCGAAGAGAGGGCGCGCGAGCTTGACGTTGAAGTCGCGCTGGAGCGACTGGAGGGCAAGACCGCCCGTCCAGGAGAGGACGAGATCGAAGGCGGGCAGCTGCGAGGCGCGCAGGTAGTCGAGGTCTCCGTCGGCGAGACGGTTGAGGGTGATGGGGGTGTCAAGATCGTAGAAGACGCGGAGTGGAGTGGAGAGAGAGAGCACGGCGGCGGCGATGCGGGCGCCTTCCGGCACGTAGCTGGCGGTGACGACGACGTCGGATTCTGCGGCTTCGGCGAGGGCCTGGGGGCGGACGGCATCCCATGAGGAGTAGAGATTGAGGGCGCAGAAATCGCACTGCGGGAGATCGCGATGGCGGGCATAGTAGGGAACGTCGCGCTCATAAAAAGTGAGGCGGTGGCCGAGCCGATGAAGCGCGCGGAGAATAGCGCGATAAGGCGTGGCATGACCGTTGCCCCAGGAAGACGACAGCGTCAAGCCGAAGAAGGTAATTTTCAATGCACACCGTCGGGCCCGCAGAAGCGCGAAACATTCGGGCAGGGCGAGTCCTGCTCGGGTTGGATGTGGCGGCGGGGCGAGATGTTTGCTGGCGGGAGGGCAAAGAACAGACCCGGCCGAAGCCGGGCCTGAACGGGGTGAAGCAGAGCTAGACGAGGTGGGCGTCGAGAGTGATTTCGGCGTTGAGCAGGCGGGAGACGGGGCATCCGGCCTTGGCGTCGGCGGCGGCCTTCTGGAACTTGGCGTCATCGGCGCCGGGAATTTTGGCGTTGAGGGTGAGGTGAATCCTGGTGATGGTGAAGCCGGCGTCCGTCTTCTCAAAGGTGAGCGCGGCCTTGGTGTCAATGGCTTCGGCCTTGAGGCCGACGCCATCTAACTGGGCGGAGAGCGCCATGGAGAAGCATCCGGCGTGCGCGGCTGCGATGAGCTCTTCGGGGTTGGTGCCCACGCCATTTTCAAAGCGCGTGCTGAAGGAATATTGCGTTTGCGAGAGGACTCCGCTGTCGGTGGTGACTGTCCCTCGTCCGTCTTTTAATCCGCCCTGCCAGTGGGCGCTTGCCGATCTTTGCATTGCGATGGCTCCTAAGTGCGCGTAAACAGTGCGCATGCGAACATGCTACACCGAAAGACGCTGTTTATGAGATGCCGCAGGAGGTAAGAAGGTCGCGGAGAGTGTTGCGGGACGAGGGCGCAAAGGATTGCACGGGTGGATAATCGTTGGCGAGGCTGGGGTGACGAAGTGGTGCATGGTTGAGGGAGGTCGGGAAGGATTATCGAGTAAGTACACCGTCTGAAACGTTCTTGATGGCTGGAAAGTACATAGTTGAGAGAGGCAAGGGATTGCGCCCATGGTTACGTTCGACGGTAGGCGAGCGGAGTTGGCGGTGCTGGCGCCGGAGAATTTATACTTTCGAGCAATCATGAAGAACTATAAAAAGCTCGTGCTCTGTGGAGTGGCTCTGATTTTGTGCCTGGCGACGCAATGCAGGCACAGCGGGGAAAAGGAATTCAAGCCGAGCCGGCTTGCGGGCGAGCTCTACAGCGGACAGAGCTTGCAGATGGTGGAGCGGAAGCTGGAGATGATGGCGGGGAAGTTTGACATTGTGATGGACCGGACACCGCTGCCGAGCGATACGCGTCCGCCATACCGGCTGCTGGTGATTTCGAAGAAGGATGGGCGGGTGGAAGGGCAGGCAGGAGAGCTGGTGCTGACTTTCTTCAACGACCGGCTGATGACGGAACAGTTTTATCCGGCAGAACTGGAGAGGGCGCGGACGGCGGTGGAGGCAGCGCAGACCATCGCGTTGAGTGGAGGGGAGGCTCACATTGCACCTTCGACGCGAGTGTGGGTGGGGAAAGACGAGAGCGGGCGCAGCTATATTGGATGGATCGACAAGAGTTTGCAGGCCGAGCAGGATGCATGGGTGAAGCAGTACGGACAGTGAGCGCAGGAGCGAGATGACACCAACGGATTTGAATAAATTACGCACTGAAATCGACGCCATCGACGAGAAGCTGGTGGAGCTGTTCAACGAGCGGGCGGCGCGGGTGCTGGAGATTGGGCGCTACAAGCAGCAGAACAAGCTGGCGGTGTATGAGCCGAAGCGCGAGGCCGTGGTGCTGGCAAACGTGGCGCGGTGCAATGAGGGTCCGATGCCGGACGAAGAGCTGGCGACGATTTACACGGCGGTGCTGGCAGCGATGCGGAGATTGCAGTCGCCCGATGTGCTGGAGCGCAAGTGAAGGGGAAACGGGTAACGATCATCGGCCTGGGATTGATGGGGGGCTCGCTGGGACTGGCCTTGAAACAAAGGGGGCTGGCGGCGCACGTGGTGGGCTGCGGGCGCGAGGCGCTGCTGACGCGCGCAATGGAGATGGGGGCGATTGATTCCGGCGCGGTGGACGCGGGCGAAGCGGCGGCGGAGAGCGACTTTGTGTTTTTGTGCACCCCGGTGGAGACGAGCATTGGGCTGCTGCGGGAGATCGCTCCGAGGCTGAAGGCAGGGGCGCTGGTGACGGACGTGGGCAGCACGAAGGAAGCGTTCGCAGCGGCGGCCAGGGAGATCTTTGGAGAGGCGGCGCATGAACTGGTGCTGCCGGGACATCCGCTGGCGGGAAAAGAGGTTTCCGGGCTGGAGTATGCGGAGGCGGAGCTGTACTCGGAGTGCCTGTGGGTGCTGACACCGCTGGGGAGCGCAGAGGTGGCCTCGCACGGCGAGTTGCGCGAGGCGCTGGCGAGGCTGGGGGCGCGTGTGATGGAGATGGATGCGGCGGAACATGACCGCACGCTGGCCTACACGAGCCATCTGCCGCAGATGCTTTCGACGGCGCTGGCACTGACGCTGAAAGAGGCGATGGGCGAGGGGAATCCGGGGCTGCGGGTGCATGCCGGAGGGCTGCGGGCGATGCTGCGGCTGGCGGAGAGCGACGCTGCGATGTGGGAGCAGATTGCGGACAGCAACCGGGAGAACCTGGCAGGGGCGCTGGAGGGGATGGAGCGCGTGCTGAGAGAGTTGAGGGAGAGGCTGGGGACGGCGGAGTTCCGGGGGAAGTTTGAGGAAGGCAGGGAGTTTGCGAAGGGGCTGAGGAAGTAAGTTAGGTCGGTAGGGAAATCCTTTTACATCTGGCGGATGGCGCGGGCGCTCGGGGGAAATCGAGGGCCGTCGCGGCGTGGGTTTTTAGGGCGCAGGGTGATTCTGCGGGAGAACTCTGCATCTATACATTGTGCGGCGAGGGGAAATCGAAGCAGGTGGAAAAGCCTCTGGGACGGGGTGCCATATTTGGGCGGGGCTGGGGTCCTTCGCTGCGCTCAGGATGACACTTCAAACAAAGGCAAAGGCAAGAGCAAAGGCAAGAGCAAAGGCAAGAGCAAGAGCAAGAGCAAGGGCAAAGGCAAAGGCAAGAGCAAGCAAGAGCAAGGGCAAGAGCAAGGGCAAAGGCAAAGGCAAAGGCAAGAGCAAGGCAAGAGCAAGGCAAGAGCAAGGCAAGAGCAA
>CAILAZ010000138.1 GCA_903832295.1 uncultured Acidobacteriota bacterium
AAGATTAAAAGAAAGCAAAATTAATTCGGGACATGCGGAACTGGAAGGCGATAAAAAATTAAATATTTTCGGAAATGCATTGGAGGTATTGGATCAGACGGATGACCGAGGGCACGCGAATGGCAACACGCGAAGAGTGGAGGAAGTGCCCGTTGATCTCCTCGGTGGCAGCCACGCCCTTGAGGACGAGGACAATGGCACGGCGCGCGGCACAGATGTTGATGGGTTCGTAGGAGGCGTTCAGAACCAGCACGGGGGCGTGCATCGCCGAGTAACCGCGCTCGGAGTGATCGTTGTGCGAACGGAATGCTCTGTGACTCTCCATTGGCGTAAATTCCTCAGAGCTGGCGGGCGGGGGTGCCCGGCCTGCTGACCTGTTGCTCTCCGTATGTCGATGAGATGCCACGGCGCTGGAGGAGGGTTCCCGGCGCCGATCCCTGCCACGGTTGATCCGGCTTGCTCAACGGCAACTTGCCTTGCGAAAACTGGTCGATCCCGATGATCTTGGAGGAGTCGGCGATGGACTCCTGTGCGGCGCGGGCCAGGGCGCGCGCCGGGGTAGCAACCCAGACACGCTGGGCTCCAGCATGGATCAGTTCGCGGGCACACTCGGAGGCGGTTGCCCCCGTGGTCATCACGTCATCGACGAGCAGGACTTCACGGCCCTTGATGCGCTCGCGGGAGGCGACCTTGAACGCGCCGCGAATCTGCTGGCGGCGCTCTTCAGAGGTGAGGGCGACCTGGGATTCAGCAAAGCGCACGCGCAGCAGCGAAGTAGTGTCGAGAGTGAGACGGCGGCCAATGGCATCCTCAATGCCGCGCTGGGCAGCGCGGGCGATGAGTTCCGCCTGGTTGAATCCGCGGGTGCGCATGCGGAGTTTGTGCACGGGCACGGGAATCATGAGCAACTCGGGAACGTCGATATCACCCTCAAGCTGGAGGCAGGCCTGTGCGGTGATGCGCCCGAGCGGAGCGGCGGCAGCACGGATGCGCTCGTACTTCAGGAGATGGATAAGCTGGCGGAGGACTCCGGTGTATGCGCCGTGGTTGACGGCACGCTCAAACGCCGGTGCTTCGTTGTTGCAATCCGTGCAGCAGGCGTCGCCGAACTGAGCGTCAGAGGCGGAAAGTGCGTTGCCGCAGACGTTGCAGCGCGCGAGCAGAATGGGCTGGATAGATTCGAGGCAGGAGGAGCAGACTGGGAGGCGTGAAACAGAGAAGAGGGAGGTCTCGCAGAATCGGCAATCGCTCGGGAATAAGGCCGCAAGGAGGCTTTTCACCGCATCTCCGAGTATTCGTGGAGCCTGCGGTTTTCCTTTCGGTATGCTGTCCCAGCTACTGCTGAAGACTGGCCTCCTTTGGAAACGCCAGAGGGCTGTGGGCAGGTCAGGAGTGGGAGGAATTCCCGCTCCGGTCCACAGCTTCGACCCATTCAGTATATACCAACTTGAGTCCCCGACGAGGCTAGGCGCGAACCGAGGGGAAGTAGAGGCAGAAGGTGGAGCCAGCGCCGACGGTGCTGGTGGCGGTCATGGTGCCACCGCATTGCTGCATCATGCCGAAGGCGGCAGCGAGGCTCAATCCATCGGCCTCGGCGAGGTTTCTGCTGTGGAAGGGCTCGAAGATGTGCTTCAGCATCTCTTCATCCATGCCGCAGCCGGTGTCGATGGCAGAGAGGCAGACGTAGCGTCCGCTGGTAAGCCCGAGTTCTTTACCGAGGCCGGAGGATTCCAGGGGAATCACCTCGGCCCGCAATGTCCACTGGCCTCCCGCGGGCATGGCGAGGCGGGCGTTGGCGGCCATGTTCATCAATACGCCGGAGAGTTGCTGGCTGTCCGTGAAGACGCCGGTGTCTTCGTCGGCACTCTCCATGCGCAGTTCGACGAGCTCGCCGAGTTTTATTCTCAAGTCGGCAGAGATGGAGGTGAGCCAGTGGGACAGGTCAAAGTGCGAGTTCCGGAGGGGGTTGGCGCGCGCGAATTGCAGGAGACGGGCGGTGACCTCGGAGCTGCGCGATCCTGCGGCGGCAACTCGCTCCACTAATTGACGGGAAGGCTCGGAAACGGCATTGGCCAGGAGAAGTTGCTCGCAGTGGAGTTGGACGATGCACATCTGGTTGTTGAAGAAATGGGCGACACCCCCGGCGAGTCGGCCCACGGCCTCCAGTCGCTCGACGCGGCCCAGCCGCTCCTGCAAACGCAGACGTTCCTCGGCATCATCCTGCAATCGTTGGTGAGCGTCGCTGAGTTCGGCCACAAGGCGCTCATTGGTCAGCAGAAAGTAACTGAATCCGATTCCGATAATAAAGAGCAGCACGCTGGAGTAGTAGATAACGTTGGGAAGCGAATTGGCTGTGAGGTCAGCGACGACGGGGGAGAGGAGCTGTGTTACCAGCCGGTAGATGGCGATGGGAATCGTGAAGAGAAAGACCGAGGCGGTAAAGAGGTATCCAAAACGCCGCCCCCTGGGAGCCGCGCGCAGCAGCGGCATCGCCATGTAAATCCGCACAGCGAGCAGCAGAACCGAGCTGATGAGCATGCGCTGGCGCAAGCTGTTGTGAACCAGTAAGTAGTACATCTGTGCGGCCAGGAGCGCGGCAAAGCCGGCGTAAGCCCAGGGCACGCGTGTGCGCCAACCGCAGAACATGCGGATGCCTTCGGAGATCAGCAGCAGGGCGATGATCGCGAGGATATTACCTGCGAGCACGGAGGCGATGTCGGGGATCAGCCCGCGCAGCCCCATCAGAAGAAACGTCAGAAAGAAGAGGGCCATCGAGGCCGTCCAGCGCCCGTACCCCGGATAGGTCTTGCGTGTCCTCATAGTGAGGTACATGAGGGGTGCAAACGCGCCGGAGACGAGGGCGGAGGCGAGGAACAACGTTCGGCTATCAATCAGATTCTTCATACCGCAGACCTGCTTGCGCCTTCAGTAATGCCGCGACAGAATCGATTTCGTTGTTAATGGGAATCATACCCATTTCCTGCCGAGAACAGGTATGAATAATGCACGGATTCAGGGGCCTTTCGTTACTTCCGTTTGCATGTGGCGGTGATTTTTTGTGCTGCTGTAAACTCCAGACGCCGCGCCCCGTCGAATGTGGTGTGCGGCTATGGAAGAAACGCTAAGCATGACCGGAATGCGGGACGCGGGTTGGACCGCGGCGGAATTCGACGACATCGTTCGCCAGCACCAGGCACGGATCTACCGTGTTCTGTGGTGCGAACTGCGCGACGACGAGGCGGCAGCCACGCTGACCCAGGATTGCTTCCTGAAAGCTTATCGCGGTCGCGCCGAATTCCGGGGTGACGCCAGCATCAGCACCTGGCTGATAAGAATTGCCGTGAACCTGGCGCGGGACCATCAGCGCAACCGGCGGCAGGGCTTCTGGCGGAGGATGCTTGGCAGCGGCAGCAAGGAGGCCGAAATGGCTACGGTCATGGCCGAGGACCTGGCACCGCGCGCCGACCGGGCACTGCTGGCGCGGGAGCAACTGGCGGGGACGATGAGGGCCGTGAAATCGCTTTCGCCGCAGCAGCAGACGGTATTTCATCTGCGTTTTCTCGAAGAGCTTTCCATTGAGGAGATTGCAGACAGCATGCAGGTTGAGGTTGGAACTGTGAAGTCGCACCTGTTTCGCGCAGTCAGCGCACTGCGGCAGCAAAGGAATGAGCAATGACGCACCTGTCCGATGAACGATTGACGGAATGGCTGGCCGGAGAGGCGAGCCCCGAGACCGAGACCCACCTTGCGGAGTGTCCGCAGTGCCATGGCGAGGCAGTGGCGATACGGGACAATATTTCGCGCTATGCCCTGGCGGTGCGCGGGAAAGCGGCCGGCGCCCTGAAGGCGCAGATGGACGGAGTTTTTGCTCCCCAAAAGACGCTTGCGCGGCATCGGCTGCGCTGGGCGGGAGCAGGGGTGTTGGCGGTGCTGCTGGCTGCCCAGACCATCTGGATGACCACCTGGCACACGGCGGCAAGGCCGGCTCCCCCGACGGCCAGCAGCCAAAAGGGTTCTCCAATACCGGCGATGAGCGACGATGAATTGCTGGAAGCCGTCCACAACGATCTCAACCGCGATGTGCCCCAGGCGCTCGCACGTGTCAGCGCGATTACCGTGGCGCGCAATGAAATTGCCGCCGCATCCACCAGTGCGGCTATTAACCGAAACACTTCCAAATAAGGAGAACGACGATGATTCGCAAACTTATGATTACAATCCTGCTGCTGGGCGCGGTTGCCCTGGCGCAAATGCCCCACAATGGACGCGGACCAGGCGGCCCGCAGGACAGAATGGAGGGACGCGGGATGGAAGCGCGGGGACAGATGCATCCCCTGCTGCCTCCGGGGCGCTGGTGGAAGAACGCCGAGGTGGTGAAGGCTGTCGGGCTCTCCGAAGCGCAGGTGCAGAAGATCGAACAGATCTTCCAGGACAACCGCATGAAGCTGGTGGATGTGCATGCCAGCCTGCAAAAGGAAGAGATCAAGCTGGAACCACTGCTTGACGCCGACAATCCGGAGGAGGCCGCCGTGCTGGGCGCCACCGACCGCATCATTGACGCCCGCGCCTCCGTGGAGAAGGCCAACGCCCACATGGCTTTTGCCATCCGCAAGGTGCTGACTCCCGAACAGTGGAAGAAGCTGCATGCGCTGGGTGGCCACCACGACCGCTTTCCGCTGCCGATGGACGGGCCGATGAGCTACCACAACCATGGCGGACCTGCGGCACCTGGAGCACCTGGAGTTCCTCCGGCCCCCGGAGCACCGGAAGCCGCCAAATAGTCTCTCCTGCGAAGGGCTCCTCCGTTCTCGCCTTGGGTGGGATCGGGGGAGCCCTTCTTTGTGGTTCGAAGGTTCCCTGTAACCCTGCTTTCCGGGTGGTGTCTGCCGCCTGTGGAATTGTGACACTCCCTTATTCTTCTGCCTCTATTCCTTTGCCTCTATTCTTCTGCTTGCCTCTCCTCCGGAAGGGTGCATATACTACCCGGTTTGCAAGTGGGGCGGGAAGAGGGGAAAGTTGTGCTCCTGCATCCCTCGCTCTCAGGAATTCAAGCCAGCGTCAGAAAGAAATCGGAGATTTTATGGCAACCGTTATCGACACGCACATGGAAACCAACCCCTGGGAGGCGCAGGCGGCGCGGTTCGAACTTGCCGCGCAGAAGCTGAATCTTGACAAGGGTTTCTGGAAGATTCTGAGCCAGCCCGCACGGGAAATCACGGTCCACATCCCGGTCCAGATGGATGACGGGCGGATCGAACTGTTTACCGGATACCGGGTGCAGCACTCGATGGCGCGCGGCCCGGCCAAGGGCGGCATCCGCTACGCGCCGGAGGTCAACCTGGACGAGGTTCGCGCCCTGGCGGCGTGGATGACGTGGAAGTGCGCCGTGGTGGATATCCCGTTTGGCGGCGCCAAGGGCGGGATCATCTGCGACCCCAAGACGATGTCCCGAGGCGAGCTGGAGCGCATGACCCGCCGCTTTACCGCCGAGCTCATCGAGGTGATTGGGCCGGAGAAGGACGTGCCCGCCCCGGACGTGAACACCAACGAGCAGACGATGGCGTGGATGATGGACACCTACTCGATGCACATGCGGCAGACGGTGACCGCCGTGGTGACCGGAAAACCGATCGAGATTGGCGGCTCCCGCGGGCGCCGCGAAGCCACCGGGCGCGGGGTGATGCTGGTGACCCTGCAGGCGGTGAAAAAGCTGGGCATGACACCGGAAAACACCCGCGTGGTGGTGCAGGGCTTTGGCAACGTGGGCTCGCACGCCGCGCTGCTGATGCACGAACAGGGATTCAAGGTGACCGGCATTGCCGAGTGGAACTGCGGGCTGCACAACGCCCACGGCATCAACATTAAGGAACTGTTTGCCTACAAGGCGAAGACCGGCACCATCCAGGGCTTTACCGGAGCCGAGGCCGCCGACCAGCACGAGCTGATGATCTCCGACTGCGAAGTGCTGGTGCCGGCGGCGATGGAAAACGTCATCACCACGCATAACGCCTCGCAGATCAAGGCGCGCATCATCGCCGAGGGCGCCAACGGGCCGACCACCGTGGCCGCCGACGACATCCTGCAGGAGAAGGGCGTCTTCATCATCCCAGACATTCTTGCCAACGCCGGAGGCGTCACCGTCTCCTACTTCGAGTGGGTGCAGGACCGCCAGGGGTACTTCTGGAAAGAAGCGCACGTGAACGCCGAACTGGAAGCGGTGATGATCGACTCCTTTGAATCCGTGATGCACTACGCCGCCACTCACGGGGTAAACAACCGCATCGCGTCCTACATGCTGGCGATTGACCGCGTAGCTTCGACCATCCGGACGCGCGGAATTTACGCGTAGAACTTGCAAGGCTCACAGGTGCGCGAGGCAGAGGCCTCGCGCATTTGTTTGTTCCGGTCGATAGAATTTGCTTAGGAGAAGTGAGCATGGCACGCCGATGTCTGAATTGTGAAATCCGCAAGGGCATGACCCGCTTCGAGGATGAGAGTTTCGCCATCGACCATGCTGGCGAGACCGCCCGGATCGATGGGCTCTCCGGGGTGGCGCTGCGGTCATTGTGGTGAGGTCGAATTCGATGCCGAAAGCGCGCATCGCTATGTGCAGGCAGGCGACGTACTGGTGCTGAAGCAGCGGGCAAAGCAGAGCGACGAGATCCGGCGCATCCGGCTAAAACTGAAGCTGAGCCAGATTGCCGCCGCACGACTGACTGGAGGAGGCCACAACGCATTTTCGCGTTATGAGCGTGGCCAAGCGGCTCCCATGCCCGCGGTGCTCAATCTGTTCCGGATTCTGGACAAACATCCGGAACTGCTGAAGGAACTCACGAGCAAAAGCACAAGCAGGCCCGGTAAAACCTTAAAGGGCGCGCAGCGGGAGAAATCCGCCTCTCCGGCAAAGCGCGTGGCCTCGTAGCACTCCTACCGAATCCCCACCACCGCCAGCATCCGTCCGGTTACCTGCTCCTTGCGGTAGCTGAAAAACAGGTCGGTGCGGCAGGCCGTACACTGGTCCACCGACTGGATGTTCTCGGCGGCAACTCCGGCGTCAAGCAGTTGGCACCAGTTGGCTTTTACCAGGTCGAGATGGCGCGACATGGCGGGCTCGCCGTGTCCGGGAGCGCGCTGGTTGAGGAACAGCATGGGGTACTTCGTCTTCAGGCTCCAGCTATCGAAGACATCTTCAAACAGCTCTTTCGAGTAGGCAAACTGGGAGTCGAATTCGTTCTCCACCTCTTCGCCAATCTCGTAACAGCAGGCGCCGATGCCGGGGCCGATGGCGGCGACGAGGTTTTCCGGCTGGCAGCCGAACTGGCGGCGCATCTCGCCCACGCCTTTCTCCACAATGCGCTGCGCCGTGCCGCGCCACCCGGCGTGGAACACTCCCACGGCCTTGCGCTTGCGGTCGGCCAGGATCACGGGGAAGCAGTCGGCGATCCGCACGCCGAGCAGAACTCCGGCGGTGTTGGTGATCAGGCCGTCTCCGGCGCTTTCAAGCACACGGTTCTTGCGCAGCCGTGCCCACTCCGGGCCGCGCGCGCCATAGACGCGGTGGATGGCCGCCGAGTGCACCTGGTTGAGCAGCACCAACGGCCACGGGGCACCCGCTTCGTCCCGCGCCTTCAGTTTGCGCAAAAAGCGCTGGCGGTTACGCGCCACGTTCCTGGGATCGTCCTCGGCGGTGTATCCGAGGTTGAGCTGCCCCCCGCCATACTCTTTGCTGGCGCCCCCCTGCCGCGTGCTGAAGCCGTGCAGCAGCCAGGGAATCTCCGACAGCTTCGCGGAGGTGACGATTTCCACCGTGGGGGCCTTGCGGGGGCGGGGGCTCGCGGCTTCGCGGTCGCGCTTGGCGCGTTGCGTCTTGAGGGTTGAGGCTTTCGGGGCGTCCGAGACAGCTTTCTTACGCATAATCACCGCTTTGATTGTAGCGGATGACGACGGCGCCTTCCGCAACCCTGCTTTGTCCTGCCCCGGTGCAGATTTGCTGTGCGATGGCGCTCGTTTTGAGGTACGCTAGCGGGGCTTAATTGTGCATTCGGGTTGAACGAATGTTGCAGCCTGTCACTCGGTAGGGATAGAGTTTTAGGTTATGTACGAAGAATTCAGCACCATCGAGCGTTGGACCGGCGGATCGGTTCATTGTGTCTATCAGTGCATCATGCTGGCGATTGCGACCCGCCACGCTGATGCCGTAGATGTGAAGTTCCTGGTCAACGGGCGTTCCGTGTGGATCGCTCTCGCGCTTCCGGCGTGGGCTGAACATCAGAAGCAAACGGGTAATGTCATCACGGATCCGCTGGCGGTTGAGATCGCGGGACACTACCTGCGCAGCATTCTGGAAAATGGCGAAGAGAGCGGACGCGATCTTTACACGCTTTCGACTGCCGAGACCTTGCAGCATCTGGACGAGGTTTTGAAGGACGCAGGAGTCCTCGCCCGCTAGTTTTGTACGGTGGCACGGGTGTTTGCTGTGCGCCACCGGGTATGTGCAGCGCTCCCATCACCCTCCGGTCCTTGGGATTTGTTTTAACTTTATACAGGAACGTGATCGCCCGGCAGAGGCAGCCACACGACACGTCAGCAGGGAGTTCCATGAGCAATCAAACCGCACTTCATACCAAGCACACCACGCCCCTCAGCGAGAATAAGAACCTGCTGAAGTGGGTGGAGAAAATGGCGGCTCTCACCAAGCCTGCCGCCATCCACTGGGTTGACGGATCGCAGGAAGAATACGACCAGCTCTGCGCCGACCTTGTGGCCAACGGAACATTCATCAAGCTCAACGAAAAGCTCTGGCCTGGCTGCTATTACGCCAAGTCCGACGCCAGCGATGTGGCGCGCGTCGAAGACCGCACTTACATCTGCTCGCTGGCCAAGGAAGACGCTGGTCCCACCAACAACTGGGAAGACCCGTTCTCCATGCGCAAGAAGCTCAAAGGCCTGTTTGACGGCTGCATGGCGGGACGCACCATGTACGTGCTGCCGTTCAGCATGGGCCCGGTCGGCTCTCCCATGTCGCAGATTGGCGTGGAACTCACGGACTCGCCTTACGTCGTCGTCAACATGCGCATCATGACCCGCATCGGCACCGCGGTCTTCAAGGAGATCGACAAGGACGAGAAGCGCGTTGTGCCCTGCATGCACAGCATCGGCAAGCCCCTTGCCGCTGGCGAGAAGGATGTCACCTGGCCCTGCAACAAGGAAAAGTACATCGTTCATTTCCCGGAGACCCGCGAGATCTGGTCCTTCGGTTCCGGTTACGGCGGCAACGCCCTGCTGGGCAAAAAGTGCTTTGCCCTGCGCATCGCCTCTACCATGGCGCGCGATGAAGGCTGGATGGCCGAGCACATGCTCATCCTCGGAGCCGAGAGCCCCGAGGGCGAAAAGACCTACGTGGCAGCGGCTTTCCCCAGCGCCTGCGGCAAAACCAACTTTGCCATGCTCATTCCTCCTGCCGGGCTCAGCGGCTGGAAGGTGACCACCGTCGGCGATGACATTGCCTGGATCAAGCCCGATGCCAGCGGACAGCTCCGCGCCATCAATCCGGAAGCCGGATTCTTCGGCGTCGCTCCCGGCACCTCCAACAAGACCAACCCCAACGCCATGGCGGCGCTGGCCAAGAACACCATATTCACCAACGTGGGACTGACCCCCGACGGTGGCGTGTGGTGGGAAGGCATGACCGACGAACCACCCGCTGCCTGCACCGACTGGAAGGGCAATCCGTGGACGCCGCAGATCGCCAAGGAAACCGGCGCAGTGGCTGCGCACCCCAATGCCCGCTTTACCGCCCCGGCATACCAGTGCCCCACCATCGATGCTGACTGGGAAAATCCCAACGGCGTGCCCATCAGCGCTTTCATCTTCGGCGGACGCCGTCCGACGACGATGCCGCTGGTCTATCAGGCATTCAACTGGAGCGCGGGCGTTTATACCGGCGCCACCATGGGCTCTGAGATGACCGCTGCCGCTGCCGGAACCATCGGCAAGGTGCGCCGCGATCCCATGGCCATGCTGCCCTTCTGCGGCTATCACATGGGAGACTATTTCCGGCACTGGATTCGCATGGGCCGCAATCTCTCGGTCACCCCGCGCATCTTCCACGTCAACTGGTTCCGCAAGGGTGAGGACGGCAAGTTCCTGTGGCCCGGATACGGCGAAAACATGAGGATCCTCAAGTGGATCATCGAGCGCGTTCATGGCCGCTCCGTCGGCAAGGAAACCGCGATCGGCTGGGTTCCCCGTTATGAGGATCTCGACTGGTCCGGCTTTAACTACTCCAAGGAAACTTTTGACGCCCTGCAGACCGTCAACTCCGAAACCTGGAAGCAGGAAGTGGTTGGTCACGAAGAGCTCTTCATCAAGCTCCACGATCATCTGCCGCCCGAGATGGTCTATGAGCGCGAACTGCTCATCTGCCGCCTGTAACCGCTCCGAAACCGGAAACGCCGCTGCCCTCCGCAGCGGCGTTTCTGTTTGCCCGCAAACATACTGCGTGATACTTTCGCCCCCTGTATTTATGATGGTTGCTGGCTTTGGCTTCCACTTGTAATCGCAGCACTGCGCGTGATACGTTGCGCCATCCTGAAACTTAGGCTTTTCCGTAATCTGAGGACCTCGAATGAGCTCACCACAACCCTTCCGTCCGTATGTACCTGCTGACCGCGAGATGCGCGAGTTTACTCTTCGCGCCGTGCTCCTGGGTCTCATCATGACCGTGGTTCTTGGCGCGGCCAACATGTACCTTGGCCTGCGCGCCGGCATGACCATTGCCGCCACCTACCCGGCCGCCGTCATTGGCATGGCGCTGCTCAAACTCGTCAAGGGCAGCCTGCTGGAAGAGAACATGGCCCGTACCATCGGCTCCATCGGCGAATCGGTTGCCGCCGGAGCCACCTTCACCATCCCCGCCTTCGTGATCGCCAAGGTGTGGCCCGCGCTCGGTGCGGCCAACTACTGGCAGGGCGTCGCCCTCATGATGGTGGGCGGAACCCTCGGCATCCTCTTCGTCACCCTGCTGCGCAGCGTCATGGTGGAAGACCCCGAGCTTCCCTTCCCCGAGTCCGTCGCCGCCTCTGAGATTCACAAGGCCGGACAGCAGGGCTCCAGGGCCGCCAAGATCCTGTTCTCCAACATGGGCGTCGGCGCCGCCATCTTCCTCGCCGGAGCGCTCAACATCTTTAACGCCAGCAAGGAATTCCTAGTCAACATCCCCAAGCTTCCCATGGGCCTCAAACTCGGACGCGCCGGCGACGCTCCCATGATCGCCACCGGCGGCGCAACCACCTTCAGCGCCCCCGCCGTCAGCCCCGCCTACCTTGGTGTGGGCTACATCATTGGACCGCGCCTGGCCGCCCTCAACTTTGCCGGCGGCCTGCTCGCCTGGGGACTGATGGTTCCGCTCCTCACCTACTTCCTCGGCCCGCAGATTGCCGCCAACGCCGCTGCCGCCGGAACCACCGTCGATTGGACCGCCGTCTCCAACGGTGTCTGGTTCTCCATCGTCCGCCCCATTGCCGTCGGCGGAATGCTCGTCGGTGCTTCGTTCACCCTCTTCCGCATGCGCAAGTCGCTCGGCATCGGAATCCAGCGCGCCATCAGCGATCTGAAGAAGACCGGACAGCAGAAGCAGTCCTCGCTGCGTTATGAGAAGGACCTCAACGCCAAGGTCGTCTTCCTCGGGCTCGGCATCGTCTTCTGCGCCATGATCGCCCTCTACTTCTTCTTCACCAAGGTCATCATCGGAGCCGTTGTCGCCGCCGTCATCATGATCATCCTCGGCTTCTTCTTCGCCGCGGTCAGCGGAAACCTCGTCGGCATGATCGGCTCTTCCAACAACCCGGTCAGCGGGCTTACCCTCTGCACCCTGGTCATCGCCGCCCTGCTCATGGTCGCCATCGGCATCAAGGGCACCGCCGGAGTCATCGCCGTCCTCGGGGTCGCCGCCGTCATCTGCGTCTCCTCGGCCGTCGCCGGAGAAATGCTCCAGGATCTCAAAGTCGGCCACATCCTCGGAGGCACTCCGAAGCTTATGCAGGTGGGCGACCTCATGGGAGTTATCGTCAGTTCGCTGGCCCTGTTCCCCGTGCTCATGATCCTTGACCAGGCCTACCACTTCGGCAGCAAGGAACTCCCCGCCCCCCAGGCCGGCCTCATGGCCTTCCTCTCCCAGGGCATCGTCGGCGGAAACATGGCATGGCCGCTGGTCATCGTCGGCATCCTCATGGGCATCGCCCTCATCATGGTCGAGGTCAAGAGCCCCATGCTCTTCTCCGTCGGCATGTACCT
>CAILAZ010000139.1 GCA_903832295.1 uncultured Acidobacteriota bacterium
AGATCGGCACATCGCCCATCACCCGCACGCCCTTCCGCATGCACGCCGCCCGCAGCGCGCCCCACTGCCGGAAGAACTCAAACTGCCAGTACTTGTACTCTTCGATTTCCTTGGACAGCCGTTCCCGCCACTGCTTCAGCGCCTCCGGCTCCCTCGCCGCTAGTGCCCGCTCCCAACCTGTCCACGCCACTCCGCCGTGCGCGTCCTTGGCCGCCATAAACAGCGCGTAGTCATCCAGCCACGCCGCTTCCGCCGTGCAGAATGCCTCATACTCTGCCTTGTATGCCCCGCCCGGCGCTGCAAACTCTGCCGCCGCCTTCCTTAGCTTCGCAAACCGGAACTTGATGACCGCCCCAAAGTCCACCTGCTTCGTCGGAAACTTCGGTGCCCCCGCCAGTTCCTTGCGCGTCAGCAATCCCTGCTCTGCCAGCAGGTCCAGGCTTATCAGCAGCGGATTTCCCGCAAACGCCGAAAAGCACTGGTAAGGCGAGTCCGCATACCCCGTGGGATTCAGCGGAAGCACCTGCCAGATCTTCTGTCCCGCGTTGGATAAAAACTCAAGGAAGGAGAATGCTTCCGGCCCCAGGTCACCCGCCCCATAAGGTCCCGGCAGCGAGGTCGGATGAAGAAGGATTCCGCAACTGCGCTGAAATTTCATCGTTCAAAACACTATCTTGAACCCCCATCCCGCGCAAGACCAAAGAAGCCCGCGCGCCGTCGCCCAATGCAGCGCGCCGTTCGTTGCAACTCGCAGTTCGTTGAGTACAGCTGACTCCTGCCCCGCCCTGCTCTGGCCCTGGCTCGCACCCCGCGGTGGTCACAACTGCCACCGTCGTGTGAGCTTTGGTTGGCACAACACGCCCTCATCACCAGGCATCTGGGCTTGGTACCGAGGTTCCAATGGATCCCAAGATCAAGATGATGGTTGTTGCTGCAGTGGTGGTCATTGCCATGCTGGCCCTTGCCGCGATTGTCGTGCGCAGGCGCCGAACCGATGCGCTGCGTAAGCGATTCGGTCCGGAATACGATCGCACCGTGCGGGAACACGGACAGGGCCGCGGCGAATCCGTGCTCTTGAATCGCGAGAAGCGGGTCGAGCGGTTTACCTTGCGCGAACTTGCCGTGGATGAGCACGAGCGCTTCATAACAGAGTGGCGCGAATTCCAGGCCCTCTTTGTGGACAATCCCAAGGGCGCAGTCGCCGGAGCCGACGCACTGGTCGGTCGCGTGATGCAGGCGCGTGGATATCCCATGAGCAACTTCGAGCAGCAGGCGGCCGACATCTCCGTCTCTCATCCCCGGGTCGTGGACAATTACCGCGCCGCCCGTGAGATTGCATTGCGCGAAGAGAAAGGCCAGGCCACCACCGAGGACCTGAGAAGCGCTTTCAAGTACTACCGGTCGTTGTTCGACGAACTGCTGGAGAATCCTGCTGGACCCAAAAGAGAGGTTGCGTAATGGGTGAGTTGAAGAGGAAAGAAGACGAGCTGTCCACCGCGGACTTGGTTGGCCGCGCCGAATCGAGACCGCAGGAGCAAACAAACTTTGAACCGACCGAGGCACGCGGGCCGAGGCTGGTGAGTGAGGAAATCCCGCAGCCTGCTCAGCCCCGCGCGGCAGGAGAGGCCATCCCCCGGAATAACCGTAGCGCCGTAAACAGCTCGTCGCCGCTCTTGTTCAGTGAGTCCGATACTCGCGACTGGCGCGCCAGCTGGAGTGACGTGCAGACCGGGTTTGTGGATGAACCGAGGCGGGCCGTACAGGAAGCCGACAAGCTTGTCGCAGCAGTAATGAAGCGGCTCGCCGAAGGATTCGCCAATGAGCGCTCTGCATTGGAGAAGCAGTGGGACGGAGGCACAAGCGTATCAACCGAAGAGTTGCGCGTCGCCCTCCAGCGCTATCGCTCATTCTTCGATCGCCTGCTGAATGCCTAACCCACGCCGGGTTGCGCTCATCAAACGGCGCGGCGTGTGCCGGTTCGGTGAGCGCAGCTTACACTAGCCTTTACTCGTTCGCACCGTGGCACTTCTTGTACTTCTTCCCGCTCCCGCAGTGGCACGGATCGTTCCTTCCGATCTTCGTCCCTCGCACCACCTGCTGCACGGCCTCAGCCTGTCCTGCTCCTGCTCTTCTCGCCTGTTCCAGCTCTCTCGCCTTCTTCCGCTGGAACTGCCTTTCCACGTCGTCCAGCGAGGTCTGCACGCGTCGCGTTCCATTCCCATCGCCCGCCGCTGCCACCAGCGATCCCGAGAGTTGCGGCATTTCCGGAGCCGCCGCCTGCTCTGCGTATCCCACTTCGTCGCCGTTCTCGTCCACCACCCGCATCATGTACAGGTAGCGGATCGTCTCCTCCTCGAAGTGTTCCATCATCTCTTCGAACAGTCCGAACGACTCCCGCTTGTACTCGATCAGCGGATCGTGCTGCCCATATCCGCGCAGCCCAATGCCTTCCTTCAGATGGTCCATCTGCAGCAGGTGATCTTTCCACAGCTGGTCCAGCACGCTCAGCATGATCACCCGTTCGTGCTGCCGCATCGCCTCTGCGCCAATCAGCTTTTCCTTCGCATCGTAGCGCGCAATCAACCGCTCGAAAATCTGGTCGCCCAGCTCGTGATGATTGAGCGTCTTCGGGTCCACGCCCTCCGCCAGGAAATCCACTCCAAAGCGTCCATAGACCTCGGTCTTCAGCCCCGCAATATCCCAGTTCGTCGGGTGAATCTCTTCCCCTGCAAACTTCTCCAGGATTCCCCCCAGCAGGTCGCGCACATAATCCTGCTGAATCAGTTCCTTCTGCTCGTTGCCTTCCAGCAGCTGTCTGCGCAGGCCATACACCGCCTCGCGCTGCTTGTTCATCACGTCGTCGTACTCCAGCAGATGTTTGCGGGCCTCAAAGTTCTGTGCTTCCACCGCCTTCTGTGCCGCCTCAATCCGCCGCGTGATCAGCCCGGACTCAATCGGGATGCCCTCTTCCATGCCCAGCTGCCGCAGCAGGTTGCTCACCCACTCCTTGGCAAAGATGCGCATCAAATCGTCTTCCAGCGACAGGTAGAACCGCGACGCACCCGGATCGCCCTGCCGTCCCGCGCGTCCTCGCAACTGGTTGTCGATGCGCCGTGACTCGTGCCGCTCCGTGCCCAGGATGAACAGTCCGCCCGCCGCGATCACCTGCGCGTGCTCCACTTCCGTCTCGGACTTGTACTTCGTCAGCAGCTCCGCCCACGTTTCGGCCGCAATGCTGAACTCCTGTCCCTGGTAATACCAGTAGGCCGTCGTCGAATCGTCCGGCCTCGCCTCCACCCCGCCTGCCACGGCCTTCACTGCCGTCGCCAGTCCGCGCTTCAGGCTCTCCTGCTTCGCCATGAACTCCGGGTTGCCGCCCAGCAGAATATCCGTTCCTCTGCCTGCCATGTTGGTGGCAATCGTCACCATCCCATAGCGTCCGGCCTGCGCCACAATCTCTGCCTCGCGTTCGTGGTACTTGGCGTTCAGCACTACATGCTTGATGCCCTTTTTCTTCAGCAGCTCGCTCAGCCGCTCTGACTTTTCAATCGACGTCGTGCCCACCAGCACCGGCTGCAGAGACTCGTGTATCCGCGCAATTTCATCGGACACCGCAAAGTACTTCTCTTTCTCCGTGCGGTACACCACGTCCTTGTTTTCCTTGCGCAGCAGCGGCTGGTTCGGCGGAATCACCACCACTTCCAGCCTGTAGATCTTGTCGAACTCCGCCGCTTCCGTCTCTGCCGTGCCTGTCATTCCGGCCAGCTTCTTGTACATGCGGAAGTAGTTCTGGAAGGTGATCGTCGCCAGCGTCTGGTTCTCGCGCTCAATCTTCACTCCCTCTTTTGCTTCCACCGCCTGGTGCAGTCCGTCGGACCACCTGCGCCCCGGCATCAGCCTTCCCGTGAACTCGTCCACGATCAGCACTTCGCCGTCCTTCACCACGTATTCCACATCGCGCTTGTACATGTGGTGGGCTTTCACTGCCACTTCCACGTGATGCTTCAGGTCCCAGTTCTCCGGGTCCGCGATGTTCTCAATCCCCAGCAGCTTTTCTACCTTCTCCCAGCCTGCCTCGGTCACCATCGTGTTCTTGTGCTTCTCGTCGATCACGAAATCGCCGGTATAGATCTTCTCGTTCGGCTCTGCTCCCGGCAGCTCCTCGCCCTTCACCAGCTTCGGAATGATCACGTTGATGCGCGCGTACTTATCGGTCGATTCCTCGCTCGCGCCGCTGATAATCAGCGGCGTCCTCGCCTCGTCGATCAGGATCGAGTCCACCTCGTCCACGATGCTGAAGTTGTGTCCGCGCTGCACGCAGTCCTTCATGTCGAACTTCATGTTGTCGCGCAGGTAGTCGAACCCGAATTCGTTGTTCGTGCCGTACGTGATGTCGCTGCCGTAAGCCGCCTTTCTCTGGTCGTCGTCCAGATCGTGGACGATCACGCCCACCGACAGTCCCAGAAAGCTGTACAGCTTGCCCATCCACTCTGAGTCGCGTTTGGCCAGGTAATCGTTCACCGTCACCACGTGCACTCCGCGCCCAGCCAGCGAATTCAGATACACCGGCAGGGTCGCCACCAGCGTCTTGCCTTCTCCGGTCTTCATCTCGGCGATCCGGCCCGTATGCAGCACCATGCCGCCAATCAGCTGCACGTCAAAGTGGCGCATGTTCAGCACGCGCCATCCCGCCTCGCGCACCACTGCAAACGCCTCTTCCAGAATCGAATCCAGCACTTCCTGGATCGCCGCGTACTCTTCCTTTTCCCAGGCTTTGCGGCGGTCCGCATCCATCTCTTCTGCCTTGGGCTCTTGCAGCAGCGCCAGCCGTTCCTGCACCCGCTGCCGAAACTCGTCTGTCTTCGCCCTCAGCTCCGCGTCGGTCAGCTTGCGAATCTCGGGCTCCAGCGCGTTGATGCGCTCCACCCGCGGCTGCAGCTTCTTCACTTCGCGCTCGTTGTGAGTCCCGAAAACCTTTGCAATCAGAGAATTAATCAATGCTTTTATCCTTCAGATACTTACCGGCCATAGCCGCGATCCAGCCACATTCCTGCGGGGCCTTCCGGCACTCACCGCACCATTGAAAAGCCTACCATACCGCCTGCACTGCCATGATGAATCCCAACCCCTGCGTCCCCCTCGGGTTTTGCTCCCTCACCGCAGCAAATCTTCCAGCTCCACTCCCTTATCCGTCTTCTCATCCCGATATTTCACAATCACCGGCGTATAAACGCTCAATCCCCACTCCGCCGCCTTCCCCTTCGTGATCGCCCTCGCCCCCGCCACCACCACCGCGCCCTCGGGAACCACCAGCGGACTCTCCTCGCTCGCCCGGTAAATCTCTCCCCGCACCGTGTCAAACAGCGGTGTCGAGCGCGTCAATATCACGCCCGAACCCAGCACTGCCCGCCGCAACACCTGCGTCCCTTCATAGATCCCGCAATTGCCTCCCACCAGCACGTCATCCTCAATCACCACCGGGCTCGCGTTCACCGGCTCCAGCACGCCCCCCACCTGCGAAGCCGCGCTCAGATGCACCCTCTTTCCAATCTGCGCGCACGACCCCACCAGCGCGTGCGAATCCACCATCGTTCCCTCGTCCACATATGCCCCTACGTTGATGTACATCGGAGGCATGCAGATCACTCCCGCCGCCACGTACGCTCCCTCGCGCACCGTCGAGCCTCCCGGAACCAGCCGCACGCCATCCGCGCACTTGAACTGCCTCACCGGGTACGTGTGCCGATCCACAAATGTGAACACATCCCCCGCGCCGCTCTCCGCCGCCGCTCCCAGCCGGAAGCCCAGCAGAATTCCCTGCTTTACCCACACATTCGTCTGCCAGCGTCCATCGCGCTTCTCTGCCGCCCGCACCTTGCCCTGCGTCAGCTCCTCGCGGAACGCATGGAAGGTCTCCAGGGCTCCGCTCTCCCGCTTCGCATCCATCCCCAGCGCATACAGCCGTTCAATCTCATTTTGTAGGTTGTTCATGATGGTAGAAGTATATGTCAGCCGGGAACTCGCAAGTATCCCGCGACGCCCCAAACGCGCCAACAGCCGCCCTCAAGGCGGCTGCCCCATCCCACTCTCATTCCCATTTCAAGCCCTCAGAACTTGTATCCCACCCACACCATCCCTTGCGTCACCAGTCGCTGCCAAACTGGTTGAAATTCGGCGCCTCGTGACTATCGAATTGCGGCCTCACCACAAAGTGGCTCTTCACATAGATCGGCACGCCCACCGCCAGGTGCACTGGAAGTGGTTCGCCGGCCCTCACTTCCTCCCCACCTCCAATCCTCTGAAACTTTGAAACCCTAAATCCCCTCTAACTCCTATGCCTTCCTCCCCAGATCCTCTCTCCTGGGCGCATCCCGTCGTCCGTGAGTGGTTCACCTCCCGCTTCGGCACTCCCACCGAGCCTCAGCTCGCCGGATGGCCCCACATCCTCGCCCGCCGTAACACACTCATCTCCGCTCCCACCGGAAGCGGCAAAACCCTCGCCGCCTTCCTCGCCTGCCTCGACTCTCTCGTCCGCCTCGCCCTCACCGGAAGCCTCCCCGAGCGCACTCACGTCCTCTACATCTCCCCCCTCAAGGCCCTCGGCAACGATGTCCAGAAGAACCTCGACCAGCCTCTCGCCGAAATCCAGCTCCTTGCCGCCGCCCGTGGCTACCTCATGCCTGCCATCCGCACCATGGTCCGCACCGGAGACACTCCCCCGCGCGACCGCGCCCGCATGCTCAAACTTCCTCCCCACATCCTTGTCACCACCCCGGAATCCTTGTACATCCTCCTCACCGCCGCCCGCAGCCGCGAAACCCTCCGCCACGTCCAAACCGTCATCGTCGATGAAATCCACGCCCTCGTCGCCAACAAGCGCGGAGCCCACCTCGCCCTCTCCCTCGAGCGCCTCGATGCCATCACCCACCTCCGCCCCAACCGCATCGGACTCTCCGCCACCCAGCGCCCCCTCTCCCTCGTCGCCGAATTCCTCGCCGGCCATCCCCCCGACGCCCTTGCCTTCCATTCAAACCCTCATCCCCAGCGCACCCCCGCAGTTGACCTTGATCTAGAGGTTTTAAAGTGTCATCCTGAGCGCAGCGAAGGACCCCAGCCCACCTCAAATATCGCTTCCCGCCCACAAGGCTTTTCCGCCACCATCCCCCACAACGCAGTTCCCTCCGACTCAAAGTGTCCCCCCGCGCCCCGCAACGCCGTTGACC
>CAILAZ010000140.1 GCA_903832295.1 uncultured Acidobacteriota bacterium
CATCCATTACTGGGTACGACACCACGAATTGCCACGGCAACCAGTAGGCGATCGACCCGGAAGCGAATCGGGAAAATGGAAAGGTGGAAAAACCAAGATACATGGTTATGTTGCGAGAAAGATACACGGACACTATATTGCGGAACATCGAATCGTTGCCGCAACCGTTATGAAGAGAGGGCTCAGGAAGGGGGAAGTGGTGCATCATATTGACATCAACCCCCTCAACAACAATCCTGACAATCTTTATGTGTTCCCTTCGCAAGCTGAGCACAAGTCGTACCATATGGCATTAAAATATAGACACGCACTTCCGCTCAGGTCAAATTTGAAATTGTAGCAACAACGCGGGAAGTTCGGCATCAAAAAGCGCGACCTCGACAACGTGAGCAAGGAGCTCAAGGCGTCCATCGCGCGCGTGAAGGAGCGCCTCTGCGCAGAGCGCCTCGACAACATCACGAGCACGTCCTATACCCACTACGGGCAAGGCGGACAGCGCGTCATCACGATCACGGGCGGCGACGGCCTCCAGGCCCTCACCTCTTCGCACACTCGTGAGGACGGCGGTTCGAACATGAACAACGGCGTCTATGACGGCACGACCTACAACCTCCCGTTCGACTATTCGGGCGTGAAGGCGGCGTACCGCACGGCCGGTCTCATGGTGGATCCCCGCGGCAACCCGCGCGTGCCGGATCTCAACGTTCTCGTCTGCAAAAAGAACTCGAGCATCCACTTCAAAGCGAAGGAAACCAAGAAGGCCATCGAAAGCGGTCGCATTCCGGAGTCCAACGACAACGACGGGGCCGGTGTGAACAGCTTCGATATCGTCGATCTTGAGTACCTGCAGAACTCCGCGCAGTGGTACATGTTCGACAGCAAAAAGGCATTGACCGACGAAGAGGGCTTCCAGTTCGTGGAGAGCCAGCCGGCCATGCTCGATCCGGTGAACGTCGTTTACAAGACGAAGGAGATCCAGACGTCGGTGACGTCTATCTTCGACCTCGGCTTCAACGATGTAACCCGCAGCTGGGTCGGCAGCTTGGGAACGAAGGCGGTATTAGCGTAACCTCCTCCCATGTCTACCCAACTAACCTGTCCCCAGTGCAGCGGTCTCGGACTCACCGGAACCGTCCAGGAGGCAGTGTGTAGTGAGTGCAAGGGAACAGGCCTTATCACGGCATCGACCGACAGCATCGCGACGACAAGCGCCGCGAGCGCGACGCCAATAACCGTCACGAAGGCGAATACCCCAGCCCCTGCAGCAGTGAAGGTGGCCAGTCGAGGGACTTAAATTAACCGGGCCGCGGAAGAATAGACGAGGGAATCGCCCACACTCCATACTCAGTGGCCCCACGAAAAATGTCTACACATAATAACAACTCATATCAGGATCCAAAGAACATAAACCTCCGCGGAGGCGTTTCCGGAACTGGTTTGCTGCGGTGGGATCCGGGCGCAGGCAATCTGCCCGCCGGCAGTTCCAACTGGGCGGCGAATCCGTTCGAAAGCACCGACTACGGACTGTACATCAACACGGCGGGCCAACTGGTCTTCAGCTCGCTCGGCTCTACAACGGTATTGGGAGCAGCGGGCGGCGGCGGCGCAAGCACGTGGGTCTCGCTCTTTGCGGCGAATACGACCTTCCAGCTCGCTGGCACGACCTTTACCATCGACAACAACACGGGCAACAACAACGTCCTCACGCTGACCAACAGCGGTGCGGGATCGGGGGTGGTGCTCCAGATCACGAACGGTGGCAGCGGTGCGGACATCGCGGGAACATCGGATACGTGGCAGGTGCTGAAAACCGGCGCAGCGACGTTCTTGTCTCTCGCTTCGGCGACCCTCACGGGCGTGGGAACCGGACTTCTCATTGAGGACACGGCGGCGAATGTGATCACGATCGGCGCGAACACCAACACGATCACGATGGCGAAGGCGACCACCTTCTCC
>CAILAZ010000141.1 GCA_903832295.1 uncultured Acidobacteriota bacterium
GGCACGGGCGTCATGGGCGGCACTGGCGTCACTGGCGTCACGGGCGGCACGGGCGTCACGGGCGGCACGGGCGGCAATGGCGTCACTGGCGGCAATGGCGTCACTGGCGTCACGGGCGTCAAGGGCGTCACGGGCGTCACGGGCGGCACTGGCGTCACGGGCGGCACTGGCGGCACTGGCGTCACTGGCGTCACTGGCGGCACGGGCGTCACTGGCGGCACGGGCGGCAATGGCGGCACTGGCGGCAATGGCGTCACTGGCGTCACGGGCGTCACGGGCGTCAAGGGCGGCACGGGCGTCAATGGCGGCACTGGCGTCACGGGCGTCAATGGCGTCACGGGCGTCAATGGCGGCAATGGCGGCACTGGCGGCACGGGCGGCACGGGCGTCAAGGGCGGCACGGGCGTCACGGGCGTCAAAACGAACCGGTTTGTAACCGGTTCGTTTTGCGAAATCGTCGAGAATTAGATTCGTTGATTTGTTTAAATCGGGATACTCTTCGAGAGTCCACCCCTGCCGTAAACGCACTATCTTACGCTTGATTCCGAGCGCACCCAGATACGATCTCAATCTCGTTTCCACTTGAGTTTCGACAATCTTTCCTGGATAGTTGCACGCTTCGACGTATGCATCAAAAAGTTTATCCTTCATTTTTCTCGCGCCTCCCTGTAGGCTTCTGCTGCCAATTTCAATTCATCTCTGCTGATTTTCGGATCGAGGATCAAACGGCACATTGCATCGGCTAAGTCGAGTTGATTCCTTTCGCGGGTTGTGTAATATCGCACTAATTTTGTTTGGTTGTGGCCATCAGCTTTTCGATGCTGGCGGCGCTGATGCGCAGGGTCCGGTATCCGAGCTTCGAGGATGCCAAGCGGCCTTCCTTGCACCACAGCCGGATCGTTTGTTTGCCGACGCCGAGGTAGTCTGCAGCTTCCTGCGGAGTGACCCATTCGGCGGCGAGTTGCTGGTTATGGTCCATGATTCAACCTTTCTGGCGGTTAAGGTAGCCGTCCGGGACGGAGCGACCCTCAGCAAGCTCCTTCGCCCAGTGAGCGTTACGCGCGTTGTCGTAGGCATCCCACGCGCGTTGCTGATCTTCGGTAATAGTGGCGTGGAGGCGCATCGCTTCGAGTTCCGCGCGGTTACGAAAATACGCACGGTCGATCCTGTCGTTACGCGCTGCCGACCTGCACAGCGCGAATCCGATAAGGTAAAGCCCCAATATTGCTATGACTGCGAGGATTGCCCAGAGCATGAGACGCGCTCCTTTCCAACGGCTTCCATGTCGCTGATGATGGATTTGGCGGTGGATTTGATAACGGCCGGCAGTTTGGCCATGGCCTCAAGCTGGAGAGCGCGGTAGCGGGTTGCCCGATTCTCGATCATTTCCCGCTCACGGTGGGTTAGGGTTAGGTCGCAGGCCATTACGTCGCAGGTTGCCGCAAATAGCCCAAGAGCTTCTATTTCTTCGTTGATGGTGATTACGTCTGTCATGCGAGGCTCCATCCAATAGCACCAGCAATTTGCTGGTAATAAAGCTTGTTCGTCACACTGATCGACGACTCCTCCCTCACGCTCCACTTACCGTGGATGCGGCACAGCGGAGATTAGTCGCGGAACCAAAACCGCTTGCGCTCGTCGCTGGCGATAACGCCATCGCGCCCGCACTCCTCGCCAAATGATGCAATAGTGCGAAGCTCGTCTTCAATTTCCTCCCCGGTCGGATCGCCGAATGTGTGCCACTCTCCCTCATTCCATTCGGCAGCATCAGTGTCACGCACAAAAGCTTCGAGTGTCGCCTTTTCCGCGCCCCACGCGCTCACCACTTTGTCGTTATCATCGACAAGCAGAATCGAGTCATAGCCGTTGTTGGTAGTCATAACAGTGTGCATTTTGTCTCTCCATGAGGCTGGTTGCCTCCTTACATACACAACACTATCACCATCTATCGCAATGTCAACATAACTTTGGTAACCAATCGCAATTATTATCAATGAGCACCATAGTACACTATCTCTATGGATACTCACTGTGCACTCCCGCGTGATGTGGCCCTTGGACTGGATAGTAACTATGCAAAGCAGTGCGACGTGGAGGCTCCTTCCCGCCCCCTTATGTCTCTGTCTGCGTTTCAGTCTTGGATTCGCAGGCAGTCTAGCCAGCGTGCGGCAGCGGAGCGCCTGGGAGTGAGTAGGGGTGCTGTGGTGGGGTATCTCAATGGGAGTATTAGGCCTAGCGCTACTGTGCTGATACTGGCTCGGCTGTTGGATGAGGGGACTTGGTCGTAGGGCGCCACGGATCGGGGATTGGCTGGCAACTTGTCCACGATGGGGCGGCGTGGTGGCTTGGACGTCGAATGGGAACCCATAAGCAGAAAACAGAAAGCATGAGACAGTATTATTATAAAACGCTTGACATGATTAGGGTTATTATTATAAAGTAAGTATATGGTTCACTGTAATCAATGCGGATATGACTGGGAGCCTATGGGGGGCATTCCGAAGGCCTGCACGAAGTGTAAGCGGTATGACTGGTCAGAGCCGAAGAAGGGTCATGGAGAAGGAACATCCAGAGTGAATGCCGGTCGTGAGGCTGTCATCGAAGAGGGCATCTCTGGGGCTGCAAAGCCGGAGGCTGTCATAAGGGCCACTCGCGGGTTCGAATCCTGCCCTTCTCCATCAAAAAGCGTGGGCGTGGGGACCGCCGCTGTAGCCGTCCTTGAAAAGAGTGCCCCCGTTAAGCTCTGCAAGTCCTGCGAAGAACCATTGATGATCGTCAAGGGTAAATGGGTATGCAACGACCAATCTTGCGGCCTGTACGGAAATCAGCAGGGAAACGTGTAATATCTCACCAAAAAGGAAAGACATGAAGAGAACCTGCTCCAAGTGCAAAGAGCCAATACGCAAGCACCATCACTGGCGCACCGTCCAGCATCACTTTTTGTGGTTCCGCTGGGCCACGACAGACCACTACGACTGCAATAAGCCAGAGACGATTCACAAGAACGTTGTTCGGATCGAAGGTGAAGTTCCATTGGCTTTCGAGGATGTTGATGTATAGTTGTGGTTTATGGATGACATTTCGCCGGTCGCGAACATCACCGGGAAGAAGCTGAAGATCCTGCGCAAGCGTGCCCGGCTCACCCAGAACGCAGTCGTCGATATGTGTGGGGTGTCCGAGACGACGATTTGCTATCTGGAACGAGGATTGAGGAAGCCGCATTCATCCACTCTTCAACGGCTTTTGAACTTGTACGCGCAGAGGATTCACTACTGGGAAGAGATGGCCAAAGCATTGGAATGGAGAGCAACATGCCCAAGGAACGGTCCATAGCTAAGCGCCTGAGTGGAAGCGAGGCGCTGGATTCTCTACTTCATCGCACCCACGTCTCCCTGTCTACAAAGTTCAAGAGTGCGACGTGGATCGACGATCTTCTACGCCAGATGTACATCCGCCTTTCCGCGCACGGCCACTTTCATAGCCACAAGGCGTACCACGCGTACAGCGCAACAGTTGACCTGAAGTTCGAGGGCTACAGTGTGGGAGTGAAGTTGGAGTTCAAGCCCGCCATGAGCTTCGCCCCGCCCCTGACTGACGACTTCCGCATCACCGGCCTCAACTTTGGGTGCGTCATCGGTGCGGTGGATGTGAATGTCAAGATGCCCATCCTTCCGCCCAATGCAGTCCGTGAAGACGCTGGCATGGATTTGCCGGTGCAGGTCGAGGAAAATGGCGTGCTGGTGGAGAAGTTCGTTCCAGCGGCTCGGTACAAGACCAAGCTGAAGCCGGGACAGAAGTTGCCGCGAGTTGCCAACATGGACGTACCAGCGTTCCAGACGAAGATGGACATTTCCGACGATCTTGTGGATCAGTTCGGAATTCAGATCAACTAATGAACCCAAAGAAGTTCAAGCCGAAGCAGAAAGACTTCTCGAAGACAGCGAGAGGCAAGGTTGCGCTTGAACGCCTCAAGGCCCGCTGGAGGCTCGACAGCGAGGATGGCGAGTGGGAGCCTGAATCTGAGCCTATCGTCACACCTATGCTCAAGGCTGTCCCTGGGGGCATCACCTTCTGCATTGAAGCTCTCCGGGCACATGATGAGGATGATTCTCGGCAGTTCCTTGAGACGTGGGACGCCTGCACTCGTACCGACCGCGCTCTTCTGAGGATCGAGGACATTGCCCACGCTTCGGGAATCGGGTCGCTGAGGCTCGCGGAGATCGCTCAGACGGCTTTGTTCCTCTACGGTGACCGCCAGGCGCAGATGATCCTTTCCGCTTCCATGCCCAAAGTCATCCGCTCCACAGTCAAGGCAGCTACGGACGAGGTTCCCATCACCGCTACAAGCATCGTAGACGGCGAGTTCATCACCAAGGTAGTCGGCAAGACCAATGGCGACACTCGGGCCATGGAGATGCTTCTTAAGTCGCGCGGAATCCTTCCCATCCCCAAGGGCTCTCAGATTGCCATCCAGGTGAACAATCCTGATCGCGAGGACAAACAGCCGGAGAGCGGCCACGAGTGGAAGTACCCAGAGGATAGGCTGAAGGAGATCACCGCCATCACCAATCCCAAGCAGCTTGAGGCGTCCACTTCGCAGACTTCCGAGCACATCCACTTCGACACCAGACGCCCTGTCGTCTTCGAGAGGTAAGTGTGTATGGATACGGTTCTTGAAAAGAAGTTCACAGCTAAGGATTCTCGTGAAGATTTATGCTCTGCGATCATCGCGTTGTCCTCCGATAAAAACTGTCGCCTTTTGTTTTCCGACGATAATGAGTGGAAACAGTCAAAACTAACAGAGATCGCACGATTGGCAAGAATCTTAAAAAAGAAGCTCTAAGGAGTTCCATATTTTTAGTAAGCTCCTCGCTACCGCTCAGTTGTCCATGCTTTCCGAAGCATCTGCGAAGTCTGACTCCGGTTTGTGGATTCCCGAGTACCACTCTATTTCCCAAATTGACTCGTTCAACTCCCACTTCAACGCTATAGCGGAACGGGCCGAGCGCAACGAAGAGAGTCCGCAAGACCATCTCGGGCCAGAAGAGCTTGCTTGGATTGCGAACGAGTACGCCATCTGTGCGTGTGACGACCGATACTGGTTCGAGAACTACTTCTACATCAACGATGACAGCAAGCTGGTTCGTTTCCAGCCGCGTTTCTCGCAGTCCATGCTCATCGATACCTGGGCAGAGCGCGAAGAGGCGGGTCTGCCCATTGAGCAGCAAATCCTCAAGGCCCGGCAGCAGGGCATCTCGACGGTAGTAGAGGGAGCCATTGCCAAGAAGGTGAACTTCGGCATCGGTGTGAAGGCTGCAATCGCCTCATACGATCAGGACGCTGCAGAACGCATGTTCGGCATGACTGAACTTGCGTTCAACGAGATGCCGAGCTGGATGCGTGCCAACCCCACCAGCGACCGCGCACGCTCTCTCAAGGCTTTCGCCGCTACCAACACCCGTCTAACTCTCTACTCGGGCAAGAAGGCGGCAGGAATCGCCCGTGGCGACACTCCTACAGTACTTCACATCTGTCTTGCTCCCGACACGCCCCTGCATTTGGCGGACGGGAAAATTCTTCCTATTTGCGAAGTTCAACCGGGAGACAAGGTGATTACTTCACGCGGGAGAGTAGTTCCCGTGAAGGCGTGTATTCAGAGTCCACGCCCCGCTGAAGCCGCATCGGAACTATGGCTATGGGGAAACTACTCTCCCCTCGTTGTGACGCGCGACCATCCGATCCTGACGCCTGACGGATTTGTGTATTCGGAGAATCTTGGCAAGGGAGATTTTGTATCCATACCCGTCAGAAAGATTGGGAAGACGATCCGATCTGTCGATATCGAATATCCTGCTGTCGGGAGAAAGCCTGCTGGCCGAGACAAGAGTACGATTCGGAAGGCATCTCTCAATCGCGCATGGGGATGGCTCTGTGGGCTTTATATAGCGGAAGGTTCTCTTACGGCCAGCAACACTTCCGACGGAGCATCGGGAGTTTGCTTCTCGATACACCGCAAGGAAGAAACGCGTGTCATTACTGGACTGCAAGAAGCGCTTGGAATGTTCCAACATATAGGCGTGTCGCACAATAAAAAGGCGCTTACTTCGCACGTTAACGTGCATTGCTCTGGGCTGGGGAGATGGCTCGGAAAAACCTTCGGCTCAGGCGCTGAAAACAAAACCATTCCAGACTGGGTTTTCCAAGCCGGCAACGACTTCGTTGAAGGACTCGTAAAGGGGTACTTTGAGGGCGATGGTCATATATCGCCCCGTGTCTCTGAAGTCATCTGTCATTCCGTGTCGATGTCCTTGATTGTGCAGATGCGCGACCTGTTGGCATCGATGGGGATTGGATGGAGCAGCATCTATCGGCGTGAAGGCGGATTACTTTACGGTAGAAACTGCCGTCCCATTTGGTCACTTCAAGTAGCATCCGATTCTGCGCGGTTGCTTCGCCGGCGTATGGGGTGGGAGCAAGCCAATCACCGGCCAGCACGTCAGAGCGCCGCCAATAGAGCGAAGAAGTGGAGATATTCAGAAGACCAAACGCTGATTCATATTCAAGTATTCGAGAACCTACCGCGGTATTGCGAGACGTTTTACGATCTGGAGGTCGATGCCCCCGAACATGATTTTACGACTATCCATTGCTGCGTAAAAAATTCGGAAGTCTCGACTTTCCCCGACGCGTCGAACGTCATTGAGAAATCTCTATTTCAGGCCGTCCACCCGTCTCCGAACACGTTCATGATTCTAGAGTCTACGGGCAATGGAAACACGGACTGGTGGGCCCGGACGTGGTATTCCAGCCGCGATTACTGGGCAATCGGCGGCGCTCGGTTGCAGCCTATCTTCTTCCCATTCTTCATCGCCATCGACCTGTTTCCCACCCCGGCATGGCGCAAGGAGCACCCTGTACCGCGTGACTGGCAACCGCTTGCCGACACGCAGCGCATGATGGACAAAGCTGCCGAGTACGTCCACCAGACGCCGCTGATCCGTAAGTACGCCGGCGATGACTGGAGAATGCAGGATTTTCAGGCTTACTACTGGGAACAGGAGCTTATGGAGGCTAAGCGCAAGAACGAGGAAAATGCCTTCTATCAGGAAAGACCGTTGGATGATTTTGAGGCGCTCAGACCTAAGAAAGACCTTGTTTTCAATCTATTAGAAGTTACAAAACAGTACGAAACTCGGTCTCCGTACACGGTTTGGTCGATCATCGGAGAGCAGATTCAAGAAAGGTACTACCCAGACGAGACGGAGATTGACCGCGAAGTTGAACCATTCCGCGTGAGCTATGACGGAAATATCACAGATCTTCGGGGACGCGTGGCAAAGACATTCTGGTGGGAATTCACTCCAATCAAGCAGCCAAAAGAGTCAGGAATCGACATCTTCGACGCCGAGCGCAAGTGCTTGATTTTCCGCTGGCCGGAGTCTGGATACCTCTACGGGATTGGCGTGGACAACTCTGGAGGAACAGGCAAGGATGGCACGTATATCAGCGTGAACGGGAAAGCGATCTACGGCAATGAGCCCGACTTCCAGGCAGCGTGTTTCTGGACGAACAAGGTTGACCCTTCCCTCATCCATCCCTACATCATGGCCCTAGTGTCGCTCTACAAGTCCGAGATGGCTGAGGGAAATGAACCGCTGGTAGGGATCGAGCAGGTGTACGGCCTGGGCGACACTCCACAGATTCAGATGCTCTCGATGGGGTACAACAAGCGGAATCTCTACCATTTCAGCCGGCTGGACGGAAGGAACCCCGAGGCCGACAAAAAGAAGTCCAAGCGCCTTGGCTGGTACACAACGGAATGGAGCCGCAACTTCATGCTCTCGATGTACAAGACGGCAGTAGAGAACCACTGGCGTAAGGTTAATGATCCTTTCCTACTCAAACAGGAGATTCCCGCGTTTCAGGTGGACAAGACGGAGAGTGGCAAGACACGGTGGGACCACGAGGATGGAAAGCGTGACGACCGAATTTTCGGAGATGGAATTTCCTACATCATCCTGAACGACACCGAGTCAATGACCCGGCGCGTACAATCGAAATTTGAGGGGGAAGAAGAGCAGATCGAGGTTAACATGGATTATCCGGTCGGGATCAACTCGACGATGGAAGAGATGTTTGGAGCGGAATTATGAGGATTGAATTTGAACCAGGAATAGCTGTTATTGAAAGCGAGGATGGCCGAATACTTATTGACACCTCGCAAATCGCCGCGCTGGATCAAGTGATGATCTCAAAATCTGACGGGGAAGATTTTCCTATGGCGAGATTGACGCTAAAGTCTGGAACGGTTTTTAGGATCGCAGGAAAGAGCGTCTCGGATATCGAGATCGTTCTTGTTGGGGGTGCCTCATGAGCCTGATTATCTTGCCTAGCGCTAAGAAGCCAAACGAGGACTGGGCCTACGAGAACGGAAAAGAAGTTCTGATTTGGGACGAGAATCCGATGACAAAGCGTGTCGTTCTCACCTCTCCCATATCTCCACGTCGTCCCGGATTCAACCGCCACAAGACGGTTGCGCCTAAGGAGATGGACCGCATCTTCAAGCGCCTCGCTGAGCAGGAGCACGAAGACAATGAGGCGATGGTGGAGAAGCTCTATACCCGTGGCCGAGCCTTCTACGATGCCGCTCGGAGCCGGTTGACGCAGCGACTCATGTCGGTTGACTGCAAGGAGTGGGAGAAGGCGTTCATCCGCGAAGCCCTGCGCTTGATGGACGAGCGTGACCACAAGATGCAGCAGAACACGGTGTACGGCATCAGCGCGATGGAAACGACTGAGGCACCGATTGAGGGCGCAAGGACGAGGGTGAACTGATGAGACTGAGAATTCTTGACATCAACTGCCGATTGTTTTGGTTCACGCTGTTTTTCTATGTGGATCACAGCCCCAAGTCTGGTTACCACATTGAATCCAGCGTCTACGAGTATCAGCGATGGTCTGGTTCGTGGTTCAATTTCTGGAAGTGGGAACCTATGCCTGATCGTAGACCGCAGATTGAATTGAAAGCACGTAGCGAAGGGTTATCGACGCTAGCGGAGGCGATGTCCAATCCAGAGTTGAGAGCAGGTGCATCGTCCCGCTTCGCTGAGATGTTCAAGAAGGTGAACTAAATGTCTGATCGTGACGAGATTTCTTGGCAGGTACCGTTCTTTGAGGCTGAGGATTCAACCAAGCTCGGTTTCCTGAAGCGCTGCATATCTCAGGGAATTGCTTGGCAGCAAGAGAACTGCAACTCCACCGACATGCAGCGGGCCATGGACATCCTCTCCGGGAAGTCTGGCTCAAAGGCATCCTCGAAGTGGTCCAAGTTCACGACCGGCGACCTGAAGCGCGGCATCCTGGAAATCGTCGAGACGCTTTCCGACATCCGTCCATACTGGGGATACTCGACCGACAACAAGGCTTTCAAGGCGCAGTCGGCCATGATGAGCAAGGTGGCGAAGGCGGTCTACCTCGAAGGCTTCGTAGATCGATCCATCAAGGATGCCCTCCAGTATGCCGCGGTCTCTGGGGCGGGGTTCATCTACCCGTTCTACTCGCGGTCAATGTACGGGGCAGGAGACGGTGAGTTCGTGTTCACAGCGCTCGGCCAGCCAGACGTGCTTCCGATCCAGTTGGGCCGCGACAAGAACTACCAGAAAGCCTACATCGTTACTCTCGTGATTCCCATGGGAGTGGCTGAAGCTCATTCCCGTTTCCCTGACTACCAGCAGCACCTGAAGCCATTCGCCAACAAGCGGTACGGGCGCACAAAGGGCGGCGGCGATGAGAGGGCATACGACCTCAACCGCTGGCGGATGCACAAGCTCGACGGCAAACTGGAGCAGTACGTAGACATCTACTACACCTACGTTCTTGACTTGAGGGTGAATCGTGGCGAAGTCGATGAAAAGGGAAAGCCAATTCTGGACGAGGAAGGCAACCCCATCGGCAAGGAATTGGAGATGGGCGAGTCAGGAACAAGTTGGTACTACAAGGTTCCATATCTCGGCCAGCAGATACAGCGCTTCGAGGGCGGCAAGATGGTTACACGTGCGGCTACGGAGGATGACTGCCGCGTGTATCCGCAGAGGCGCTTGCTGATCTCCTGCGAAAATGCTTTGATGTACGACGGCCCGGCATTTGATTGGCACGGCATGGTGCCCCTGGTTCCCTTCTATCTCGACGAATGGGCATGGGAGCAGACTGGCTATTCCCTCTTCAATGGAACGGCCAACACTCAAGATGCGATTGACGACCTTGTACGGTCTGTCTACCGGGTGGCTATGTCCAGAGCCCGCCCCGGCAAGGTCTACAACATCGACATCACGACCGGAGACAAGGCAGGAAAACTGACCAGCCGGCAGGCTGAAGGAATTGATCCGTTCGATCCGGGCGTAACGTGGGGCATCGATGGAGACGTTAAGGAGCCTGTTCTACGGCCTCCGATGCCCGAGTGGTGCTACAACGTACCTGAGTGGGTGATGAAGGTCGTAGAGTTCCTCCAGGCTTCGATACAGCACCAATTGGGGCATGACCAGATCAAGTCTTTGGAGAAGCTCCGTGGCAACATCTCCGACCCTGAAAAGTTGCTGGATGCGGAAGGCCCGACCGTCTTGGGAACCTCGCGCACAATGGAGCGCAGTTTCCGCGACTTTGGGAATATGGTCAAATTCCTGATCCTCCAATACATGACGACTGCGGAGGTAATGCAGATCGTTGGTGCCGATGGAATCGCTCCGGAAGTCTTCGACTACGCACCTGAGATGGTCATTCCGTCTCACTTGCCCGGAGAGATGACGACGCGGATCGGTGCGGACGGTAACCCTGAGCCTGTAGAGTCGAGCGTGGGAGTGTTCGACCGCGCCAAGACGTTCGCCAAGAACCTGAAGATGTTCATCACGCCGCATTCGATGCATTACATCGCTCAGGCCAAGCAGAGGCTTGATTTGCTGGCGCTGCTTGGCAAGGGAGTTCCTGTTGATCCTGAAACCATCGCAACCAATTTCGATCTTCCCAACTGGGGATCGATTGATGGGGCGACGATCAAGGAGAAAGTGTTCGCCTGGGCCAAGGAGCAGCTTGTCGAGAAGGCTAAGATTGCCAGGCTCGAAAAGGCTCTCGGCCTTGGGCAACCAGAGGAGGGTGGAGACAAGCCCGGCCCTAAGCCTGGACAGGCTGGCAGCGGTAGACCTCCAGAGCATAAGAAGCCTGGTCAGGTTGCTCAGAAGGGCGCTGCTGGCGGCGGTAGAGTCGTAGTCAAAACATCGTAAAAAGGAGAAAGATGAAAACCCAGACGCATAGTTTCATCACGCACAAAACAACACTCACCGCCGATGAAAAGAAGCCTGATGGTGGCCGCGCCTTGTTGCTTGAGGCATTCGACTTCATCCGGCAAGAAAAGCAGGTCGGCAAGCTCACCGCGCAGTTCGGCGTGGGTGGTTCCATCTCTTCGCTAGTTTTCGAGGAGACGGACTCTATCGCTCAGCGGGACATTGAAATAGCCGAGTAGGCCAAAAAGAAGCCGCACCCGGCAAAGGATGCGGCTTGAAGTGCAATATTGCACCTACTTAGGCAAAAGCTACTTTTATCGAACTGAGCACCGGGGTCGGAGGCGGTACAACGGGGATAGCAACCGTGACCGATTCCGTGTCCGTGAGCGCAAGGCCCTCGGCGGTGGTCAGGGAAGCGGTGATGTTCGCAACGCCGTTCGCTACGGCGGTCGTGAGGCCGGTAGTGGGGTCGAAGGTCACAATGGCCTGCGCGGTGTCATCGCTCGACAGGGTTGCGGAGGGCATGGTGCCTGTGAAGGGCTGGCCAAACTGGTCAAAGCCGAGAACGCTGGCTGTGACTTGCTGGCCGACTGTGGTGAGGGTAACGGGACCTGCGGTTGCCATAGAAGCTCCTTTGAAGCTGAGTTGAATGCTGGTGAGTTTGGGCGGCGCTAGTTCTCCCACGATCACGCGGAGAAGGCGCAGGTTGGCTTCGGCGAGTTCGATCAGCTTCGAGAGCTGATGATTCTTGATTTGCTCGGGTTCGTGATGATGGGACACAAATTCGCCTCACCAAACATCCTACTCTATTCGTGCTAAACTATTTTCGTCTGGGCGTCCGCCGCAGACTCTGGTAGCCGACTGATCATCGGCTCGTAAGTGGCAGGGGAAGTTTCTAAGGCTTCCCCGCCAGCCTCACTTAGAGAGGAATTGAATGGCTAACCCATGGTTCAGGATGTACACGGAATTTTCCGATGACCCTAAAGTCCAGATGATGCCTGAGAATTTTCAGCGGCGACTCGTCATGCTTTTTTGCGCCCGTTGTAAGTTCCAAAAACTCGTAGAAAGTGAAATGCCTTTCTTGCTTCGCCTCTCACCTGAAGAGACTGCGGAAACGAAGTCTGTCTTTGTAGAAAAAGGATTCATTGACGATGACTGGAACGTTCTTCATTGGGATAAGCGCCAGTTCATCTCTGACAACAGTGCCAGCAGAACACGAGCCTATCGTCAGAATGATGGGCGTCACAGTGACGGTGGTATGTAGTCACATGTGACGGTCAACTGTCGTCACATGTGACGGTCAACTGTCGTCACATGTGACGGTCAACTGTCGTCACAGTGACGGTCAACTGTCGTCACATGTGACGACATAACAACGTCACAACGACATAAGTCCAATGAAAACAACACCTTACAACTTTCTACGGTTTTTGCTTTTAAACGGTCTGTTCTGTTCTGTTCTGTTCTGTTCTGGGGGCGTCACAGTGACGGTGGTGGTGACAGATGATGGGCGTCACAGTGACGGTGGTGGTGACAGATGATGGGCGTCACAGTGACGGTGGTTAAATGTCACTGGAGGTGAGTGTATGAAATCGAGGGACAAGATTCCTTTTTGCGTAGGTTGGAGAGTAAAGCGGTTAGGCGGTCTTGACGCTGGAACTGTACAGCAGATTCGCGAGCATCTCCCGGTTATGGTCCGCGTTTACTGGGATAGCAGAACATCGAAAAAATCCGAGTGGATTCCTGTTGGAGATTTAGTGCTAGCTGAACTTCCACCGAAAGCGGGAAAAATAGCTCGCTGGCAGGAAGTTGCAAAACAAGCAGCGCGGCGCAGAAGAGCAGAAGCGTTCGCTTCACTACCGAGAGAATGATGTAGTGCAATATCGCACCGCTAAAAATA
>CAILAZ010000142.1 GCA_903832295.1 uncultured Acidobacteriota bacterium
ACACTTCAAAACAGAATCGAGAGCAAAAGCAAAGACAAGGGCAGCAGCAAAAGCAAAGACAAGGGCAGCAGCAAAAGCGAAGACAAGAGCAAAGCGAAAGCGAATACAAGGACAGCAGCAAAAGCAGAAGCAAGAGCAAAGCAGTCCGGGAAAAAAGTTAAGGGCACGGCCGAGGCCGTGCCCTTAGAGTTGCGAAATAACTAGTCGTGAACGCCGTCCATGAAGGCGCGGAGTTTGCGGGAGCGCGAGGGGTGGCGGAGCTTGCGCAGAGCCTTGGCTTCGATCTGGCGGATACGCTCGCGGGTGACGGCAAAGGACTGGCCGACTTCCTCGAGGGTGTGCTCGCTGCCGTCTTCGAGGCCGAAGCGCATCTTGATGACCTTCTCTTCACGCGGGGTGAGAGTGCGGAGAACCTGCGAGGTCTGGTCCTTGAGGTTGACGTTGATGACAGCCTCAGCGGGAGAGACGACGGCGCGGTCTTCGATGAAGTCGCCGAGGTGCGAATCTTCCTCTTCTCCGATGGGAGTTTCGAGGGAGATGGGCTCCTGCGCGATCTTGAGGACCTTGCGGACCTTGGCGACGGGGATGTCCATGCGGCGGGCAATCTCTTCGCTGGTTGGTTCGCGGCCAAGCTCCTGCACAAGCTGACGGCTGGTGCGGATGAGCTTGTTGATGGTCTCGATCATGTGCACCGGGATGCGGATGGTGCGGGCCTGATCGGCGATGGCGCGGGTGATGGCCTGACGAATCCACCAGGTGGCGTAGGTGGAGAACTTGTAGCCGCGGCGGTACTCGAATTTGTCAACGGCCTTCATGAGGCCGATGTTGCCCTCCTGAATGAGGTCGAGGAACTGGAGGCCGCGGTTGGTGTACTTTTTGGCGATGGAGACGACGAGGCGGAGGTTGGCCTCGATGAGCTCGCGCTTGGCGTGCTCGGCGTCCATATCGCCCTGAATGATCTCGCGCTGGGTGCGCTTGAGCTCGGTGAAGACGGCTCCGGCTTCGACTTCGATGCGCTCCATATCAGTGCGCACGGTGCGAATCTGCTTGCGGATTTCCTTCTTCTGCTCCTCGTTCTTGGTGAACTCGCAGCGCTTTTCGAGGTTGAGCACCTGGCGGTCCAGGGCCTTCATGTTTTCGACGGTCTTGTTGACGCGGTCGATGAGGCGCTTGCGCTCCTGAGTGGTGAAGCGGAGGTTGCGGACGGAGCGGCTGACTTCCACCTGGGCACGTCCGAGTCCCCAGTGGAGCTTGCGATGCTCCTTCTGCTTCTTCTTATCCTTGCCGGGTGCGCCAACCTCGGCGAGCTTGACGGCCAGGGCGAGGCCCTTTTTGTAGTGGCGCGCGAGGTCGTCGATTTTGCCGGTGATCTCCTTGAGGCGGCCGAGCATTACTTCGTCGGTGATCTCCTCTTCGTCGAAGACCACGACTTCTTTGACGGAGCGAACGCCGCGCTTGAGATCATCGCCGATGGCGAGGACTTCACGGATGACGATGGCGGAACGGGAGAGAGCCTTGAGAACGCGAATCTGCCCGCGCTCGATGCGCTTGGCGATTTCGACCTCGCCTTCGCGGGTGAGCAGGGGGACGGTGCCCATCTCGCGGAGGTACATGCGGACGGGGTCGTTGGTTTTTTCCAGCGCGCCGGGAGTGAGGTCGAGTTCAACGTCGTCGGACTCCTCGTCGGGATCAAACTTCTTCTCCGAGGGGAGCTTGGTATCTTCCAGGACGTTGATTCCCTGGGTGCCGATCATTCCGAGCAGGTCGTCGAGATCGTCCGGGGAGTTGATGTCATTCGGCAGCAGGTCATTCACCTCGTTGTAGGTGAGAAAACCCTTTTCCTTGCCGGTATCAATCAACTTCTGAATATCTTCGTATTTATCGTCGAGAGCCAAGAGCAATATCCTTCACTGGCGCCATAGGCAGCCGAAAAACGTCATGGGCGGCGAGGAGACCGCCAGAAAACCACAAGCCGGCGTAGCGGTCGCGGATGGACCGAAATAAAATAAGCCGAATCCCTCAGATTTTATCACGCAGTACACACGAAAGCCCGCTCCGCTACGGGCAAGTCGCCATATTGGCGAGGAGGCATTAAGCCTTTAGATGGCGGAGAGTGGTCCCGAGTTTCGGGAACTTTGCCATTTTTACAGAGAAGTGGTTGGAAATCAAGGGCCAAGGGGGAATTTGAGACAGGGGAAGGCCGGGGATGGCCGGGCAACACCGCATGGGTGCCGGTGTACAGGCTTGGGGGGCGAATGCCGAGGGATGTCTGCTGCTTGTTTTTAATGTGCTGCGGGATTCCGTATAGGAGGTATCAAATCTTCTTATTGGGCAGGAGAGGTGGGCACTGATATTGTCCAGCAATGCCGGTTAAGCCCTTGAATGCTGCCTCGCGCGGACTGTTCGAGCGCTACGAGGTGGGGGAATTTTACGACGAGATGTTTTCGGCACCAGGAGTGCCGCGGCCCCACTATGCCAAATTGTTCCAGACGATGGCGGGATTGCAACTGGAGCAGTTTGACGAGCGCCGCAAGATCGCGGACCTTTCCTTTCTGCTGCAGGGAATTACGTTTACGGTTTATAGCGATGGGGCGGGAGCGGAACGGCTGTTCCCTTTCGACCTGATTCCGAGGATTATTCCGTACCACGAGTGGGAACGGGTGGAGCGGGGACTGGCGCAGCGGGTGACGGCGCTGAACCTGTTTCTACAGGATGTTTATGGGCCGCAGAAGATATTGGCGGACAAGCGTGTGCCGCGTTCGCTGATTTACTCGTGCAAGCATTTCCGGCGGGAGATGGTAGGGCTGGAGGTGCCGCGCGGAATTTACGCGCACATCTGCGGCATCGACCTGATCCGGGACTCGAAGACGGGCGATTACCTGGTGCTGGAAGACAATGTTCGAACGCCGAGCGGCGTGTCGTATGTGCTGGAAAACCGTTTGATTATGACGCGCACGCTGCCCGAGGCATTCCAGGCGTACGGAGTGCTGCCGGTGAATCACTATCCGACGGAGCTTTGCAGGATTTTGCGCAGCCTGTCTCCGAGGGGCGGCGGAGCGGCGGAGGCAGTGCTGCTGACGCCGGGCATTTACAACAGCGCGTACTTTGAGCACAGCTTTCTGGCCCAGCAGATGGGGATTGAGCTGGTGGAAGGGCGCGACCTGATTGTGGACGACACCGTGGTGTATATGAAGACGATCCACGGATTGCGGCGGGTGGACGTGATCTACCGCAGGGTGGACGACGACTTTCTGGACGCGCTGGTGTTCCGCAGCGATTCCCTGATGGGCGTGCCGGGACTGATGGGCGCATACCGGGCAGGAAACGTGGCGCTGGCGAACGCGGTGGGCAATGGCGTGGCCGACGACAAGGCTGTGTATGCGTACGTGCCGGAGTTCATCCGCTACTACCTGGGCGAAGAACCGATCCTGGGTTCGGTGGACACCTACTTGTGCGGACGGCAGAAGGACCTGGGGTATGTGCTGGAACATCTGCCGGAACTGGTGGTGAAGGCGGTGGGCGAGTCCGGCGGCTACGGGATGCTGATTGGCCCGGCATCGGACAAAAAGACGGTAGAGGAGTTCCGGCAGAAGATATTGGCGGAGCCGAGAAATTATATTGCGCAGCCGCTGGTGGCGCTGTCGCGGGTTCCGTCGTACGACGCGACGCTGGATAAAGTGGGCGGGCGGCACGTGGATCTGCGACCGTATTGCCTGTTTGATGGCGACGCGGTGACGGTGGTTCCGGGCGGGCTGACGAGAGTGGCCCTGCGAGAGGGTTCGGTGGTGGTGAACTCGTCACAGGGCGGCGGCAGCAAGGATACGTGGGTTCTACGCGAAGAGGGCTTGAGAGAAGAGGACTGAGCTATGCTGTCACGCATTGCAGACTCGCTGTTCTGGCTGGCCCGCTACATGGAAAGGGCCGAAGATACGGCGCGCATCCTGGACGTGAATTACCACATGCTGCTGGAAGAGAGCGAAAAGTTCTACCGGCTGCGTTGGGATCCGCTGCTGGTGATGGCTGGAGAAGAACCACGCTTCCGCACGCTCTACGAAGAGGCCAACGCGCACACGGTATTCGAGTTCCTGGCCTTCCGGCAGGATAATCCGAATTCGATTGTGCAGTGCATTGCAAAAGCGCGAGAGAACGCGAGGACGATCCGCGACCGGCTGTCGCGCGAGATGTGGGAAGACATCAACGGCATGTATCACGCGGTGAACGGATTTGATCCGCGGCAGGAAATTCCAGGCGGACCGCACCGATTCTGCGATGTGATCAAGTTTGGCAGCCACCGCTTCCACGGAGTAGCAGACGCAACGCTGCCGCATGATGAAGGATGGCAATTCCTGCGGCTGGGATGTTTTCTGGAGCGGGCGGAGATGACGACGCGACTGGTGGATGTGCAATACCAGTACTTGCTGGAGGCTCCACAGCCGGTGGGACAACCGGATAACCACCAATGGATGGCGGTGCTGAAATCGGTGGGAGCGTACGAGGCGTATCACCGGAAATATTATTCGCAGATCCAGCCGGAGCAGGTGGCGGAGATGCTGATTCTGCATCCGCAACATCCGAGGTCGATCAAGTTCAGCATGAACGAAGTGCAGGCGGGGCTGCGGGCACTGAGCGGAACGCAGCCGGGATCTTACTCGAACGAGGCGGAGCGGATCACGGGCAAGGTGCTGGAAGGTTTGCGGTACGACAAGATCGAGGACATTTTCCATCGAGGATTGCATACGTACCTGACAGAACTGCTGGGGGCATCACTGAAGATAGGCGAGAACATTGCGCGGAGCTACTTCTACTACGGGGTGAGCGCATGAACCGTTATCACCTGGTGCACATCACGGAGTTCCACTACGACGGGCCGGTATCAGAGAGCTACAACGAGGTGAGGCTGCGTCCGCTGACGGATGAGCGGCAGAGCTGTTTGTCATTCCGGCTGACGACGCATCCGCCCTCGCAGGCGAAGAGTTACCAGGACGCATTCGGCAACTGGGTTCACCAGTTCAACGTGCTGAAAGAACACCGGCACCTGAAGATCGAGACGGATTCGGTAGTGCTGCGGCTGGACGCTCCGGAGGTGGATACCAAGACCACTCTGGAGGAAGTGGACGAAGAGCAAGAGGAACTGCACGAGGAGTTCTACGACTACCTGGTGGACAGCAAATATGTTCCGCACCTGGCGGAACTGGATGAGCTGATCAGCACGGCAGAGGCGGGGAGCGGCGGGAACGCGTTTGCATTTGCGAAAGAGGCGGCAAGGCTGATCCATGAGCGCTTCCAGTATGTTCCGGGAGCGACGCACGTGGCATCGTCGATTGTGGATGCGATACAGATGGGCGCTGGGGTGTGCCAGGACTTTGCACACCTGCTGCTGGGGGCAGCGAGAAAGCGGGGGATTCCGGCGCGGTATGTTTCGGGATACCTGGTACCGCAGCGGGCGGAGAATCCGGATAGCGCGCTGGAAGAGGTGATTGGCGGGCAGGCATCACACGCATGGGCGGAGGTGTACATTCCCGAGTGTGGATGGATGGCGCTGGACCCGACACTGGGCAAGGACGTGGGCGCGCGACACGTGCGAATTGCGTACGGACGCGACTACGGGGACGTGGCTCCGGTGCGAGGGTTGTACAACGGACACGCGGGACAGAGACTGTCTGTGGATGTGCAGCTGCGCCCGGATGTGGATGTGGATGGGCACGAGCAGTTGAGCGGGACGGCGGCGCTTCCGCAGGAAGAAGAGATTGTGGAAGAGCGGCCGAGCCAGCCGATGCAGCAACAGCAGTAGAGAAGGTTCAAAGGCGCTGGTATCAAGAATAGGAGCGCTGCTGCATGGGCAGTTCGTGGAGCCAGCGCCGGGCGAAATGCAGGCCCACGATGCAGCCTGGTTTAATCACGCCACCTTGCGGGAACGCTTTGGAAGCAGTACGGCCATCGTAAGTGCGCCCTGCAGAATTAACGCGAGGCCTATGAGGAGCACGAACCCCTCAAAATGCGGCGCTCGCGAAATCCTCATAACCGCGGACGCTCCCAGCAGTGCGACTGCGATAGCCCCAGTGAGGACCACGCTGCGAAACACGGTGCGTCCATGCCACAAAAGGAAGAGCAATGTCGCCAATCCCTGGATAGTGATACAGGCGGCAATTGCCGAGCGTCCGGCATAGCCATCGTGCTTGAGGATGTACTCCATCACACCAAGCCAGGTTCCTGCGGCCAAGACAAACAGGCACATGAAGGTCAGAAGCAGTTTCATGAGCGGGCCTCCCTACAAGGCACGTTGATGCAGAGTATAGAACACCGGATGTCAGCAGAGTACGTAGTCGGATTACATCTGCGGAGAACAGGGACTTTCCACTCACGCTCCAGCTCAGATCCATCCTGAGCGATAAACGATCCACCAGCTTGCAAAGAGGGCAACGAACATTTCGGCGACGGCCCAGGCAAAGGGGAGGAAGTATCCGAAGAGGCTGAGGACGGTGAAGAGGATCCAGAAGATCTTGCGGTTGGTTGAGTCCATGCGCCACCTGCGGCAATGATACGGCAAGCCGGGGAGGGCTGCTCAGAGGCGCTGCTTGCCTGTGATGCGAGCGGCCTTGAGGGCGAAGACGCGGGTGAGGGATTCAGAGGCGGCGATGTAGTCTGCTCCTTCGGAGGGGAAGGCAGGGGAGTATTTTTCGACGAGCACGGCGAGGGCGCGGATTTTTTCGGGGCCGAGAAGTTCGCGGACTTGGCCGTGGACGATGGCGCTCTGGTAGCGGGTACTGAATTTTTCCGGGATGACTTCGGTTTTGCCGACGACGCAGAAGCTGGCAAGTGAGCCGGGGATGAGGTTGTCGAGCTTCTGGCCCTCGGGGGCGGAGTGGAAGAGGATTTCGCCGTTGTGAAAGGCGTAGCTGATGGGGACTCCGTAGGGCACGCCAGCGGGGCTGACGGTGCTGAGGACGCCGTATTCGCCGGAGGAGAGCAGGGCGCGGGCTTCGTCTTCAGTGGTCTGGCGATCGGCGCGGCGCATAGGTCTGAACTCCATTTGAAAACTCCGGAAGCTAGAGGGTTTTGGCGTGGCGCAGGGCACGATCGACGTCCTGCTTTTCCTGCATGAGGCGGGCGACGGTGACAGCGTCATTGGCGCGCGATGCTTCCGAGATGAGGCGGAGGAGGTCACGCTGGCGATGCTCGAGCTGACGGCGGCGAAGGGCTCCGATGGCACCGTGAAGGAGCTCGGCGGTGAGGGGCTCGTGGTCCTTCATGAGTACGGACATGAAGAGCGCACGGTCTTCGTCGGGGAGGGGGAGGTCCATGAGATTTGCGCCCTCTGCGAGGGCCTTGAGGAGAGCGTCAATGAGGGCCTCGGCGCGGAGTCCCTTGTGTAGCTGCTCAGAGAAGAGCGTGTAGTAGGCCTGCTCGGCGGGGTTATAGACCTGCTCCTGGCCGTTGTCATCCTCGAAGGTGAAGGCGAGTTCGCTGCCGGAGGCGAGAGCCTGGATGAGAAGGCGCTCGGATTCGGTGAGGTCGCGTTCGGGAGCGGGCGCAAGCTTGGTGGCGGTGCGGGTTCCGGCGACGTGGCGAAGCTCCTGGCGGAGGACGGCGGAGTCGATCTGCAACTTCTGGGCTACGTCGGCGGCGAGTTCGTCACGCACGATGCGGCTGGGGATGCGCTGGATGTGGGGGAGAAGATAGTTGACCGCCTTGAGCTTGCCTTCGCCGGTGCGGGGGAACTGGGCCTGGGCGCGTTCGATGAGGTAATCGAAATACTTCTGCGAGGATTGGAGGGCGGCTCCGTAGGCTGCGGCTCCCTTGCGGCGGACGTAGAGGTCGGGGTCGAAACCCTGCTCGAGGGTGATGATCTTGATATCGAAATCTTCACTGACAAGCAGGGCGAGAGAACGCTCGGCAGCGGCAGCCCCGGCGGTGTCAGGATCGAAGTTGACGACGATCTTTTTGCTGAAGCGGGCGAGCAGGCGGGCCTGCGGCTCGGTGAAAGCGGTGCCGCTGGAGGCGATGACGTTGTTGAATCCGGCGTTGAAGACGGAGATGCAATCCATCTGGCCTTCGACGAGGATGATGTAGTCGAGGCGGCGTATGGCCTCCTTGGCAAGGTGGAGGTTGAAGAGGACGCGCGACTTGCTGTAGATGGGCGTCTCCGGCGAGTTGAGGTACTTGGGGCCGGATTTGTCATCGGTGGCGAGGGTGCGCCCGGTGAAAGCGATGACCTTGCCTCCCTCATTGCAGATGGGAAAGACGATGCGGTTGCGGAACTTGCTGTAGAGCGAGGCCGGGGCGGGCTTGGCAGGCTCCCCGGGGCGGGACTCGTCGCGCTCCTTCCAGCTAAACAGACCGCTTTCGCGGAGGGCGTCTTCATCGGCGAGAGGCTTGAGCTTGTCGCGCAGGAGGAAGCCGGACTCCGGGGCAAAGCCGATGCGGAAGCGGGCAATGGCCTGGTCGTCAAGTCCGCGCCCGTGGAGATACTCGCGGGCGGCGGCACCTTCAGGACGGCGAAGCTGATCCTGAAACCACTGGCAAGCGGCCTCATGAAGATCAAGTAGCAGGCCGCGGGTGCGGGCCTCGCGGGCCTCCTGGGGAGAGTTGAACTGCACCTTGGGGGCGGCAATTCCGAGCTTCTGGGCGACGGCGCGGACGGCTTCAGGGAAGGTGATGTTCTCGATCTTCTGGATGAAGGTGAAGACGTCGCCGGAGACTCCGCAGCCGAAGCAGTGAAAGAACTGACGGCTGGCGTGGACGGAAAACGACGGCGTCTTCTCGCCGTGGAAGGGGCAAAGGCCGGAGTAGTTCTGCGCCCCGGCCTTGCGCAGCTTGACGTATTCGCCGATGATGCGGACGATGTCAGCCTGCTGCTTGACGGTCTGGGAGAAATCTCCGGGGGTGGCCACGGTACTAGTCTGCCCCATTGCGGGGGCGGGTGGCGAGGATTGCTGGTCGGGACTGTGGAAAAACTGTGATTATGGGCATTTTGGCCCTGTATGGGATGTGCAAAATGCAGCTTAATTGATGCTTGTAAATCTATGCCGCGGGTTGGGCCTTGCGGGACGGGGCCTTAGACGAGCAGCCAGCCGCGGGAGGTTGCGTCCTCGACAACTTCAAGGACGACGGGCCAGAGCTGGGGAGCGCCGGTGCGAACGGGTTCCATGCGGGTGAGGACCTGGGCGCGGGTGACCTGATGATTGCTCCAGGAACCCCCGCCAGTGCGGGAGTTGAGCAGGAGGGGCTGGAGACGATCAAGCGCATTGGCGAAACAGGCCTCCGGGGAACTGGCGGCCTCGAACTCCTCCCAGAGGGCGCGAAGGTCTGCGGCCTGGTCGGCGGGGAGGAGGCCGAAGATGCGCTCGGCGGCACGGAGCTCGCGCTCGGTCTTGTCCGAGTACCCGGCGACGTCATAAGCGAAGGTGTCCCCGGCGTCGATCTCCACGATGTCATGAATGAGCAACATGCGGGTGACGCGGGTAATGTCCACGGTGGCGGGGGCGTATTCGGCGAAGAGCGATGCCATGACGGCAATGTGCCAGGAGTGCTCGGCATCGTTCTCCTGACGGCGGGAGGGACCGGTGATGGGGGTCTGGCGGAGGATGGTCTTGAGCTTGTCGATTTCAAGGATGAAGGCGAGCTGGAGATCGATTCGGGTGGGCATCGCAGGATCATTCTAAATGCACGGGGAGAGAGCCCGGGTTTTGCCCTGGGGCGAGAAAATATTTTTATTTGCAGGATAGGCGAATTAAGGCAGCAAAGGGCACGCGGGGTGGCAACGTCATCCGATCAAAAAGCGCCCGGCGAGTAGCGGCTGCGGCAGGCGCAAATACCAGCTACAGGAGTGCGAGAATGCAATCGAAGGTGTACCAGGGACAGCAGGAAGATCAGTTTACGGGGGCGATTGAGGCCCAGACGTCGAAGCTGCCATCGAGCAGCTATTTGGGATTGGCCATTGGATCGATTGCGGCTTCGGCAGTTTTGAAGGTGGTGGGAAAAGATGACTGGGCGCTGTTTGTGGGACAGTGGGCGGCGCCGTTCCTGCTGCTGGGGGTTTACAACAAACTGGTGAAGCAGCACGGTTCGGATGCATGGAGCCGGGAGGCGGCGTAGTTCAATCATAGCGAATGAAGCAGAGGCGGCAGTCCGGGGAGGACTGCCGTTTTCGATTGACTCGCATATTGCCAGGCGAAAGGGTCAGACCTTCAACTCCACTTCGGTTGCTCCGCCGCCGCCCTGGTTCTGCGGAGGTTCGGTGACGTTGATGACCTGGGGGTGGTGTTTGAGGTAGTCGCGGAGGGCGCGGCGGAGGATGCCCATGCCAGAGCCGTGGACGATGCGGATGTGGGAGAGCCCGGCGAGGAAGGCGCGGTCAACAAATTTTTCGACCTCGGAGGTGGCTTCGTCCACGTTGCGTCCGATGACGTTGAGCTCGGAGGGGGCGGTGGATTCGTCATCGCGGAGGCGGATGTTGATGCCCTTGCTGCGGGCGGCGATGACGGGATTGTTGGCGGCCTGTCCGATGACGGCGGCAATGTCATCGAGGGGGACGCGCATCTTCATGGGGCCGACCTGGACTTCGAGGGCCTCGCCTTCCAGCTTGCGCAGGACCTTGCCGGTGCGTCCGATGGACTTGAGCTGAACGGTGTCTCCGAGGCTGACGCGGGCGACGATGTGGGGGCGGGCGTTTTCATCGCCCTCATCAGAGCCGGTGGTGTGAGCGACGACGGTCTGGTTGAACTGCTCGCGGAATTCGCGGCGGGCCTTGGCAATGCGGCGCTCGGCCTCCTTGCCGAGCTTGGTGGCGGCGGCGCGGTCCTGCACGGCGGAAACAGCCTCGCGGGCGTGGTACTCAAAGTCGCGCATGAGGGAGTCCAGCTTCTTTTCAAGATCGCGGATTTTTTCGCGCTGCTCCTTGAGGCCATCGGCTTCAAGGCGGGCGCGCTCGCGGGCTACCTCCTGCTCGCGCTGGCGGATGCGGAGGCGCTCGTTTTCAATCTCGTGGAGGTCGGAGTGGAGCTGGTCGAGGAAGCCGGCGATGTCCTGCGTTTGAGTGCTGAGACGGCGGCGGGCGTCAGCGATGATCTGCGGGTTGAGTCCGATCTGCTGGGCAATGTTGATTCCGGCAGAGGCTCCGGGGACGCCGACGCGGAGCTCATAGGTGGGCGCGAGGGTCTTTTCGTCGAAGCCAACGGCGGCGTTGAGAACTCCTGTGGAGACAGTGGCGTAGATTTTGAGCGCGGTGTGGTGAGTGGAGATGATGGTGAGCGCCTGCGCCTGGCGGAAGTGCTCGGCGATGGCGACGGCGAGGGCGGCACCCTCTTCGGGATCAGTGGCGGAGCCGAGTTCGTCGAGGAGGACGAGGGAACGGGCGGTGGCGGTGTGGGAGATGAAGTCGATGTTGGTGACGTGGGCGGAGAAGGTGGAAAGATTCTGCTCGATGGACTGGGAGTCGCCGATGTCGGCGAGGACGGCGTCACAGATGGGCAGGTGAGCGCGCTCGGCGGGGACGGGGATTCCGGCCTGGGCCATGAGGACGAGCAGGCCAACGGTTTTGAGGCCGACGGTTTTGCCGCCAGTGTTGGGGCCGCTGATGATGAGCTGGCGGTGGGCCGCTCCCATCTCAAGGGTGAGAGGGACGACGGACTTGCCGCGGGCGCGCAGATTGCGCTCCATGACGGGGTGGCGGGCCTCGGTGAGGAGAAGCGAGTCGGGGCTGTCATCGGCCAGCAGCTTGACCTGGGTGCACTGATACTGGTCAGCAAAGCGGGCCTTGGCAAATTGCAGTTCGAGCTCGCGCAGAACCTCGACGGCGATGAGGATGGCCTCGGATTGCTGGCCAAGGCGCGAGGTCATCTCGACGAGGATGCGGTGGATTTCGCGCTGCTCGTCTTCGAGGAGGCGGACGAGTTCGTTGTTCTGCTCGATGGTTTCAAGGGGCTCGACAAAGACGGTTTGTCCACTGGAGCTGGCTCCGTGAACGACGCCCTGGACGCGGCGCTTCTGCTCGGTTTTGACGGGGATGACGAAGCGGTCGCCACGGATGGTGACCAGTTCCTCCTGGAGCGCGTCTCCCTCGGAGAGGCGGCGGAGGTAGCTGCGAAGAGAGTTCTGAATGGAGCGGCGCTGCTTTTCGGTCTCGCGGCGGATGGAGGCAAGGGCGGGCGAGGCGTTGTCATCAAGGCTGCCGTCGGGCGAGAGCTTGTTGGCGAAGTAGCGCAGGAGCGGAGTGAAATCCTCGATGCCGGCGCTGAGCTCGGCGATAGCGGGCCAGGGCTCTCGCATGGCCTGGGGCGGATGGATGGCGGCTTCACGCCACTCGGCGGCACGGTCCACGAGGAGGATAGCGTCGCGGAGCTCGGTGGTTTCGAGGGTGGCTCCGGCGATGCGGGCGCGGTGGACAAGCTGGCTGGTATCGATGAGGCCGCCGAAGTCGAAGCGCCCGCCGGCGCGGAAGAAGTTGCGCACTTCGGCGGTGAGCTGCTGCTGGCGGTCGATCCAGGCGGCGTCGGTGGTGGGAGCAAGAGCGTCCACCGCCTGCTGGCCGAGTTCGCTTTGGCAGCAGCCGCGCACGATCTCGCGGAGGCGGTCAAACTCAAGCACGGCGGCACTGGTGTGGCGGAGCGGAGTGGGCATGGGAGTCATCGTATGAGAGCCATCTTCTGAGAGCCATTATCGCAGACAGCGCGGGGGGAGGGTCAGGCGAGGTGGGTGTCGCGGTGGGCGATGCGGCGCTCGTCTTCAGGGGCGCGGGCAGGGGTGTCTTGCGGAAGGGGCGCGGGGGCGTCGGGGGGGACGAGGTCATGGATGGATTCGAGCCAGAGCATCTGCGAATGGAAGAGTTCGCCAAAGGTGCGCGAGGCCAGGGTCATGACTTCGTCGAGCGTGGGGCTGAGGCCGGTTTCAAAGGCGATGGAGGTGACGGGCTTGGTGAGTCCACAGGGGACGATGAGCTGGAAGAAGCCGAGGTCAGTGGTGACGTTGAGGGCGAAGCCGTGAGAGGTGACTCCGCGAGAGATGTGGACACCGATGGCGGCGATCTTGCGCTCGGAGTAGTGCGGGGTGGATTCGCCGCCCTGCTCCTCCCCGAGCGGGACGTAGTCGCGGTTCATGGGGCGCGCGGTGAGGCGCGGTGGCGGAGTGGGGTAGGTCCAGACGCCGGTCATGCCGGAGATGCGTTGGGTTTCAATGGCGTACTGGGCGCAGATGCGCATGAGGACTTCTTCGAGGCGGCGGACGTAGTCGATGACTCCGAGTTTGGGCTCGAAGGAGCGCAGATCGAAAATGGGGTAGGCAACGAGTTGTCCGGGACCGTGGAAGGTGACGTCTCCACCGCGACTGATCTCGTGAATCACAACTCCACGGGAGGCGAGGAGTTCCGGCGAGGCGATGATATTGGTTTGGCTGGCGTTGCGTCCAAGGGTGATAACGGGCGGGTGCTCGACGAAGAGCAGCACGTTGCCGACGCGCTCCTGCTTGCGAAGCTCGACGAGCGTCTCCTGAAGGCGGAGAGCGGTCGGGTAGTCGCAGCGGCCGAGATTGAGGACGGAGATCATGGCTTCCTTCTAGGATAACGCTGCCAGCTTGCTAACTCTAGGGAAACACCAAAAAGCAAAGGCCCTGCCCTTGCCGGTACAGCGGCAGTAGGGCAGGGCGAAGTTCTTCCGGGCTAGTTCGGCATCAGCAATACGTTGATGTGCGAGGGGTGCGCGGGTGAGTGGTAGACGCGCTCGGTGGCCTTCTGGAAATCGGAGGCCTTGGCGTTGTAGATGTTGGGAACAAACTTCTGCGGGTTCAGGTCCACGAGCGGGAACCAGGTGCTCTGCACCTGCACCATGATGCGGTGGCCGCGGCGGAAGGTGTGGTTGATGTCGGGCATCTCGTAGGCGACGCGGGTGACCTTGTTGGGCTCGAAGGGTTCGGGCTTTTCATAGCCGGCGCGGAAGCGGGCGCGGAAGAGTTCGCCGCGCACGAGTTGTTCGTAGGCTCCCAGGTGCACATCCTTGGGATTGCCTTCGTTGTCGGGAAAATTGTCGGGATAGACGTCGATGAGTTTGACTACGAAGTCAGAGTCGGTGCCGGAGGTGGAGACGAAGAGTTCGGGCTTGAGCGGTCCGGCGATGGTCACATCATCGGCGAGCGGCGCCGTCTGATAGACGAGCACGTCGGTGCGGCGCGAGGCCTGGCGCTGATCATCGGTCATGTGCTCGCGGGTCATTCCGGTCTCGGTAGCGGTGGTGAAGGGAACGGGCTTGGAGGGATCGCTGATGTACTCGTCGAACTCGGCTCCTGAGGCGGGAGCGGCGAGGCTGAGCTGGCCGCCGGGCGCAAGGTAGAATGCGGCAGGCTTGGCGGCCTTGGGCGGCCACGCGTCGTAGCGCTTCCATTCGTTGGTTCCGGTCTCAAAGACGTAGGCCTCGGGAAGCTGGGGATCGGGCGTGCCCTTGAGGTGGTGTTCGAAGAAGGGAAACTCGATTTTCTCGCGGTAGAAGATGCTCTGTTTTCCGGCGAACCATACGTTGCCGAGATGGTCTCCGTCACCGCGCGCCCAGCCGCCGTGGAACCACGGTCCCATGACGAGCTTCACGTCGCCATCAGGACTGTGCGAGTTGGCGGCCTGGTAAGTGTGCAACGCGCCCCACAGGTCTTCGGCGTCAAACCAGCCGCCAACGGTGAGCATGGCGGGCTTGATGTTCTTGAGGAACTGGGGAGTGGATCGCGCCTTCCAGAACTGATCGTAGTTGGGGTGCTGGATGATCTCGTCCCACCAGGCAATCTTGTTGTGGTAGTACTTGGCGTCCACGTTGGAGAGCGGCTCTACGTTGTTGAGGAAGAAGTTGTAGCCGTCGGGAGTCTCGTGGTCGAGGCGCTCTCCCCACTTGGTGGTGGGCTCTGGACGCGGCTGGCCGAAGGTGTACATGAAGTTGAACATGTGCGGCAGGTAGAGCGCACCGTTGTGGTGAAAGTCGTCGCCGATGAACCAGTCGGCAATGGGCGCCTGCGGAGAGACGGCCTTGAGCGCAGGATGCGCGTCAATGGCGGCCATGCCGGAGTAGAAGCCGGGGTAGGAGATTCCCCAGACGCCGACGCGGCCGTTGTTGAAGTGAATGTTCTTCACCATCCAGTCGATGGAGTCATAGGTGTCGCTGGACTCGTCCACATCCTTGGCGCTTTTCTTCTCCGCGATGTAGGGGCGCATGTCCTCGAAGCTGCCTTCGCTGAGGAACTTTCCGCGCACATCCTGGTAGACGAAGATGTACTTGGAGCGCGCGAAGAGCTCGGAGGGTCCGAGCGCGTTGCGATACTGGTCTGAGCCGTAGGGCGCGACGGTGTAGGGCGTGCGGTCAAACAGGATGGGGTAGGTGTGCTGCTCTCCTGCGTCCTTGGGCACATAGACGCTGGTAAAGAGGTGGACGCCGTCGCGCATGGGGACGCGGTACTCGAACTTGGTGTAGTTCGCCTTGATCCACTCGGCCATGGAATCTTCGGCACTCTTCTTGTCTGGAGCCTGGGCCTGGGCAAATATGGCAAAGGTGCAGAGCCAGAGCAAAACAAAGAGGCGATGCCATTGGGTGCGAACACACTGAGAATTCAAATCCAAACCTCCACAAGCACAGTACCGCGAGTGAATGTCATTAAATCACAGAGCTGAGGGCTGGGGAAATGTGGAGAGCTCAGGAGGAGACAGGAGGGGACGGCGAGGGGAGGAACACGTAGAAGCACGAGCCGCTGCGACCTGCCACCACGCGGCTGCGCACCTGGATGATGCCATCGTGCTTGAGCACGAGATCGCGAGCAACCCAGAGTCCGAGGCCGGTTCCCTTCTGGCCCTTGGTGGTGAAGAAAGGTTCGAAGATCCGGCTGTGCAACTCAGGGCGAATGCCGTGCCCGTTGTCCACGATGAAAACGGCGACACCTGCACGTCCCTTGCGGCGCGAAGGCCGAATCTGGAGGAGGAGATGACCGCCCTCTGCCACCGCCTGAATGGCGTTGCGTATGAGGTTGGAGAAGACCTGCCGCATCTCCCCGGGAAAGCCGTACACATCGCCGGGAATCTGATAACGTTTTTCGACCACGGCACGCCGTCCGGTGATTTCGCGGGCATAGAGCGCAAGCACTTCGTCGATCAACTGGGAGAGCCGGATGGCCTCTGGGTTGGTAAGATCGCGGTAGAAAGCCAGTGTCTGCTTGGTGATATGCGAGACGCGGGTCAGTTCCTGAGCGGCAAGGGCAGAGTAGGCGCGGGCCTGGGCAGGATTGGTCTCGTTTTCGATCAGGTAGAGCAGGTTGTGGACGGCGGCGAGCGGGTTGTTGATCTCGTGCGCGATGGTGGCGGCGAGTTGTCCCGTGGCGGCCAGCTTCTCATTGCGCAGGAGAGCTTTCTCGGCCATCTTGCGATTGGTGATATCCAGCAGGGTAAGGACGCAGCCGACGACTTGGCTGCCGCTCATGGTAGGCCCGGAAGTAAGCAGGAGCCAGCGCATGCCATCCTCTCCACCCTGCCCGTTGGAAGTGCGGTAGATAACTTCCTCGGCGCGAAAGCGATTTCCCTGCAGGGCCTCGGAGACGGAGAAGCGCCGGGTCTGCTGCCCACCGGCGACGCTGCCGGTGACTACTTCGAGAGGAAGCACGCGATCCAGCGGCTCCCACAGCGGGTTGCTGCCGCAGAGCTGGCGCAGAGCTTCATTCGCCATCACGATCTGTCCGTCCTGGCCGCAGACGGCAATGGCTTCGGCGGCGTGCTCAAGGATGGAACGCGCCAGGCTGCCGGCGGCGATCAGAGCTTCCCTCTTTTTATGCTCAGCCAAGTCAGTCACAACCAGGCAGACGGCGGGAGAGTCGTTCACCTGGAGCGGGCTGAGCGAAACATAGACCGGAGCGAAGGTGCTGTTGCGCGCACGCAGCTGAATTTCAGCCTTACCTGCCTCGCCGGCGATCGCACCAGAAAACAGCGCCGAGAAAGTCTGCTTATCGGGCTCGCAGACCAGCAGTATTACGTTGGCGCCGATAACTCTCTCGTGCGGAAGTTCGAGCAAGTCAGTAAACTTGCGGTTGCAGTAGAGCACGGTGCCATCGCCGGCGATGGTGGCCGCGCCTTCGTTCATGGCCTCTACCAGCGCGCGATAGGCGTACTCGGCGCCTTTCAGGGTGAAGATGCGCTCGCTGCCGTCAGGCCCGCTGACAACCACGGCATCGACTTCGCCGGATTGAATGGCGCGAAGAGTCTCCTCGGCTTCGTTTAGCCGCGCGCGGAGCTCGTCGTTTTCACTCGCGAGTTGTGCGGTGCGCGATACGACGGGGCGCTTTGCCATCTTGCAGTCGCCTCTAAATGCTAAAGCGTCTTGTGCCGCAAATCGAGGCCGACGAGGATGCGGTCCGTGTCTGACATATCCCCTATGAATTTCCTCAGGGGCACCGGCAATTTCTTGATGAGCGTGGGTACGGCAACAATCTGTTCGCCCTTGGACAGCACAGGGTTCTGATAAAGATCCACGACCTCCAGCTCATAGCGCCCCGAGAGATGTTCTTCGCAAATTCTGCGCACGTTGGCAATCGCCAGCGAGGAGTTCGGATTCACGCCTGCAACGTAAAGGCGAAGCTCATACCGCGGCCCAGAGGGGGACTTGCGGGCGACGCGGACGGCGAGCTTCTCGAATTCTTCGGTGGAGTGGAACTGCTTGGGCTTGGAGGCTCGAGCGCGTGCGGATTTCTTCTTGCCCTGGTCACTCGGCATGGCTTACCCCCGCGCGACGAACGGGCTGCAGGTCCAAACCAACCAGGACTCGGTCTTCGTTAGAGAGGTTTCCCAGTATCTTCTTCACAGGCGCCGGCAGCTTTCTCACCAGGCTTGGAACCGCAACGATCTGGTCGCCTTTCGCCAGCATGGGGTTTTCCAGAAGATCGACAACTTCGATGCGGTATTTGCCCTCAAGATGAGTCTCACAGATGCGTTTCAGGTTCTGGAAGGCGGCGACGGAGTTCGGGGTCTGCCCGGCAACGTAGAGGCGAAGTTCCCACTCGGCCCGCGTGTTCGGCTTCTTGGCTGCCGTTTTTTTCCTAGTGCTCGGGGTCATTGCCTTCTCTCAAGTCCTCCGTATCCGCTTTATGGCTTTACGCCTGCTTCCGCTATGACATCGCCAATCCGAATTCCGTTGCTTGTCAGCCTGAATTGCCTGATCTCGTGGGAGTGCTCCATGCCACGAGCCTTCAGCACAAAAATTCCGTAGCTTCTGCGGCCATTGCGTTCCATGTCGCGCAGCAGAATCCATGTATCCATCAACGATGAGACGCCTTCGTCCGTACTCTCGGCCGAGCGCACCGAGCCGGCAGAGGACAGATGGGTGAACATCGCCGTGATCTGTTGCACCTTCAGGAAGTCAATCAACCGGGTCAACATTGATTTGATGCCGGCAATGTTGCTGACACCAATCAGATTCGTAATCGGGTCAACAACCACAACGCGGGGAGCCGATTCCTTAATGGCCTCGTGGATGGCGGCCAAGTGAGATTCCAGCCCCTGGCTGGTGGGGCGAACCGCTACCACCTTCAGCAGCCCCTTCTTCACCCAGGGGCGCAGGGAAACTCCAATGGACTCCATATTGCGAATAATCTGGTCGGTCGATTCCTCGAAGGCAAAGTACACGCACCTTTCGCCGCGCTCGCAGGCAGCGCGCACAAAGTGCGCCGACAGGCTTGATTTGCCCGTACCCGCCGTGCCAGAGAGCAAAACGCTGGCACCCCGGTACAGCCCCTTGTTCCCAAGCATTACATCCAGATCCGGTACGCCCGTGGAGACGCGCTCGGCAAGTGCCGTGTGGCTGAGCCCCAGTGATGTGATGGGAAGTACGGTGATGCCCTGCTCTCCCATCAGGAAGGGGTATTCGTCGGCTCCGTGAAGGGTGCCACGGTACTTCACCACCCGCAAGCGCCGGGTTGAAATCTGTTCTGTAACCCGGTGATCGAGCAGGATGACGCAGTCAGCGACATACTCCTCCAACCCGTAGCGGGTCAGCGTGCCTCCGCCCCGCTCTCCGGTGACGATCGAGGTCACACCCTTTTCCTTCAGCCAGCGAAATAGGCGGCGCAGTTCGGCGCGAACGATAGACTCGTTGCGCAATCCGGCAAAGAGTACCTCGATGGTGTCTAAAACCACGCGCTTGGCATTGATGCTGTCAATCGCATGACCGAGGCGGATAAACAATCCATCCAGGTTGTACTCGCCCGTCTCCTCGATCTCGCTGCGCTCGATGTAAACCGAATCGATGATGAGCTTATGAGCGCGCTCGAAACGCCGGAGATCGAATCCCATGGAGATAACGTTCTGGCGCAGATCCGGCCCTGTCTCCTCAAAGGCCATGAAGACGCCAGGCTCGCCGTAATCCACAATGCCATGCACCAGGAACTCCATGGCCAGCACGGTTTTGCCCGAACCTGCACCGCCACAGACCAGTGCGGAACGGCCTGTAGGGAGCCCTCCAAAGGTAATTTCATCGAGACCCGAGATGCCGGTGGGAGTTTTAGGGAGGGTTTTGCTCTCGCGGGTAGCAGGGTCCGTCGTCGATTTACGGCTTGATTTTGCGCGCATATCGTTTATAGCCTTCAGTGTAATTTGAAAATATAAACGAATTTGCAGGCGAGCGATAGCACGTTATGGAAAGTTACTCTGGGAGTTTCGGGGAGGCCCCCAAAAACCCGGGGACCGCGCTGGGCGGCCCCCGGTGTGCGAAAGAAGTTGACTTACCCCAGCAGCTTTGCCGCTTCCTTGGCAAAGTAAGTCAGGATTATCGAAGCTCCGGCGCGCTGAATGCTCAACAGCGATTCCAGCATTACGCGATCGTGGTCAATCCAGCCATTCTTTGCGGCAGCCTTAATCATGGCGAACTCGCCGCTCACCTGGTAGGCGCCGAGCGGAACGTCAAACCTCATGCGCGCCTCGGCAATCACGTCCAGGTAGGGCAGAGCGGGCTTGACCATGATCATGTCCGCACCCTCCTGCATATCGAGTTCGATCTCGCGCATGGCTTCGCGTGCGTTGGCTGGGTCCATCTGGTAGCTGCGGCGGTCGCCGAATGAGGGAGCCGAATCCGCTGCTTCGCGGAACGGGCCATAGAAGCCGCTGGCGAACTTGGCGGCGTAGCTCATGATCGGCGTGTTCTCAAAGCCGTGAGCGTCCAACGAGGTGCGCAGGGCGTCAATGCGGCCATCCATCATGTCGGACGGGGCGATGATGTCGATTCCCGCCTTGGCCTGTGAAACCGCAGTCTTGGCCAGTATGTCGAGCGAGGCGTCATTGACGATCTCGTACTCGGTCTCGGGCGTTGGGCCTCCCGTCTTCTTCACAATGCCACAGTGTCCGTGCGACATGTACTCGCACAGGCAGACATCGCCCATGATGAGCAGGTTGGGCACGGCGGCCTTGATCGCACGCGCGGCGCGCTGCACGATGCCGTCCTCAGCCCAAGCCCCGGTGGCAATCTCATCCTTCACCTCCGGCAGACCAAAGAGAATGATGGCGGGAATGCCCAGCGAGTAGACCTCCTGACACTCCTTTACCGCCTCATCGACGGAAAGATTGCAGACCCCTGGCATGGAGCCGACCGGCTTGCGAATGCCTTCGCCCGGACAGATGAAAAGAGGATAGACGAACCCGGCAGGTGTAAGCCGGGTCTCCCGCACAAACGAGCGCAAGGCTTCGGTGCGGCGCAGACGGCGCTGACGATTAATAGGAAAGGCCATGACTGGGAAAGTATATTCCCCCCGGGGCTGTGCTGGACAGTGATAACAATCACAGCTGGACAGAGGAGAGATGCCCGACGCCAACTCGTGTCACAATCGGCAGCATGGCAACCGATCCGGAATCCGAACTCGTGCTGGTGGCGCAATTCCTCATGGAGCAGGAGTTTCTCTTCGCCCGGGGGCGGCTGGAGTCCGCCGGAATTGAGTGTTTTTGCTCCAATGAATACCTCAGCCGGATCAGCAGCGGCATCTATAACGGAATGACCGGGGGAATTGCCCTGAAGGTGCGCCGTGCAGACCTGGCCGACGCCCGAGCCATTCTCGACGATCCCGGCCAGCCCTACCTGGTGGACTGAAAGGCTTACACTGGTCGCATGAGCAAGCATGAACGCCGCTTCGATCCCAAGAGCCTGGAAAAGCTGGAAGCTCCCGACCGTGGAGAGCATTTTCCCATTGACAAGATCATGGACGCCGCCGGAGTCTGCGGCATGCTGAACGTGGCCGACATTGGCGCTGGCACCGGATATTTCACCCTGCCCATCGCCCGCCGAGCCGCTCCCGGCAAGGTCTATGCCGTCGATCCTTCCCCCGAACTGCTCGATGTAATTCGCGGCAAACTCGCCGCCGATGGCGCTCCGCAGAATCTGGAACTGGTCGTCGGTGAAGACTCCTTCACCGGGCTCCCCAACTCCTCCTGCGACCTGATCTTTCTCTCCGCCGTCTGGCATGAGATTGACGACCACACCGCCGCCCTCCGCGAGTTCTCCCGCATCGCCGCTCCCAACGCCAAGCTCGCCATCATCGACTGGAGTCCCGACGGCATTCGCCCGCCCGGGCCACCTCTCGAGCATCGCATCGCCCGCGCCACCGTGGAGACCGTCCTCGAAGAAGGCGGCTGGGGAGTGGTCAAAAGCGACGTGGTCACCACTGGAACCTACCTCGTCGTAGGACAGCGATAGCCATGCGACTCCGCGTCACACTTGCCGCCATCCTCCTCGCCACCGCTGCTCTGCCCGGAATCGCGCAGCAAAGCTCACAATCCCAATCGCCCAATGCGCAAAAGGAAACGGCCATGACCGCACACGCCACCGGGACCTTCGATGTGAAAATGGAGCCACAGTCAGAGAACAAAGCCGCAGGCACAAGCCTCGGTCGAATGTCGCTCAGCAAGCAATTTCACGGCGGACTGGAAGGCGAATCCACCGGCGAGATGCTGACCGCCATGACCGAGGTCAAAGGCTCGGCAGGATACGTCGCTCTCGAGCGCTTCACCGGAACCCTCGATGGCCGCAGCGGAACCTTCGTATTTCAACATAGCGGAACCATGACTCGCGGCACGCCGCAGCAGAGCGTCACCGTCGTGCCGGATTCCGGCACTGGAGAACTCAGGGGACTGGCTGGCGCCATGACCATCACCATCGCAGGCGGCAAGCACTCCTACGATTTCGAATACAGTCTGCACCCGCCGCAATAGCCGTTCCCGACTTCAAAATACCGGCTGGTTTTCACAACCTTGTGAATCCAAAGCTGGTCCCGGAGCCTCTATCCATCTGTGCGCCGGTCGCCGTCCGGCGTGCGCGATATATAATTTCGTTCTGAAGTGGGGCACGGAAGCTACACCATCCGTGCGGAAGGAAGAGCATGCCGACCGACGTAATTATGCCTCAGATGGGCGAGTCCATCTTTGAAGGCACCATCACCAAATGGCTCAAGCAGCCCGGTGACAAGATCACCCGGGATGAACCGCTATTCGAGATTTCAACTGACAAGGTGGACGCCGAGATTCCCGCACCCGCCTCCGGCGTGCTCAAAGAGATCAAGGCCACCGAAGGCCAGACCGTTCAGGTCAACACCGTCGTTGCCATCATCGACGAGTCCGCCGCCCCATCTGCATCCCCCAACGGCAGCGCAAAGTCCAAGGCAACCGCACCCGCCCCCAACGCTCCTGCTGCCCCTGCGCCCGCCGCGCCCGCGGCCAGCGGCCCCGCCACGGATGTCGTCATGCCGCAGATGGGCGAATCCATCTTCGAGGGCACCATCACCAAGTGGCTCAAAAAGGTCGGCGAGCAGGTCACCCGCGACGAACCTCTTTTTGAAATATCCACCGACAAGGTGGACGCCGAAATTCCCGCGCCCGTCTCCGGCGTGCTCACCGCCATCAAGGCTGACACCGGGCAGACCGTACAGGTGAACAGCGTCGTCGCCGTCATCGGCGGCGCAGCCGCCCCCGCCGCTGCCACAGCTTCGCAGTCTCAGCCAGTCCCAGCAGTGGCCGCACCCGCTCCGTCCGCGCCCGCTCCCGCAGCCACATCCGGCGAAGAAGTTCGCACCTCGCCGCTCGTACGCAAGCTCGCCTCTGAGCACAATGTCGATCTCAGCCAGGTTCCCGGGACCGGAACCGGTGGACGCGTCACCAAGGACGATATCCTCGCCTTCGTGGAGCGTGCAAAATCCGCCCCTGCTCCCGAGACGCCCGCGCCCGCCGCACCCACCTCGGTGCCATCGGCTCCATCCGCGCCCTCGGCCTCCGCCAAGTTTGCAGGCGCGCCCGGCGTAGTCGAGCCCATGTCCGTGATGCGCAAGAAGATCGCCGAGCACATGATCGCTTCGCGCCGCACCAGCGCTCACGTGCATACCGTCTTTGACATCGACATGACGCGCATAGTCCGCCTGCGCGACAAGAACCGCAGCCGCTTCCAGCAGTCCACCGGGCTCAAGCTCACCTACACTCCGTTCTTCATCCGCGCCGTCGCCCAGGGCCTGCGCGCCTGGCCCATCATGAACTCCTCGGTCGAAGGCGATAACATCAATTACAAGCGCGACATCAACATGGGCATCGCCGTCGCGCTTGACTGGGGACTCCTCGTCCCCGTCATCAAGCACGCTGACGAGCTCAGCTTCGTCGGCCTCCAGCGCGCCCTCAACGATCTTGGCGAGCGCGCCCGCACCAAGAAGCTCAAGCCTGAGGAGGTATCCGGCGGCACCTTCACGATCACCAATCCCGGAATCTTCGGAGCCAGCTTCGGCCTGCCCATCATCAATCAGCCGCAGGTCGCCATTCTTGACATCGGTGCCATCGTCAAGAAACCCGTGGTGCTCTCCGACAAGGAAGGCAATGACACCATCGCCATCCGCTCCATGCTCACCATGGCCATCGGCTTTGATCACCGTGTCGTCGATGGCGCGGTCGCCGACCAGTTCATGTTGGTTGTCAAGTCCGTCCTTGAAAACTGGAGCGAGCCAATCTAGCGTCTCGCACCGCTCCACACGGCGGGCTTCGGCTCGCCGTTTTTCTTCGCATACGCAAAAACGCGGCGGCCCCGAAGGACCGCCGCAGTTGCCGCATCGCTCACTTTGCCTTTGCCCACACCGACGCGTTCAGGCAATCCACCACGCCGTCAATCACCTTGCCCAGCCCCGCGCTGAACTTCTCTCCATCCGCAATCTGCTGGTTTGCCATCGCGTCGCCCATCCCCAGCGCCGCGCTCACAAACTGCATCGCCGCCTGCTTCTTCGTGTTGCCGTTGTTGCCGCCCAGTAGCCCTTCTATGCCATGCACCACTGCCGGCACCAGGGAAATCCCACGCAACAGCGTCGCCAGAAAAATCATTTCGCCATCCCTTTCACCTCGCCGAGCACTGTCAGCAGTTTCTCCGCGTACTTCGGATCCGTCGCCCAGTGCTTTGCAAGTTCCGTGATGAACGCTGCCTCGTCCCCGCGCTTTTCCCGCGTCCCCGCATACACCGCGCTCCTCGATAGAATCCCGTCGCGGCACTGGAAGCACTCCAGCATCGACCCATAGCGCGCAAACTCCGCCTTGACTATGACCCTCTGCCCCTTCGTAAACTCGCTGGTACTCATTTCGATTCGTTCATGGCGACCATGCGCCTTGATCCCGAAATAATTGTTGGCCGCCTGCGACAGTCCGGACTTCCCCCAGTTGCTCTCCAGTGCGGCTTGCGCCACCGTCACCATCGCCGGCATCCCGCTCTGCCGTGAGCTTTCCTCCGCCGCCTTCCTCGCCTCATTCACAAACTCGTCTCTTTTCATCAGTGGTGGATCACCCGGAATGAGTCCAGCGCAAGGTGCATGATGGTCAGCAGCACCGCCGCCGCCGCACCCAACCCCGCCGTCCGCTGCAGCGCCGCTTCATGCTTCTGAATCCTGGCCTCAAGTTCCTGAATTTTTCCTTCGTTGCCGTTGCCGACGATCCAGCGCATATGCGCTTTCAGTTCGCCGAGGTCTCGCAGTACCCGCTCTTCGAAATTTGTCATCGTTACACTTCCACGTGCAGGACGGTTGCATACGGCGAATACTTCGGAGGTGTGCTCGCGTCGTACTGCCGCATGTAGAACTCCTGTGTCGTCGTCGTCCTCGGCAGCGTAAAGCTCCGGGCCGGATACCGCCCAACCAGGTTCCGGTCCACCGTCAAACCCCATCCCCAGTCTCCCTCCACGCGAACCTCAATTCCCCCTCCCGCCACCGGATCCGCACCCGCATCCATCGTCAGCACAGACGTGCCCCAGGTCGCGACCCTCGCATCTGGAAGCCCCGCCGGGCGCATCGATACATCTTCCAGTTGGTCGCTCGAAACCACCTCGATCAGCGCATTCCGCTTCGCCCTCGCAAAACGGAAGGCCATCGGCTGCGCGCCGTCATTGGCAAACCTGACCCTGAACTGCGCCAGCCCGTCTGCCAGTCCCTGGAAGTCAATCTCCACCTCCCGCACAATCGCCTTGCAGTTCACGCCCCAACATGCCGCTGACAGGGTCCACTGCTCTCCTGGCTGCACATCCGTTGCACCCTGCGGCAGCGCGCCAACCCAGGCCTGGTACTCCCCGCTGTAGCGCGCCTGCGTCACATCGTCCAGCAGGGCTCGCGCGGCCTGCTCGCAGTCCAGCGACGTGCGCGGCGCTGGCGAGGTGATGTGCAGCACCATCACCCGCCTGCCGCTATCCTCGCTGTTCTGCAGAGCCTGCACGCTTGCGGAATCCAATACCCGGCCGCACGCCAACCCTCGCGCGCGATAAAAGACTTCGATCTGTTCCTCTGCCACCGGCTCCGCTGCCGTACTGAAGTGCAATTCCGGCGTGGACGTCAGGTAACATTCCGCCCCGGCCGTGATATCGCCAATCAGACGCATCCTTGCTGCCTGCCCCGGCGCCGCTGATTGCACCCAAACCGCGCCCTGGTTCACCGCCCGCGCATGTCCCAGCGTGCAGTTCAGGTTCAGTCCCCACAATGGCAGGTAATCCGCATAGGCAGGGAGGTTCGGCAGTGTCCCGTCATAGATCACCGTTTGCGCAACGCTCGTCGTTGAAGCATCTGCAGGATCGAGCTCGCGCATGGTCAGCACAATGTGGCTCGTCCCAAACCACACCTGTGAACTCCGCGCATTCGCCCCGTTGTTCACGCTGCTCGAGTACACCTGCCCTGCGCGGATCGGCTCGGGATGGAAGACCATCGTCCGGAACTCGTATCGCTTGCTCGGTGAGAGCTGCGCCACTGCCGCCAGCGTCACTCCATCAATTACCGGCTTCACCTGCCCGCCATCCAGCATCACGCCTGCAACGCAGTGGAATTGAGCGGATCCGTGACAGTACAGCCCTCCCACCACTCCCTGCCCGCTCACATAGTGCAGTCCGGTCTGCTCCACCGTCAGCAATCCGCCAAGTTCCAACCGGTCACGGAAGCGCAACCCCACCGCTCCCGCGCACGAAATCCCGGAATTCGTCATTGCCAGCGGCGCCCCAAAGTCGCTCACCCACTTCGTCGCATCCAGCGTTGCCTCGTGAAAATCATCTTCCACCTGCACAGCCGTCTTCAGTTGGAAGGGCAGCCGCGACATCGCAAATGACGTTTGTTTTCCGGAGGCCGTGAAGCAGTCGCGCACATACAGCGCCGGCTCCGTCCCGCCCACCACCGTCACATCATTGGCAACCGCGCCGCTGGCCGTAATCTTCAGCGACTCCGGCAGAAATCCCGCGTCGCTGTCGCTCAGCGTCCGTGTCACCGTGCCCACCGGATTCATGCTCAGGGCGCCGTACTCCATCGCCACCACTGCTCTCGCGCCGTCGGCAACCTGGGCGGCCGCCGTACTCCACAGCTCTCCCGTCTCAATCGTGATCGTCCCCGCATCCGCCACATCTTTTATGCCCGGAAGCGAAACCGCCGCGTTCACCTCCTGCGTCAGCACCTTCAGCGCAGCTCCCGCCGTCCGCCCACCCATTGCCGCTCGCTCGCTCAGCACTGCGCGGTCCAGAGCCAGCATCTCTCCCCTGGCGTTCAACGCAATCCGGAATACCGCCGCTCCCATCGCCACTCCCGCATATTCCTTCTGCGGCGCTTCCTCCAGGTAGCCGCTGAACCACAGCCCCCCTGTTTCCCGGTAGAGCCGCACCTTGCTCCCAGCCGATGCCGAAACACCCGCGCCTCCGCTCATCAGCCACGCTGCAAGCGCCGGGGACTGGTTCAGCTTCCGCACAATCTTCGGCGGAGTCTCGGCATCCAGCAGTGCGCTGTAGTCCGTCTCCCCCAGTCCATCCAGGTTGTCGATCGTCAGTTTCATCTCTCCCCCGCTCCGCTCATCCTGCATACAGGGCAGTCCCCCGCCCATCTTCACCGGGTTCGCCGCTTCTAGTACGCCGCCGTCCGCGCCGCCGGCAGATAGCTCCGGTAGCACACCACGGTCTCGCCATCGTTGGCGTCGGTCGCCCCCAGTGCCAGGAACTCCGCATGCAACCACGTCGCGCTCACCCCGCTCGCCATCTCCACCACCGTCTCCTCTGCCGGAGACGCTGCCTGCAGCCGCGGATAGTGGAAACAAACCCTCCCCCCGCTCAGCTCTTCCAGCACAAACAACGCCGACCATTCCTGGAAGAAGCTCGCACCTTCGCGATCCAAGAACCCCAGCACCTTCTGCACCCTCGCTTGTCCGGATGGGACTCCGCCCAGCAGAGGCGCATCCAGTTCCAGCGCTGTCGCCGTAACTGCGGCCACCGCGGCCACGTTATAGCTCACCCTTCGCACCGCGTCGCCGTCCAGTTGCGCGCTGCCTGCCTTGCCGCCTGTAATGCCTGTCCCCAGCAT
>CAILAZ010000143.1 GCA_903832295.1 uncultured Acidobacteriota bacterium
CCCGGCATGAGCCGCGACGACCTGCTGAATACGAATTACAAGATTATGCAGGACGTGGTCAGCAAGGTCGTGAAGTACTCGCCGAACTGCATCATCATCGTGGTGAGTAACCCCCTGGACGCGATGGCGCAGGCTGCATACAAGCTAAGCGGATTCTCTCGCAACCGCGTAATCGGCATGGCGGGAGTTCTGGACTCGGCCCGTTTCCGCACGTTTATTGCGCTGGAGTTGAATGTGAGCGTGGAGAACGTGACTGCATTTGTGCTGGGCGGACACGGCGACACAATGGTTCCGCTGCCGCGCTACTCGACAGTTGCGGGAATTCCGATTACCGAGCTGATTGAACCGACAAAGCTGGCTGCACTGGTTGAGCGGACAGCGAACGGCGGCGCCGAGATTGTGAAGTATCTGAAGACGGGCAGCGCATACTATGCTCCTTCGGCCTCGACCGTGGAGATGGTGGAAGCGATTCTGAAGGACAAGAAGAAGATTCTGCCCTGCGCCGTTTACCTGGAAGGCGAATACGGGATCAATGGAGTGTTCGTAGGCGTGCCGGTGAAACTCGGCGCAAACGGACTGGAGCAGATCATTGAAATCAAGTTGACTGCCGAAGAGCAGGAAGCGCTGAATAAGAGCGCCGACTCGGTGAGAGAACTGATCACCGTAATTGGGCTGTAGATTCCAAGTGGTAACAACAAACCCCGGGGCCTTTCGGCCTCGGGGTTTGTTGTTTGCGAATCGTTAAACGCGCTCGATGGTGATGCTCTGGAGGATGACCTCGTTCTTGGGGCGATCCTGCGCGCCGCGCGGGAGGGTGCTGATCTTGTCGGCGATTTCCTGGCCTTCGATGACTTCTCCGAAGATGGTGTGGTTGCCGGTGAGCCACGGAGTGGCAGCGACAGTGATAAAGAACTGCGAGCCGTTGGTGTTGGGTCCGGCATTGGCCATGGCGAGCTTGCCAGTCTTGTCAAACTTGTAGGGCGAGCCCTTGGTTTCGTCCTCAAACTTGTAGCCGGGGCCGCCCATTCCGGTGCCGCTGGGATCCCCACCCTGAATCATGAAATCAGGGATGATGCGGTGGAAGACGGTTCCGCTGTAGAGAGGGCCGGGGCCGGACTTTTTGCTGACGCTATCTTTCCAGTCGCGCTTGCCCTCGGCGAGTTCGACGAAATTGGTTACGGTCTTGGGTGCTTCTTTCTCAAACAGGCGGCAGACGATGGTGCCTTGGTTGGTAAGAAAAGTGGCGTATAAACCTGGGGTGCGCTCGGCCATGACGGCTCCTTACAATTGGGTAATTGCTGACTAGTCAGCCTAACAGAGATTGCTTGCTACTCGAGTGGCGCAATGCGTACAACCTGAGCACGCATTGCGCCTGAATGGAAAGTCAGCGTGCATTCGCGCTCGCAGGCGCAGGGGCGACGGTTTTTTTGGCGACCGGAGCCGCACCTTCGTCGATCTGAATATGCTTGATGATGATGGGAGTGACCGGACGATCATTGCGTCCAGTTGGCTGGCGGGCAATCTTCTTGACGAGATCGATCCCGGCGTCGTCACACTGTCCGAAGATGGTGTAGCTGCCATTGAGTGAAGGGTACGGCACTTCCGTGATGAAGAATTGAGAGCCGTTTGTTCCGGGTCCGGCATTGGCGTAGGCGAGGCGGCCGGGTCGGTCAAAGCCGAGGGAGGAAGTGGTCTCATTCTTGAACTTGAAGCCGACATCGCCGGCGCCAGAACCAGCAGGGTCACCGCCCTGAATCATGAAGCTGGGAATGACGCGGTGGAAGATCGTGTTGTCATAGAGCGGGACACCGTGCTTCTTTGCGTGCGACTTCGGGTCGGTCCAGTCCTTTGTTCCCTTGGCCAGGCCGATAAAGTTCTCCGTGCCGATCGGGGCAGCCTTGGGGAACAGGACGCAATGGATATCTCCCATGCTGGTTTGAATGATGGCAGCCGGCTGCTCCTTGGTGCCGCGCTGAGGAGTTGCTTGCGCGAATGCGCCGAGAGTGAGAGATAGCAGAGAAGAGACAATCAAGAGTTTGCGCATGTAACCAGTTCCTCCGGTTAGTTCTATTTCGAGTGGGGGATTTCGACCTCAGGCCGCTTATCCGGATTCTGCTCGTTTTGTATTTGATGCGAGACGCGCTCGACCTCAGTGAAGACGCGCAGGAGATTGCCGCCGAGAACCTTCTTGAGGTCGGTGGCCGAGTAGCCGCGCTTAGTGAGCTCGGCGGTAATCTTGGGCAGGTCCTGGACGCCGTCAATGCCGAGGGGCAGGCACTGGACGCCATCGAAGTCCGAGCCGATGCCGACGTGGTCGATGCCGGCGATCTTGATCATGTGGTCAAAGTGGTCAATAAGGGCGCTGAGTGGAGGCCGGGGTATGGCAGCATCTGCCATGGCCTGGAGGCGGTCTAGCTCGGCGCGGGTTTCGGGGGTTTTGGGGGCGAGCCATAGCTGCTGGGCGCGCTTCATCTCAGCGGGATGAGCATCTTCAAAGGCCTTGGACTGGGCGAGGTAATCATTGCTGATAAAGCCGCAGTTGAAGTTGACTTGGGCGACTCCGCCGTTGCGGGCGAGAGCGACGAGCATGTCATCGGTCATGTTGCGGGGATGGTTGGTGATGGCTCGCGAGCTGCTGTGGGAGGCGATGACCGGGGCACGGCTGACGACGAGAGCGTGGTAGAAGGAACGGTCACTGACGTGGGAGATATCGACCATCATGCCGAGACGGTTCATCTCGCGGACAACGTCGCGTCCGAAGTCGGTGAGGCCGGGATCTTTGGGGCGTCCGTTGTCGCCTGGCTTGAGGTCTCCGGAGGACTGGCCGAGCTCGTTGGAGTTGGACCAAGTGAGAGTCATGTAGCGGGCGCCGAGGCGGTAGAAGTCGCGGAGGACGCGGATGTCTCCCTCGATGGCGTGTCCGCCTTCAACGCCAATGAGTGCGGCGACGCGCGGGTGAGGGCCGGTGCGGGCGGCAAGGATGTCATGCGCGGAGTAGGCCATGACCAGGTCGCGGGGGTTCTTGCGTGCAGCCTCGTGGACCGAGTCGATCATGTCGAGAGCACGGCGAGTGTAGTGATCCTTGTATATGGTGGGATCGACCCAAATGGAGAAGAACTCGGCGCCGAGGTTTCCCTTGCGAGCTTTGGCGAAGTCCCAGTGGCCTTTGCCGGCGTCGGTGGAGGGATCGAAGGCGTCATCGACAAAGCGTCCGGGTGTGTCCGCATGGGTGTCAATGACGATGGCGGAGTTGTGGACGGCATCGGCGGTGAGAGCCGGTTGCCAGTGCTTCTTCGGGGACTTGGGAGCGGGCGCGGCCTGTGAAAAGACGGTAGCCGATGCCATGGCAAAAGAAGCGAGCAGTAGGGCAAGAGAAGCGTTCGCGATCTTGGTTCTCATCCTATCTCCGTAGCGCACTCCAGATTATACCGAAGGAGGAGAAAAGGTGGAGATAGATGGCGGGCGGCCGGTTTGGGCGGCCCGCCGAAGAGCGGTGGAACGGAGGGTGGATTCGTGGGGTGTCAGTCAGATTCGCAGTGATCCGAGACCATGTCCATCTTGGATACCTTCAACTTGTGCATGCTGGTGGGAGCGCTACCGGTAGTGGCTGCAGCGGGGGAGTTGTCCGTCTTCATCATCATTCCGCTGACCTTCATGGTGTGACCGACGTGTGGCTTCATGTCATCGGATGCCATGAGCTGGACACCTTCGGGGTGGTTCTTGGAAGTCATAACGTACATGCCGTCTTTCTCGGCAATGCATCCCGTCATCGTTGTGAATATTCCATTGGCAGCGCCGGTCTGCTCACTTTGTGCGGAGACGAAGAGACAACTGGCTAGGGCAAACATGAGAATGGTCATCGTAATTTTCACGGTACTCTCCCTGAGGCGAGGTTGCTTGCAAGAGGCCGCTCACTAAGAGCAGGGGAGCTACGTCGCGGTTGTATGGAAAGGGAAGTTGCCGGGGAGAGACAATGGCGAGGAGCTGTGAATCGAGGAGCAAGGAAAACGCCCGCTTGGAGGCGGGCGTTTCGATGAGAGCAGAGGCGGTTAGCGATTGGCTCGGTAGTCCACCGGAGTGTCACGATAGTCCTCATAACGGTTGCTGACCATGATGTGGTAGCAGGCTTGGCGGCGCTCCTCGGCGGCTTCAAGGAGGCCGAGCTGCTGGAGCTTGAGGACGTACTGATCAAACCAGGCACGTTGCTTGCGGGTCATGGGGCGCTTGCCGATGTCTATGGTGAGTCCGGCAAGGTGCGAGGAGGCGGTGTCGCCGTCAATGGGCGCAGCATTGTGATTCCAGCGCTGGAGGCGGGCCTGCTGGTCAACGGTGCGGACGGCAGAGGTGACCTGAATGGGCTGGTGAAACTGAGCGTAGAAGGCCTGGCTGAGATCCTCGAGGAAGGCGCGGGTCCAGGGACGGCAGAAGCGGCGGTTGAGCTCAAGGTTGGAGGCGACGGAAAGGGCCCGGGAGTCATGCAGGCTGACGAGGTCGCCACGCAGTTCGAGTTCTTCAAGCTGCTGATCGTCATTGATGCGGGTGAGCTTGAGGCGGTCGATCTCGTCGTTCTGGCGGAGCATGGAGTCGTGGGAGCCGCGCAGAACGGGATTCCAACGGGCGACGTGGGCCTTGGCGTGATGGAGCGGACGCTTTGGCGTGCGGTAAGGTGAACGTACGGTTGCCGCGGAGGCGAAGGCCAATCCGAGAAAGAAGATGAAGGCGGAGATGGTAGAGATTCGGCGCGACATTGGGGGAATGGTGCTTGCTCCTACCACTATGATGATTTTACGTGACTCAGTGTAACCCAGTGCCTCTGAATTTCCGCTCAGGTAAAACGCGGGGATTCCAAGGAATATTCAGGATCAATCGATCACGAATGCAGAAAAGCAAAGCGCGTGAGTGGAGTACTCACGCGCCTTTTAGCCGTTGAGCGCAGGAACTAGGTGCGGAAGAAGTCCAGAATCGCCTTCTTCATCACATCTCCGCCGACGTCGCTGATGGAGCGGGTGAGCGGAATGTCCTTGGGGCAGGCTTCGACGCAGTTCTGCGCGTAGCCGCACTCCTGAATGCCACCGTCGCCCATGAGGGCGGCTAGACGCTCCTGCTTGAGCACCTTGCCAGTGGGATGCATGTTGAAGAGGCGGGCCTGCGCGATGGTGGCTGCGCCGACGAACCCGGTGCTCTCATTGAACTGAGGACAGGCTTCCATGCAGCAGCAACAGCTCATGCACTGCGAGAGCTGATAGGCCTGCTCCTGGACTTGGGGAAGGATGCGGGGACCGTCGCCAAGAGCGTAGGTTCCGTCGATGGGAACCCAGGCCTTGACGGCCTTGAGATTCTCAAAGAGCACAGAGCGATCGACCTGCAGATCGCGGATGACCGGGAACTTGGAGAAAGGCTCGATGGTGATGGGCTGCTCGAGGTTATCGACAAGGGCGGAACATCCCATGCGCGCCTTGCCGTTGATGAGCATTGCGCAGGAGCCGCAGACTTCCTCGAGACAGTTGGAGTCGTAGTTGATCGGTGTGGTGGGCTTGCCGGCCCGCGTCACCGGATTGACCGCGACCTCCATGAACAACGAGATCACGTTCAAGCCAGGTCTATATTCGACCTCGAATTCCTCCCAGAAGGGTTCGGTGCTGGGAGATGCCTGGCGCTTGATCTTGAAAAGTACGCTCTTATTGGCCATGAGTTTCTAAACCTTTTCGCCTTCTGCCCCGTGGGAGGCAGAGGGCCGGATCTCGTTTCTACTTGGAGTCATAACGGCGCGGACGGGGCGTGACCAGCGAAATATCCACCGGTTCCCATTCGAAGCGCGGCTCGTCGGCGTCAGGCGCGAAGAAGGCCTTTGTGGTCTTCAGGAAGTTCGCGTCATCACGCTCGGGGAAGTCAGGCTTGTAGTGGGAGCCACGCGATTCATTACGCAGGAAAGCACCCTGGGTAATGACGCGCGCGAGCTGCAGCATGTTCTGAAGCTGCCGGGCGAAGAGGAACGACTGGTTGGACCACATCGACTTGTCACTGAGATTGACGTTGCGGTAGCGCTCGAGGAGCTCGACGAGCTTGACGTCGGTCTCCTGCAACTTGTCGTTATAGCGGGTGACCGTGACGTTGCGCGACATGACATCGCCCAGCTCGCGCCAGAGGCGGAAGGGATTCTCCGTGCCCTGGTTGTTTACGAGGCGGGTGTTGGCATCGAGCTGACGTTTGCGCTCGGCTTCAAAGGAAGCTGCAATGGTGTCCGGCGCCGCGGGTGCGCTCTTGGCGTACTTGACGGCGTTGGGGCCGGCGGTGAAGCCGGCGTAGATGCAGCTGAGCAGGGAATTGGCGCCGAGACGATTGGCTCCGTGAATGGAGTAGTCGCACTCGCCGACGGCGTAGAGTCCCTGGATGTTGGTCATCTGATCGCTGTCAACCCAGAGTCCGCCCATGGTGTAGTGCATGCCGGGGAAGATCTTCATGGGGACATCGCGCGGGTCGTCTCCGACGAACTTCTCGTAGATTTCGAGGATGCCGCCGAGCTTGCGATCGAGGGTGGCACGGTCGATGTGCGAGAGGTCAAGATAAACCATGGGCTGGCCCTGTATGCCGAGGCCGTGCTCGTGGACCACCTTGTGGATGGCGCGGGTGGCGATGTCACGGGGGACGAGGTTGCCGTACTTGGGATACCAGTCCTCGAGGAAGTACCAGCGGTCGCCCTCGGGAACCTGCTTGCCGGGGCGGGTCTCGCTGGGGTTCTTGGGAACCCATACGCGGCCGCCTTCACCACGGGCCGACTCCGACATGAGGCGGAGCTTGTCTTCACCGGGGATGCAGGTGGGGTGCACCTGGATCATCTCGCCATTGCCATAGGCTGCGCCCTGCTGGTAGAGCGATCCCTGGGCCGAGCCGGTGCAGACGACGGAGTTGGTGGACTTGCCGAAGATGGCTCCGACGCCGCCGGTTGCCATGATGACGGCATCGGCGGGGAAGGTGAGGACTTCCATGGTGCGGAGGTCCATGGCGCAGATGCCGCGACAGACGTTCTGCGAGTCGAGGACGGCGGAGAGGAACTCCCAGTACTCGTACTTCTTTACCTTACCCTCGGCCTCGAAGCGGCGGACCTGCTCGTCCAGAGCGTAGAGAAGCTGCTGGCCGGTGGTGGCTCCGGCGAAGGCGGTGCGGTTGAAGAGCGTGCCGCCGAAGCGGCGGAAGTCGAGGAGACCTTCGGGAGTGCGGTTGAAGGGAACGCCCATGCGGTCGAGGAGGTCGATGATTCCGGGGCCCATCTCACACATGGCTTTGACGGGGGCCTGGTTGGCGAGGAAGTCGCCGCCATAGACGGTGTCATCGAAGTGCGACCAGGTGGAGTCGCCTTCGCCCTTGAGGTTCTTGGCTGCATTGATGCCGCCCTGTGCGCAAACGGAGTGCGAGCGCTTGACGGGGACGAGCGAGAAGAGATCGACGTGCGCGCCCGATTCCGCAACCTTGATTGCGGCGGAAAGTCCAGCGAGTCCGCCGCCGACGATGATGATTCTAGAAGTCGTTGTAGCCATAATTCTCTTTCGGCCCGGCCTATCTTGCCTGGCTGCTGGGAGTGCTTTGAGGAATTAACCGGCTTTGTTCGGGAGCGCTCTCGGAGTGCTGATCCCACACTGGGTTCTTCTTCTGCGGTTCTGCGGTGACGAAAGCGTAGACCGTGGCGAGTCCCATGAGCATGAGGAGAATTGAGAGAGCGATTCCGGCGGCCTGGGCGCGCTTCTGAGCCTTCTTGCCGGTGACGATTCCCCACTTTGCGGCGAAGAGGAAGAGTCCGTAGCCGAAGTGCCAGGAGGCAGCGATGACGCCGACGACGTAGATGCCGAGGGCGAGCTGATGCGAGAGCTCGTGCTGCACCTTCCAGAAAGAGGCGTCGTAGTGATCGACGAGGTGAACGCCGGCGAAGCGCATGTACCAGATGTGGTAGGTCACATAGGCGAAGACGAGAATTCCAGAATAACGCTGGACGGTGTAGAACCAGTTTCCGGCCCAAGGATAGTCGATGACGTTATTCTCACCGCGCCACCAGATGTAAACGCCGTAGAGGGCGTGGAAGGCGAGGGGAATGAAGATGCCGAAGATTTCCATGCCAAGCCGGAAGGGCAGGCCGGTGAGGAACTTTACCTGTGCGTTGTAGGCGCCGACACCGTTCAGGGCTTCGGCATTCGAGAGGAAGTGTTCGAGGAGGAAAAGGCCCACCGGAACAATGCCTGTCAGCGAATGGAGACGACGCCAGAGAAAGGAGTTTCCAACGCCTGCGCGCAGGGGCGCGACGCCCTTGGGCAGGGTACTACTTGTCGATTGAGCGGTAGAAGCCACAATGTCTCCTTGAAACCGGGAGGTGACGAGAACTAGCAACTATAGTTTCGTGCTGGAATTGAGTCAACAATGTATCAGAATCCCTTGAAACACAAGCACAAAAGCGCGTGCATCGAGAAATTGTGCGGCGCAAGTGGTTGCAGATGCAAGATGCTGGCGAGTTTGGCCTCGCAGCGAGGGATTGTGGGCGGCTGCGGGCAGGGTTTTGCAGAACGCGCTAGAATACTGGATTGCAACATGGATTCGGCGGGCATTGATTTGATCGCGAATAGCCGTGGTGCGGGTGAGCAGGAAGAGAACGCACTTTTGCGGGGAGATATGATGATGTCTGACAAAAATGGCAATGGGCTGCGGCTGAAGATTGGGCTGGCGGAGATGCTCAAGGGCGGGGTGATTATGGACGTCATGAGCGCGCAACAGGCGGAGATCGCCGAGAAAGCCGGCGCTTGCGCGGTGATGGCCCTGGAACGCGTTCCCGCCATGATCCGGGCAGACGGCGGGGTGGCGCGGATGGCGTCGCCAAAGGTGATTAAAGAGGTGATGGCCACGGTGAACATTCCGGTGATGGCCAAGGCTCGTATCGGGCATTTTGCCGAAGCGCAGATTCTGCAGGAACTCGGAGTGGACTACATCGACGAGTCCGAGGTGCTGACGCCGGCGGACGAGGAACACCACATCGACAAGCACGCCTTCAAGACTCCATTTGTTTGCGGTGCGCGCAACCTGGGCGAAGCACTGCGGCGGATCGCCGAGGGCGCGTGCATGATCCGGACTAAAGGTGAGGCCGGAACCGGCGACGTGGTCCACGCTGTGAAGCACATGCGGCAGATCGTGAAAGAAATGCTTCAGCTGACGGTGTTGAGCGAACAGGAGCTCTACCTGGCGGCGAAGACTCACCAGGCTCCGTATGAGCTGGTGCGGATGGTGGCGCGAGCGGGCAAGCTGCCGGTGCCGAACTTCAGCGCGGGCGGGATTGCAACTCCGGCAGATGCTTCGCTGGTAATGCAGTTGGGCGCAGAGGCAGTGTTTGTGGGCAGCGGCATCTTTATGAAGGGCGGCTCGACACCGCTGGACCTGAGCATTCCGAAGGAGCGCGAGGAAGCCGAGTCACGGGCAAAGGCGATTGTGATTGCGACCACGCACTACAAGGACCCGAAGGTGCTGGCCGAAGTAAGCGAGCAGATGACCGGCTCGATGAAGGGGCTGGCCGTGTCGGGAATTGCGGAAGCGGATTTGCTCCAGACGCGCGGATACTAAGACAGAAGATGTGCGAGTGGCGCGGCCTGCGGGCTGCGCCTCTTTTTGCGCTCAGGGCGCGGGAGAGATGGGGACGTGAAGGAGTTCGGCGGCGATTTTCTGGGAGAGGCCGGTCATGTCAGCCCCGTCGCGGTTGGTGAAGACGGCAATGGCCAGGTGCTGGTCAGGGACGAGGAGGAGGCTGGTGCTGGTTCCCGCCTGTCCTCCGCCGTGAGCGAAGATGGGATGGCTGCCGACAAATCCGACGCTCCAGCCGAGAGCGTAGCGCATGGGGTCGCCGGGGCGTGAGGTCTCGGTCCACATGCGGTCGGTCCACTTGCGGCTGAGCAGGCCGTGGCTCAGGACAATATCAGCGAATTTCACCATGTCAGTGGGAGTGCTGAGCCAACCGCCTCCTGGGAGACGGTCACTGATGTCGAGCGGGACGGCAGGGACGAGTTGGACACCGCTGAGGGAGTAGAACGTGGCCTTGGCGGACGCTGGTACCCGAGAGTCATCGACGAACGTCTCATCCATTTTGGCCGGTGTGAGGATGTGGCTGCGGACGTAGGCTTCGTAGGATTGGGCGGATGCGCCTTCGATCTCACAGCCGAGGACGGTGAATCCGTAGGAGGTGTACTGGAAGCCTGTTCCGGCGGGGAATTTGAGGGGGTCGGCGGCGAAGGTCTTGACGGCATCATTGAGGTTGGAGAAGTGGATGGTGTTGAATTGGGTGGAGTCGTTCTCATAGTGGTGGACTCCGGAGCGATGGGAGAGCAGCTCGCGGGCGGTAACTTCTGGATGATGATTGAAAGCGGGACAGTACTGCTGCGCGGATTTGTCGATATCGAGCTTGTTATGCGAGGCGAGCTGGAGAGTGGCAACGGCGGTGATGGTCTTCGAGATGGAGGCGAGGCGGTAGAGAGTGTGGGTGGTGACCGGAGTCTTGGTCTGGATGTCGGTGTAACCCTCAGTGAAAGTAGCGATGGCGGTGCCCGGGCGATAAATAGCCACGGAGATTCCGGGAAGGTGCTGGGTGGTTACGGCCTGCTTGAGTTCGGCGGAGAGAGCCTCTGGAGAGAATGGCTGCTGCTGGGCCAGTGCAGAGAGTGCAAGCAGGAGAACGATGAGCGGCAGCAAAAGCTTGATTGGGCGCATGAGGGAAACCTCCAGAGAGATGGTTTGTACAACCTGATAAATTAAATAGCAATGATGAAGATTGGAATCCTCGCACTTCAGGGTGATTTTGACGCGCATGCGCGACGACTGGTGGAACTGGGCGCTGAGCCAGTGCTGGTACGGAACCCGGAACAGTTAGATGGCATCGACGGGCTGATCATACCGGGAGGAGAGTCGTCTGTGTTTTTGAATCTGCTGGGGGCTCGCGGGTTTGAAAAGCTTTCCGAATTTGTGCGGACGCGGCCGACGTTTGGGACGTGCGCGGGGTGCATCCTGCTGGCACGCGAGGTGGAGAATCCCGCACAGAAGGGCGTCGGTGCGCTGGACATCACGGTAAGGCGTAATGCTTACGGAAGGCAGATTGACTCGGCGATTGTGGAAGGACCCTGCGAGCTGGCAGGTGGAGTGATGGAGCAGGTTTACATCCGCGCGCCACGTATTGAGCGTGTGGGGCCTGAGGTAGAAGTGCTGGCCAGGCGCGATGGCTACGCCGTGTTGATCAGGCAGGGCAAGCTGCTGGCAGCTACATTTCATCCTGAACTGAGCGAGGATAAGCGGGTGCACGCGGAGTTTTTGCGGCTGGTTGAGAAGTATGGACAATAGCGCGGCATCTTGCGGAGGAGCGGGGGTAAGGCACAAGAGAGCGGGTTTTATGCGAGGGTGGCCCCCGCGAGTTGTGGCGATCTTTGCAGATATTTCCTAAACATGGTATTTTGAAGTGGTTACAACAATGAAACAGTAGAAGCAGGAGCGCGTCAGTTCCCAGTGTTAGCACGAGAGCAGAAAACCAACATCATCGAGAAGTACAAGACCCACACCTCCGACACCGGCA